>JBCDDJ010000075.1:0-18556 GCA_039180385.1 Cyanobacteria bacterium P01_G01_bin.38 | reverse complement strand
ATCAGCTCAGGCCCCAAAACGCCGTGGTCAAAACCAGGATAATTTTCTACTGTGGAGGTTTTGACCAGTTGCCCACCCGGATTGGGGCCTTGAAGCACCAATGGATCAAGGTGGGCTCTGGCGGCATAAATCGCGGCGGTTAACCCAGCTGGCCCCGCGCCTAAAATGACCAGGGTGCGGTGCTCAACAGTATGCGGATGCATGGTGAATGCCTGCTGTCTCAGCGGACAAGGCGATCGGTTGCGCCCAAGGCTTGAAGCTGCATCTTGAAGGTTGTGGTGAAAAGCTGGCCGCTGATGGCAGGGTTGGATTCTCTACTTACTAGTTTAGAAGCTTGATCTTGAATTCGTGAACAGTGATCAATCGATCTGACCTAACACTACTGAAAATTTAGTTTTGTAAAGATCATGGGGCTATAGTTGCCTAACTGCAATACTCAAAAATTAAGCTTTCTTATAGGTTTCCGCTGAGCATAGAATTTTTAACACATAATATTAAATGCACCTCATTTGTCTCAATGAAAGCCTCGAAGCGATTCCAAGATTCTTTGAAGCACATATACCATCTGAATAAGTATTTTTACCGTATAGCTAACATTCTCTAAAGCTGTTCAGCCATTAGAAGATGGGTTTCGACAAACATATATTCATTAGCTATGCCCATGTGGATAATGCCCCCGAAGGTGAAAGGCAAAAGCAATGGGTTTCGGATTTTCATCGAGATTTGGAGAAATGTCTGAATAGGGTGTGGGGTCAGAAGCCTGATATCTGGCGAGATGATACGCTACGTGGCAATGACTACTTTGAGAAAGTAATTGAGCAACAGCTATCAAAGGTTGCTTTGCTTTTATCTATTATTTCACCTCGTTATATCGAGTCAGAATGGTGTCTCAGAGAAATGGAGTCATTCTGCCGAGAAGCTCTAAAAAATGGTGGCTTATTGCTCGGGAAAAACCGCGATAAGTCTCGCATTTTTAAGGTTATTAAAACTGAGCTAGAGCAAGAGAAGCACCCTCAAGCCATTCGTGACCTATTAGGCTACAAGTTCTATGGCACTTTGAAGGGAGAAAAAATAGAATTTAACAGTCTCTATGGTTCCGAAGCTGAGGAGGCATATCATAGAGAGTTGCTGAAGCTAGCTTATGACATCAGAGACTTATTAAAAGTACTTTTATCTGACACAGCTGAATCCGTTCCCAAGGATGATGGCATTGCAGTCTATTTAGCTGAGACCACATCTGATTTAGCTGAAGCACGCGAAAAAATTAGAACAGAATTACAGCAGCGAGGTCATACAGTCTTACCAAGCCAGCCGCTACTCTACACAGAAAATTGCGAGAACGCGATTCGAGAAAACTTGGAAAAATGTAAATTATCCGTTCATTTAATTGGCTCTGTCCGAAGTGGTGTGCCAGAAGGAGAAACTCGTTCTTTAGTTGAGTTACAAAAGATATTAGCTCAAGAAAAAAGTAGCCGAGATAATTTTTTCAACCATTTAACTTGGTTTCCAATCGGGCTAGAACCCAAGGGTACTCAACAAGAAAATTTTATTGCCTCTTTGAGAAATGAACCTGATTTTTTGCAAACGGGTTTAGAAGAGCTAAAAACTTTGATTCATCAGAGACTTAACCCTTCATCTCAGCGAGCAATCAAAGTTCCTTCAGAGACTGATGGTATAAAGCGAATTTACCTGATTTGTGGTGAGGCGGATCGCGCTACGGTGCGACCATTCCGCAAAAAACTTTTCCATCAAGGCTTTGAGGTTATGCTTCCTTTATTCAAAGGGGATGAGGGTGAGGTGCGTCAGCATCATCAGGACTGTTTATGTACTTGTGATGTGGTAGTTATTTATTGCGGTAACGTGAAGGAATCTTGGTTTCAAACTAAGTTAAGCGACTTACGAAAAATCCCAGGCTACGGAAGAACTCAGCCGCTATTGGCAAAAGCGGTATTAGTAGGTGAACCCTATACAGAAGATAAAGAAGACTGGTGCCTGACCCATGAGGCCAAAATTTTTCAGAGCTTCGATGATTTTCAAACTCATTTGAATCAGATCCTTCAAAGGAAACAGTCACCATGTTAGATACTCAAACACGCACTAATCCTTTTCCAGGTTTGCGCCCTTTTGAAGCGTCTGAAACTCACTTGTTTTTTGGCCGTGAGGGGCAAATTGATGAATTATTGAGGCGGCTTCGGAAACACCGTTTCCTAGCTGTCACTGGGACTTCTGGGAGTGGTAAATCTTCATTAGTGCGGGCAGGTTTACTGCCAGCTCTATATAGTGGTTCGATGGTTCAGGCAGGAGCCAACTGGCGAATAGCCTTGATGAGGCCAACGAATAGCCCCATTGCAAATTTAGCTCGGGCACTTAATGATCCTGAGGTTTTGGGATCTACTGGAGAAGATGCGCGTCTTCAAACATTATTGACAGATGCAGTTTTGAGACGAGGTGCCTTAGGGCTAGCAGAAGCGGTAGAACAGGCTCAGATGCCCCAAGGTGAAAATTTATTGGTTGTAGTTGATCAGTTTGAGGAGTTATTCCGCTTCAGAAATCAACCAGGAGCCATTGATGAAGCAACTGCCTTTGTCAAATTATTGCTAGAAGCTACTTCTCAAGTAAAGTTTCCAATATATGTCGTCCTAACAATGCGCTCTGATTTTTTAGGGGAGTGCGTGCAATTTCGAGGGTTACCAGAGGCACTAAATGATAGCCAGTATTTGATTCCTCGGTTGACCCGAGATCAGCTTACCAGTGCTATTAAAGGACCGGTGGCGGTCAGGGGGGCAAAAATTACACCAAGATTAGTCAACAGATTATTGAATGATACTGAGGAAGATCTAAACCAACTCCCTATTTTACAACATGCCCTAAGTCAAACTTGGGCTGACTGGGAGATCAAAAACTCATCAGAAGTCACCATTGATATAGAACATTATGAAGCTATAGGTACTACTGACGAAGCACTTTCAAATCATGCAGATAAGATATTTAATAAACTTAAGAATAAGAGTGACAAGGAAATCGCTAAGCTGATATTTCAGATTATAACTGTAAAGGTCGACAATAGAAGATATGTAAGAAGACCCACTTCCTTTCGAGTCCTTGAATCCATTATAAAAGGAATTTTTGAAAAACGAAGAAAAATCCAGGAATATCAGAAAAGAGAAGGTATCCCAAGAGAAGTTGATTCTAAGCCTTACAAAGAAGAAGATGTATCTAATTCTATAATTAGTGTACTCAATGAATTTCGTGACGAAAGCGTCTCTTTCGTTATGCCACCCCCTTCAAGGAAAATATCAAATGAATCTATAATTGATATTTCTCATGAAGTCATTGTCTATGCCTGGCGAAAATTAAAAGATTGGATCAAAGAAGAGAGTCAAAATTCTGATGAATATATATGGATTTGCAAAACTACGGAAAGATGTCGAAAAGACAAGGATAGAATTCTTGAAGATTCTCGACAGGCCCAGCAAATTATAGATTGGGTTTTCGAATCAAACTTTTGCAAACCATGGTCAAACCTATATAATGACAAGTTTGAGTCTACGTCAAGCTTTATAAATGACAACTATCTCGCCAGAAAGGGTCAAGAGGGATTTGAGTATGGGGAGCTAGTTGGAATAGTTCTTAATATCAAAAAAAAATTAGTAATATCTAGTAAAAAAGAGGCTATAGAAGACAGTTTAACTGAAGCAAGTAGTGGCTCACTAAAAGACTTTCAGGAAGCAGAAAGTAGGGTTGGTAATTATGATTTTGTCGGCGCTAAGTTAGGAAGAAGTTCTATAAGACTTTGCTTTCAAATACCTAGAGAAGATCGGATTAGAAGAGTAGCTATTAGTAGACCTAGAGACAATGATATATTTATAGCTTATGCTCCGGAAGATAGTAATTTTGTAAGGCGTATAGACAGAGCGATTCGTGCGGAAGGGCTTGACCCTTGGATTGACTTCGATGATATACCTTCTTTCGGTCAATCAGAGTCTAATAGCTATCAATCTCTATATAGAGAAGGATTGTTTAAAGCTGATACCTTTATTCTTATTCTTAGTAGTAACACCTATAAATATGAAGCCATAATAGAATCTCTTAGAATGGCTTGCAGGTTAAACAAGATAATATGCCTGGTTCTAAAAGATATACAACTCGATCTCCTAGCCTTGTCAGATGTTCTTGATCGGTTAGTTTATTTCGATATCCAGTCTGCGCCTTGGGATAAGGTCTTTAAGCGGGTTGCTCAAAATATTATCCATCTGCAAACATACGTACGATTGCTGGCCCGCTCAACAGAGTGGGATAAAAAAGGGCGTCCACCGCAATACTTGATTACAGCCGAAGATTTTAGAGAAGTCAAAAAGCAAATACGCTGGATTGATACCCATAAACTGGGTCGCCAGTTTCAATTTACAGAAGTACAGCAGGCCTTTTTAGAGGCCGTGGAAGCAGCCCATACGGTCTCAGGTGCTCTCGAAGAAAAGTCAGTCTATGGGGGCCAAGGGCTACCTGATATTTTTGTTTGTTACTCGCATGCCAATAGGCAATTTGTCCACGAACTGAGTCAACGGTTGCGACAAGAAGGCTGGCAACTCTGGCTCGATCAAGACACTATCCCAGTTGCGACTGATTGGCGAGATGAGTCTGACGAAGGAATTCGCCAGGCGCATACATTTTTCTTCATAGTCGATCCTGAGTCTGTCCAGTCAGCCCCTTGTCTTTGGGAACTAGAAAGGGCTCGATATCATAACAAGCGTATTATTCCTATAATAAGTAAAAAGGGCTATAGTCAGGCAGCTTTGGACTCAATTGGTTTATCATCTATTCAGTATATTTCTTTTATTCGAGAGCAAAGCACATTTGAGCAAACACTTAGCGAGCTATTAGATGTATTAAAGCTGAATTTAGGTGATCTCAAAACCTACAGACGGTTGCTAGTCAAGGCATATGAATGGGCTGAACAAGAACGCCAAGATCGTTTCTTGATGAACCGTCACGATTACCAGGAGATCCAGCACTGGCGTAAGCAGCGTCAGCACTTAGACAGCAAAGGTAATTGGGATATTGAGCCCCTCATCGCTCGGCAACAAGAATACATTTGGGCTAGTCAGCGTTATTTGGCACTACAAAGAAAACGGCAGGGACTATATGCCTCAGTTATTTTGGCAACGGTATTTGGATTGACCGGATTGCTGCTGATTACCAGCTTAGGCGAGGTCAAAGCCTTGGTAACTTCTTTGGATGATCGTAAGGGCTTGGACGCTTTAGTGGTTGCGCTACAAGCGAGTAAGCGAGTTAAGCAAAATGACTTTTTTGTACAACGTCTTCGACCTAGTTTACGCGCTGAAACCATCAATAATCTTTATAGAGCTACGGTTAATCTAAAGGAGATCAATCGCCTGGAGGGCCATATTGGCAAGGTTTTCAGTGTAGTTTTCAGCCCTGATGGTCAGCAGCTTGTCTCAGGCGGGGTAGATCAATCCGTTCGCTTTTGGGAGCTAAACCAAAACCTTACTGAGGTTGCTTTTGCTCACTCTGGCGCAGTAGAGACCATCGCATATAGTTCCGATAATCAGTGGATAGCGACTGGTGATCGGGATGGTTTGGTGAAGCTATGGCAACAGGATGGGGCTCTCTACAAAACTTTACCCAAAGCCAATAATGATAAAATTAACCAAGTTGCCTTCAGCCCAGGCAACCAATTTTTAGCCTCAGTTAGTTCTGATGGATCAGCCTTAATCTGGCATCAAGAAAATGGGTTTCGCACACCTACCTTACTCAAACATGATGCTCCTGTCATAAGCCTTGCATTTAATCGTTCTGGAAATCAGCTTGTCACCGCTGATTCTCAAGGTAAATTAAAGCTTTGGCAGATTAGTGGTGAACTTATTAGCAGTTTTGAGTACGGTAGCCCTGTTTACAAAGTTGAGTTCAATCCTCGAAAAGATCTCGTTGCAATAGCAGGCAAAAGTCCACTTATACAAATCTGGAATCCGGTTGCAAGCAGTTCGTATGTACTAAAGGGGCACGAAGGTTCAGTTTATGACTTAGCTTTCAATTCGAATGGAGATCAACTTGCCTCCGCAAGCGAAGATTACACTGTCAGACTATGGCAGATAAAAAACGATAGCGGTATCCTTTCCCAGACGTTGAGAGGGCATCAAGGCCCTGTCCATAGAGTAGCCTTTAGACCGACTGGCAACATGTTAGCTTCTGCTGGAAAAGATCCCAATATTCGTATCTGGTCAAGTAATGGTGGTTCTCTCATAGATGTTTTAGACACCTCTGCAGAAGAAATTTTAGATATCGATTTTTCCCCAACAGCTCCTATCCTGGCATCAGCCGGTAGTGATGGAATAGTTCGAATTTGGAGAGTTGGCAACTATATTCAGCCACCACTAGAAGCGTATGAGGATGAAGACCTTGACGGTCTGCTAAGAGCCGGTTGTGATTCTGCAAGGCCATTTTTAAACAGCTCCTCTAATGTAAACAGCGCAAGTGAAAACGACCCAAATCTGACTCCAGAGCAAAGAGAAAGGGTGCAGGAAATCCTGGAAGTACAAAAATTCTGTAGCAGATTCGAATCGTAGACCCTTCTGCTACTTGATCAATCCATACAACCGCTAATTCAAAAAAGCTTTGCTGATATGGGCTCTTGAGAACCGACCGTATATGCATTTTATTAGCCTTTACGCTCATCTGCTGTGATCATCCCTGTCAGGGGAGAGCTGGCGCTGGCGTAGGCTTTGACGGGAATTCGTCCGGCAATGTAGGCGAGGCGTCCGGCTTCGGTGGCGAGGCCCATGGCGCGTCCCATGGCGACGGGGTCGTTGGCTTTTGCGATCGCAGTATTAATCAACAGCGCATCGGCCCCTAACTCCATCGACTCAGCGGCTTCGCTAGGGGTCCCAATCCCAGCATCCACTACCACCGGCACGTTGGCATTCTCAACGATGATGCGAATATTGGCGGCGTTGCGCACCCCTTGCCCAGAGCCAATTGGGGAGCCCAGCGGCATTACGGTGGCGCAACCGGCTTCTTCTAAACGCTTGGCCAACAGCGGGTCGGCGTTGATGTAGGGCAGCACCGCAAACCCTTCTTTAATCAGCTGCTCTGCGGCCTGGAGGGTGCCGATGGGGTCGGGCAGCAGATATTTAGCATCGGGAATGACTTCAAGCTTGACGAAGTTGTTATCTTCTTGCCCCAAGAGCTTGGCCATTTCTCGTCCCAGTCGGGCGACGCGGATGGCCTCGTCGGCGGTGGCACAGCCTGCGGTGTTGGGCAGCATCCAAATTTTGCCCCAGTCGAGGGCTTCGGCCAGGCCTTCGTGGCCGGGGGCATTAGTGTGTACCCGACGGACGGCGACGGTGACAATCTGGCTACCGCTGGCGGCGAGGCTCTGGCGCATGACGTCAAAGTTGTCGAATTTGCCGGAGCCGGTCATCAGGCGGGAGGTGAATTGGCGACCGGCGATGGTAAGGATGTCTTGGGTGGGAGGTGGGGAGGTGGGGAGGTGGGGAGGTGGGGAGGTGAGTTGCATGGGAGGGTGGGTAGTGGGTGAGTGAGGAGATGGGGAGGGTGGGGGAGATGGGGAAGATTGGGTTGTGGGTAGGTGGAATCGTTTCCAGGAAAAGGAATTGAGAAGGAGGTCGGAGTTTTGAGGGTTAGTAATGGCCTGGGCGAGGAGTTTGGCGGTGATGGGGGCGAGGAGGATGCCGTTACGGTAATGGCCGGTGGCGAGGGTTAAGTTGTGACAGGGGCT
The DNA here is from genome assembly GCA_039180385.1 of Cyanobacteria bacterium P01_G01_bin.38. GTDB lineage: Bacteria > Cyanobacteriota > Cyanobacteriia > Phormidesmidales > Phormidesmidaceae > SIO4C1. The sequence goes on along the minus strand of JBCDDJ010000075.1, from coordinate 10,800 downwards.
GGGGCCGAGGATGGGGAGTTCGTCGGGGCTGGCGGGTCGGAAGCCCCACCAGCATTCTTGTAAGGGGTAGTTTGCGATCGCAGGATATAGTCGCACGGCCTCGCTCAAGAGCTGAGTCACCCCAGCGGGGGTATTGTGGGGCAAAAAGCCGACATCTTCGCTAGTGGCCCCCAATACAATCCGTCCGTCGCGGCGCGGCACGATGTAAATATTGTCGCCAAAGAGCACCCTTCTCAAAGGGTGAATGACATTGTCGGGCTGGCGAACGGCTGCCATCTGCCCTTTGCGTGGTGTGATCGGCACCGGCAATAGCTCACTTGACCAGGCCCCCGCTGCTAAAACGTAATGGCCTGCTTGCTGCCGCCCCGCAGAGGTCAGCACCCCAGTAATCTGCTTGTTTTCTTGCAGAAAGGCCTCTACTGAAACTCCATCCTGAAGTTCTATACCCATCTCCTGGGCAGCTATGCGCAGCGCGTTGACCAAGAGCCGGTTATCAACTTGAGCATCTTCGGCAAACCAGTATCCCGCTTGAACGGCTTCACTCAGGCCGGGCTGATACTGCCGAATGGCATCTCCACTGAGACATAGCCCACTACCCACACCTTCCCTATCTCCCCCATCCTCCCTATCTTCCCTGCTCTCTTCACACTTCGCTCGATCAGGCAAAACCGCCCCAACCGTCGGAGCCAAAATCCCACAGGGCCAATACCCGGTCCCTTGGCCAGTCAGCTCCTCTAGCTTACGGCTCCACTCGGGGTATAGTGCCAAGCTTCGCAGACACAAATCTAGCATTGGGCCAGAGAGCCGCTCAGCGCGAGGGGCCAACATGCCTGCTGCCGCATGACTCGCCGCCGCTGCAAAGTCTCGGCTAACAACTTTAACAGTGGCTCCTTGTTGACGTAGCTCAATTGCAATCGCCAGCCCGATGATGCCGCCGCCGACAATCAGTACATCTGCCTGATCCATAGCCGTTTGCCCCAGTTGACCCCCCAGAAGATCTAGCTTACCAAAGTGCTCTTACGGGTTGAGATTGTCTGGCCGCAGGGGCAGGATTAACCACACCCTGCCCAGTTGTTGTATTGGGCTGGGTTGGGGTTGGTTGCTGAGCCGTGTCCGGCTGGGCAGCAGGGGGCGTATTATTGGGCGCAGCAGGCACGTTAATATCACTTGCCTGAGCCCCCTCGACAAGGGTCTGACGCTGCGGAAAGGTGCCCGCTTTTTGCAAGGGGGTCATTTTTTCTATATCGGCTTGAGCAAGCAGCTGCCGGTTAGTGCCATTATCACTGACTAAGTCGGCCTGAGCTGTCGTACCCTCAGTATTGGAGCGATCTCCATCAACCCATCTAACTACTCGCCCAGACGACCTTGCGCCATAGATAATCAGTAGCGAGAAAAGAGACAGAATACTGCCAACGATGTACTTATTCATTGCAGCGACCTTTTGTATCTTTTTCTATCATCGCGCAATGAATTCAAAAAAGGAATATTTTCTAACAAAAGTGGAAAGCTTTGTGGAAATTTAGGGTCAAGAAAGTTTTGAGTTTGGGTGATGGTTTAGTGGGTAATAGAAACTGCTTTGTGGGGTGGGCACTAGATGGGGGTGGAGCCTTGCCCCCAAAAGCCGTCGTATTTGGTGAGGGTGACATCACCTAGCACCTGGGTCTGACAGGCCAGTCTTAGCGGGCGATTGGCGTTGTGAGGGGGTAACGAGCGACGGGTGCGATCGCGCCAATTAGCCTCAGAGATCTTCCCTTCGATCTGAACTGCACAAGTCCCGCAGGAACCAATGCCACGGCAGTTGATCAGTTTTGCATTGCCGTTATATAGGTCTACGCCATTGGCAAGCAGCACCTGTCGCAGGTTGGCACCGATTTCACAGTCAAAGGTTTTTCCCTGGGCGGTCACTTTAGGCATATCAAGAAATATTAAGACATCCAAAGTAAAGCTTAGCTTTTTAGGTTAAGGGGCAAAAGAAACGAGGTAATGAGTAATAGATTATTTGTCATGGGCGAATGAGGCTGGCATTTTGAATAAAGTTTGGATCTATGACACTACCCTGCGCGACGGCGCGCAGCGAGAGGGGTTGTCGCTGTCGATTGAGGACAAGCTCAAGATCGCCCATCGGTTAGACCAACTGGGGATTCCATTCATTGAGGGGGGCTGGCCGGGGGCCAACCCTAAGGACGTGCAGTTCTTTTGGCAACTTAAGGAAGAGCCGCTGCAGCAGGCAGAGGTGGTAGCCTTTTGTTCGACCCGACGCCCCCATCGGCAGGCGGATGAGGAGCCGATGCTGAAGGATATTTTGGCGGCGGGAACACGCTGGGTGACGGTCTTCGGCAAGTCGTGGGATTTGCATGTGACCGAAGGGTTAAAAACCACCCTGGATGAAAATCGCGCCATGATCCAAGACACGATTGAGTTTTTGCGCAGCCAAGAGCGTCGCATCATCTACGATGCGGAGCATTGGTTTGATGGCTATCGCCACAACCCGGCCTATGCCATGCAGACCCTAGAGGCGGCGATTCGGGCGGGGGCTGAGTGGCTGGTGCTTTGCGATACCAACGGCGGGACGCTACCCCACCAAATTGCGGAGATGGTCTGCACCGTGGGGCAGTGGTTAGGCACGTTAGAGCTTGAGGTCAAGCCCCAGCTAGGCATCCACACCCACAATGATGCAGATACGGCGGTGGCGAATGCGATCGCAGCCGTGATCGAAGGAGCCGTCATGGTCCAGGGCACCATCAACGGCTATGGCGAACGCTGCGGCAATGCTAACCTGTGCTCGGTGCTCCCAAATTTGCAGCTCAAGCTGGGCTACGACTGCATTGCCCCTGAGAACCTGGCCACACTCGCGGAGAGCAGCCGGTTTATTAGCGAAGTGGTCAACCTGGCCCCGGATGACCATGCTCCCTATGTCGGGCTGTCTGCCTTTGCCCATAAGGGTGGCATCCACGTGAGTGCCGTAGAGCGCAACCCGATTACCTATGAGCACATTGCCCCTGAGCAAGTTGGCAACCATCGTCGCATTGTGATTTCTGAGCAGGCGGGGCTGAGCAATGTGCTGGCTAAGGCCCGCAGCTTTGGCATCGAGCTAGAGAAAAACGATCCGACCTCTCGGGCCTTGCTCAAACGAATGAAAGTGTTGGAGCAGGAGGGTTATCAGTTTGAAGCCGCTGAGGCCAGCTTTGAGCTGCTGATGCGCGATGCCCTACACCAGCGCCCCCGCTGGTTTGAGATCAAAGGCTTTCAAGTCCACTGTGACAGTGTCAGCAATGATTTGTCGGTACCGATTTCCAATGCCCATTTGAGCCATTCTCTGGCGGTGGTCAAGGTGACGGTCAACGGCCAGGATATGCTCGACACAGCTGAGGGCAACGGCCCGGTGTCTGCCCTGGATGCAGCCTTACGTAAGGCGTTGGTCAACTTCTATCCAGACATTGCCCGGTTCCACCTGACCGACTACAAAGTGCGAATTTTAGACAGCACGGCGGGCACCGATGCCAAAACCAGAGTTTTAGTCGAGTCGAGCAATGGCTACCAGCGCTGGACCACGGTGGGTGTGTCGGCCAATATTATTGAGGCGTCTTACCAGGCCGTGGTCGAAGGGTTGGAATATGGCCTAATGATGCTAAAGCAATCCGCAGACGCTAGGCTAATACCAATGTCTATAAAGCCTTAGGCAGTTTTTTAGTTTTAAGTTCTAAATCTTAAGTTTTGAATTGAGCCGCTATGCATACCTGGACTTGGCAAACGTGGCAGGGTAAGCCCTATTTGACCTGCAATATATTGACAGATTGGGATCACGGATTTTTCACCCATCAATTTGCACCCGAGACCCCTGAGACGATGGTTCAGGCCCTCTCCCAGGCGCGTGAGTCGGCGGTGCCGGTTTATCGCACTCAACAAGTTCACGGCAATGTCGTCTTATCGCCCTCCGAGATTGAGGCAGCGACTAGAGCCCTGGTCTCCGCCACAGACAGGGCCGAGGCCCTGGAGCGCCCCCAAGCCGACGGCAGCCATAGCGAGCAGGCGGCTCAAGCGGTTTGGGTCTGCACCGCCGACTGCACCCCAGCGCTGATTGGGGATGTACGTACCGGGCAGGTAGCTGCTGTCCATGCTGGGTGGCGGGGCACTGCGCAAAAAATCGTCCCCGTCGCCATTGAGCGATTACAGGCCCAGGGCAGCCGACTTGAAGACTTACGGGTCGCCCTCGGCCCCGCTATTGACGGCGAAGTATATCAGGTGAATGTGACCGTGGCGGCAGAAGTGGGGGCCAGCGTTTTTGATGCCAAAGCATTTGACGACGCGGTTGCTTTTGTAGACTTTCTGAAGGGGCTAGATCAACCGCCCGTCTTTGAAGATGCTGAACCTGATAAGGTGCGCCTGGATGTGCGTCGAATGAATGTTTTGCAGCTGGAACAGTTGGGAATGGTGGCTGAGCAGATTGCGATCGCACCCCACTGCACCTACCAAGAGCCCGACAAGTTTTTCTCTTATCGCCGAACTGGCCAAAAGCAGGTCCAGTGGTCGGGCATTGTGAGCCGATAAAATCAATTCGCTCCCAAATTCTCCCCATAGGCTTTCCAAGCCAGATCAATCAATCCATTGATCATCGCGGCGGCCACCACCGCGCTACCTTTGCGGCCACTAATGGTGATGTTGGGGGTAAGGCTATCGTGCAGTCGGGCCTTAATCACCTCGGCATCCAGGAAGCCAGCAGGAGTTCCCACCACCAAAGCAGGGCGGATTTCGTCGGTCTCAATCAGTTTGACAACGCTCTCCAGGGCGGTTTGGGCCTCGCCGATGACAAAGATCCCCTCGGGGTAGCGCTTGGCCAGGGTTTCAATCCCCCAGGCCGCTTTGGTTTTTTCTTTTTGGGGGCGGGTGAGGGCGTCCATGCTGCAATAGACCGGATTCGCAAAGGTGGTCTGCACCCTGGGGACAATGCCCACCTGCACCATGGGCACATCCACAATGATGGTGGTGCGAGCGGCCAAAGCAGCAGCCCCCGATTGCAACGCATGCTCTGAAAACTGAACTAATTGTTTATAGTCAAAATCAGCGGTGGCATAAATCACCCGACGAACCAGCTCATACTCCGCTGGCGCAAAGCTATGCGGGCCGATTTCGCGATCAATGATTCTTAAACTTTGGGCATCCGTCACGTGCCATTCCATAGCTTGTCAAAAAGCAATTGCTAGCTTTATACAGTAGCATTCCGATCGCGAGAACACGCCCAAGCGATCCCCATTCTGATAGACTTTGAGATTGAGTAGGCGCGTTCAAAACGCTCTGCATTAAGGCAGTTTGGAGGAATAGATCAGTGGAAAGCACCCTCGGATTAGAGATTATTGAAGTCGTTGAGCAAGCTGCGATCGCATCAGCTCGCTGGATGGGCAAAGGCGAAAAGGACATTGCCGACGAGGTCGCGGTCGAAGCCATGCGTGAGCGCATGAACAAGATTCACATGCGCGGCAAAATCGTGATCGGAGAAGGCGAGCGTGATGACGCACCGATGCTCTACATCGGCGAGGAAGTGGGGATTTGTACTCAGCCCAATGCTAAGGAGTTTTGCAACCCCGAAGAGCTGATCGAAATTGACATCGCCGTTGATCCTTGCGAAGGCACCAACCTGTGTGCCTATGGTCAACCCGGTTCGATGGCAGTCCTGGCGATCTCAGAAAAAGGTGGCCTGTTTGCAGCCCCCGACTTTTACATGAAAAAGCTGGCAGCGCCCCCTGCGGCCCGCGGCAAAGTTGATATCAATAAATCAGCCACTGAGAACCTTAAGATTTTGTCTGAGTGCCTCAACCGCGCCATTGACGAACTCGTGGTCATTGTGATGAAGCGTGAGCGCCACAACGACCTGATTAAAGAAATTCGCGAAGCGGGTGCGCGGGTGCGCTTGATCAGCGATGGTGATGTTTCCGCAGCCATTTCCTGCGGGTTTGGAGGGACCAACATCCATGCCCTGATGGGCATCGGGGCTGCGCCTGAAGGGGTGATTTCGGCAGCAGCGATGCGATGCATGGGGGGGCACTTTCAAGGACAGCTGATCTATGATCCAGCGGTTGTGAAAACCGGCCTAATTGGTGAGAGCAAAGAGGCTAACTTGGATCGTCTCAAGTCAATGGGCATCACCGACCCTGACAAGGTCTACAACGCCGAAGAGTTAGCCTCTGGTGAGACTGTCCTGTTCGCAGGCTGTGGCATCACTCCAGGCGACCTGATGCAAGGTGTTCGCTTCTTCCACGGCGGGGTCAGAACCCAGAGCCTGGTTATCTCTAACCAGTCGAGCACAGCTCGCTTTGTCGATACGATTCACATGGTCGACAATCCTGAGTACATTTCGGTGCGCTGACTCCGTCAGCCGAATTCAACGTTATAAAGTTAACGGTCAAAAGTTGATTCAGAGTGAATTCTCCATCGTCTGATGGAGGTTAAACCTTGGCCACATCCAGACCTGTCGTTTGCCCTACGGGCAAAACTCAAGTTTTCAAGCTGGATGTGGTTTAGCAACCTTTAACCTTTAACTAATCGCGCCTACGCTAAACTATTTACACCGGAAAACACCCTCGCTTTGCGCGATTTCTACGCTGGGGGTGTTTTTCTGTGTTGACTTTAGTGAAGATTTTCGCCAGTTGATAGATTTTTGTTGAGAAATCTTGAGTTTGGGGCCGCTTTTTCAATACCGTCAAAGGAGTCGTCCTTGCCGATCTCTGCTTCGATGCATCTGGGCAGTGAATGTCTGGACTACCTCATAACCAAACTTTGATAGTTAATTGCTGAGAGCACCCAGCCTAATCTATGGCATCTTTTGGGGCATCTGATAAAAATCTTTTGGGAGGAAGAATGAACATCGCCGTTATTGGGCTCAGTCACAAAACCGCACCGGTTGAGATTCGCGAAAAACTCAGCATTCCTACACCTCAAGTTGCCGATGCGATCGCACAGCTCACCAGTTGTCCCCACGTCCAAGAAGCTGCGATTCTCAGTACCTGCAACCGCCTTGAGCTGCATATTGTCATCACCGAAACTGAGCACGGCATTCGTGAGGTGACTCAGTTTCTCTGTGACTATGGCCACCTCAGCCTGGCAGAGATGCGCCCCCACCTGTTCATTCTTTTGCAGCAAGACGCCATCATGCATTTGATGCGAGTCTCCTCCGGGCTTGACAGCCTGGTGTTAGGCGAGGGGCAGATCCTCTCCCAGGTCAAACACGCCCACAGTTTGGGGCAACAGCACAAAGGAGTCGGTCGCATTCTCAACCGCTTGATGAAAGATGCCATCAAGACCGGCAAGCGGGTCCGCACTGAGACCAGCATTGGCACCGGGGCTGTGTCTATTAGCTCCGCCGCTGCCGAGCTGGCCCAGATGAAAGTCCCCAACTTTACCGAGTGTCGCATCGCCATTTTGGGAGCCGGTAAAATGTCCCGGCTATTGGTGAAACACTTAGTATCCAAGCGGGCCAACCAAATTACCATTTTGAATCGCTCAATTGGCCGTGCTGACGAGCTAGCCGCCCAGTTTAGCGAAGCCAATATCACAACGGGCACCCTCGACACTATGCTCACCACGGTGGCCGAGTCCGATGTGGTGTTTACCTGCACCTCTGCCACCGAGCCCATTTTGCATCGCGAGATGCTTTCGCCAGTGGTCCGCCCAGAGTGCAAGCTGATGCTGTTTGATATCGCCGTGCCTCGCAACGTGCATGACAACGTCAACGAGCTAGATACAGTCTTTGCCTTTAACGTAGACGACCTCAAAGCCGTGGTGGCCCAAAACCAAGAAAGCCGCCGCCAAATGGCCCTAGAGGCCGAATCCCTCCTCGAAGAAGAATTACATCAGTTCATGGACTGGTGGCGGTCTCTAGATACGGTCTCTACCATCAGTAGCCTGCGCACCAAAGTCGAATCCATTCGTGAGCAAGAGCTTGAAAAGGCACTGTCCCGACTGGGTAGCGGCTTTTCTGACAAGCATCGCGGTGTGGTCGAAGCGCTAACCCGCGGCATTGTGAACAAAATATTGCACGACCCGATGGTGCAGCTGCGCTCCCAGCGCGACAACGAAACCCGCCGCCAGGCCATGGAGACGCTACAGGTCCTGTTTAATCTCGAAGAGTTTAGCGTCACTGATGAGATTGGCAATCAGAAGGGTTCGAGTAAGGCCCTACGTTAGTTTGTGAAAAATCGTTAGCCTGCCAACCCCTAATGTCCGTTCCCTTTGACACCGAGGCCGCTCAAAAACGGGTGGAGCAGTTTTGGCGGCTCTCCGCCAGTTTTGGGGTAGAGCGCAACGCTTACCATAACTATCTGAATGAAATCGTCAGCGATCGCTACGCCTTGATCAATGGGCTACAGCTCTTGCGAGACGAGCTGCAGCTGGCCTCTGCTAGCCAAACCGATATTCGGGCCTGCGGGGCTGACCTGAGCCTGCCCAGTGTAGTGACGACCCTGGCCTATACCAACTGCGGCGATCGCATCCACCAGGGGGAAGCGACCAAGCGCTATCGAGATGTGGTCGCCTCTCGCTTTGCTACCCTATCTGAGATCGGCGAACTTAAGCTCGAGGCGTTTTTCCCAGCGGGGGGCGGCACTGACAACGGCGCAACCCTGGCCCATGTGACCGTCGCCCATCAGCTCGATGACTCCCTACGACAGCGGCTCTATGCGGGCAATCCGCAGTCGATGGTGCTGGTTGCCATTGACCTCAAAACCCACGTGGGTCGTCTGCGAGAAGGGGGGCAGCGGATCTATGGCAAAACCCGTGAGTCGCCCTGGCGAGAGCCTCGGGCCGCCTGCGGTGCGATTGTAGATGCCTTGACAAACTACCATCCCCACAACCTGATCCATCGCCGCATTCGGGATGATCTGGGTGAGAAAAATTTTCAGTATCTGGCGACTCAAAGGATTGTCACGGGCGATGGCATTGATATTACGATGGCCGTTGCCTCTGCTATCGTCGCGATTCGCGGTATTCGTAATACAGCGATGGCCTTGACTCAAGAGTTAGATGAACGAGGGGTTGCCCACCTGACGGCCAGTATGACGGTCAATCGGCCTTCGCGGGACGATCTGGTGGTTTATCTGGCCAGGGCTACGGTGTTTGGGGGCAAAGTTCGGATTCAAAGTTTGGGCACCAAGGCTAATAAATATAGCGGTCAGCTGATTGAGTTTGCCAGAGAGCAGCGGCTAAGGCTGATTTACGATGGTCAAGACAGTGATGATTTACCGGTCGAAGAGATCGATTACACGGTTAAACCGTCAGGGCTATAGGAGGATATACCCTAGTTGCCTGATACACCTTTTGTAACCCTCCCTAATTTATCTGGCTGGACAGATCAAGGCTTGCCTCAATCGGCGTAGGCCGATTTCGTACATGTCGCTGCGGTTTCCAACCGCCAGGTGACGAGATTCTCAAACGATTGGTGAAAGCAATCAGGGCTGCTTGGGGTCCCTCCGTGTTCCCCAAACCCCCTGGGCAGGGCGTTACGCCGCCCTACAACCCCACGTATTAGGTGCTGGTTGGGTGTCGTAGGTTAGAGGATGCTGGTGGGGCGAAGTTGAATTTTTTCTGGAACGCGTTCCAGAAAAAATTCAAAAGCATAGGTTACCGCCTCGCGGTTGGTTTATCTCGAAGGTGTAAACAGCCAACATGAAAGGGCTTACCAGCTACCACCTAAAACTCATAGCCGCTCTGTCTATGCTGCTTGACCACATTGGAGAGGTCTTTTACCTAGAGACTGACTGGCTGCGGATGGTGGGGCGGCTCAGCTTTCCGCTCTTTGTCTGGCTACTGGTGCAGGGAGAGGCGCATACACGCAATGCCTGGCGCTATGGGGGGCGACTCTTGCTGCTGGGATTGGTATCGCAGCCGATTTATCAATATGTTTTCCACACCAGTGAGCCGAATATCCTCTTTCAACTTTTAGTCGGATTGACCTGCCTACGGGTAACGCGGCGAAAGCCCAGGCTGGCTCTGGTGATCTGGCCTTTGGGCGTCGTGCTTACTGAACTCTTACATATCAGCTATGGCGGCTATGGCATCGTGCTCATTTTGTTGACGCGCTATTTTCGTCAGACTTGGCCGTGGTGGTCAGCTTGGTTAGGGTTTCACGTTTTGTGGTTATGGCTGATGGGGCTATTTCAGCTGTGGGCGCTACCGGTGCCTATTTTGTTTGGTCTGGCCACGGGGCAACGGGGCCTCAGGGCGAGAGGGTTCTATATTTTCTACCCAGGGCATCTGGCTTTGCTGGGGTTGATTCGGGTTGCACTTCAGGCTCCAGGCATTTAGCGTAATCATATTGGCTTTATCAGAATCGTCGTGGGTTTAAAGACCATGTCGTTTGGGAAATTGATTACAAGCAAGATCGGGTCATGGGGGCTGTTATGGGTTGCGATCGCAACGTTGACCCTCAGCTGCACCCCATTGACCGAAACGACCGACGGCTTGTATAGCTACAAAGCCCCCAGCAACGACGGCATCGGCAAAGTCTACATGGGTCGCGAAATCTCCCAGGTGATGGGGCACCAGGGGGCCAACTGGCTAGAGCGCCCCAGCCGCGAACTCGAAGAACGGCCCGATGCCGCTCTCGATGCGTTAGATTTACAACCTACCGATGTGGTTGCCGATATTGGGGCGGGGAGCGGCTACATGAGTTTTTTGATGGCTAAACAGGTGCCCCAGGGCAAGGTGCTCGCCGTGGATGTGCAACCCGAGATGCTCGAGCGCCTAGAGGCTAACCGCGACCAGCAGTCTATCCAAAATGTGGAAACGATTTTAGGGGAGTCCGCTGACCCT
>JBCDDJ010000074.1:0-18583 GCA_039180385.1 Cyanobacteria bacterium P01_G01_bin.38 | reverse complement strand
CGAGTTTGCCGATATGTTTGCCGTCGGCGTCGTAGACCCCGCAAAGGTGACCCGCTCCGCCCTGCAAAACGCAGCCTCGATTGCGTCGATGGTGCTCACCACCGAGTGCATCGTCGTCGATATGCCTGAAAAGGATGCTGCCCCCGCTGGCGGCGGCATGGGCGGTGATTTTGACTACTAGGTTGAGCGATATGCGATGAATCGATTGCCTCACCTAAATGCCTGATAAAGCGGTGATGCTTCATTTAGGAGGTATCACCGCTTTTTAATGGGATATCCTATGCTCAAAGCAGTTGTGTAGACGGATAAATACCGCTTGAACCATGCTAAAGTCCCTCAAAATCGAAAACTTTCGCAGCTTCAAGTCTTTTGAGCTTCAAAAATTGGGACGGATCAATTTGCTAGTCGGCAAAAATAATAGTGGTAAAACTTCTCTTTTAGAAGCTGTGTATATATTGCACTCTAATAACCCGTTCGATGCTTTGACTGAACTCCTGAGCGAACGAGGCGAATATCAATCAGAAAATGAGGACTCAGATTACAGAAGTGACTCAGAGCTAGATATTAAGAATCTGTTTTTAGCCCGCGAGATGGAACTAGGATCAGAGTTTTCTATTACAGCTACAACATCTACATCCGACGAAAAAATATCGGCTAAGATCGGCGAATATGAATCGAATTTTGATGAAACGACAGGACTATTTGACGATCAACCAGGACTATTCGACGATCAATCTGAGGTGTTTGATGATTCCGGAAACGCAATAAAAGAGCTAAGTCTTGATCTCACCGTAAATAAAGATGGTCAGACCGAAACTTTAAGGCAACGTCTCTCTGAAAATTTGGGAGTGGTGAGACCTCGTTTTAGGCGTTCTAGAGTACGGAGATCTACGCCCAAAACTCTATCCAAGGGTGAATCTAATGTCAGATTTTTGACCTCCTCATCTCTTTCATCTAGAGACATGGCTGAACTTTTTGAGCAACATGTTCTGAATCCGGAAGAGTTACTACTTTACGACGCATTGAAAACTATTGAGCCAACGGTTGAGCGCATAGCTTCACTTTCTAGTAAAAAGGCTTTCTTCGTGAAGCTAAGTGGATTTGATCAAAGAATTCCTATAGGCAGTCTAGGAGATGGCGTGTCGCGCATACTAGCTTTAGCCTTATCCATTATGTCTGCTAAAGACGGCATATTACTCATAGATGAGATTGATACAGGACTTCACTACTCAGTAATGTCAAAAATGTGGGATTTTCTATGGAAAACTACCAGGCAATTTAACATTCAAGTTTTTGCCACAACACATAGTAGCGATTGCTGGCAAAGCTTGGCAGATATCGCCGGGCGAGAGGATCTCAATGGCGATGGTATCCGCATTCATCGGATTGAGAAAGGGGCTGACAAATCAGTTGTGTTTGATGAACGCAAAATCGTAGTTGCGGCTAATCGGGAAATCGAGGTGCGCTAGACATGGCGAAAGCCCATCGCAATAAGCTTTTAGTCGAAGGTGTCCAAGATAAACGCATCATCCCAGAATTAATAGAAGCGAACGGTGTCCTATGGGAATTCGAGAAAAAGCCTACTGTCTACATTGAGGATTATAGCGGTTACGAAAACTTGATCGACCCTGTTGAGATAGAAACCCAGCTTGATTCATCTGGGCTAGAAGCATTGGGAATGTTGGTTGATGCAGATGAGCATTTTCAGAATCGTTGGGACAGTGTTCGTAACGCTTGTCTAGACTCTATACCCGATTTACCTAACGATTTGCCTGACTCTGGATTAGTCCATCGTGCCCCTAATGGTGTACGGTTTGGCGTTTGGATTATGCCCAACAATCGGTCTATAGGCATGATGGAGACCTTTCTGGCTTCGATGATTCCAGATGAGAGCGAAGGGCTATGGCAGTATGCGAAAGCAGTTGTGCAAGAGGCTCGCAAAAAAAATGCACCATTTTTAGAATCCCATGTGGATAAGGCTCAGATTTACACTTGGTTAGCTTGGCAAGATGAACCGGGCAGACAACTTCATCAAGCTGTCAAGTACAAAATCTTAAAACCCCAACATTCCAAGTCAAAGAGTTTTGTGGATTGGTTTAGGCAACTCTATAAGCTTTGAGGAGAAGTTCCGACCTATCAGCGAGCCCATAGCTGTTGACTGTCATGTGATTGAGACGAACCCCTCATTCAGTACGGATTACTGGCTGCCCAACTCGAATACTCAGTAAAACCACCGACAACTTCTTAATGAAGTTGCACATCTTTTTGATGGAATACCCTATGCTGAGAGCAAATGCTGAACGCAAATATAGATAAGGGCTATAGCGCTTGGAACATGCTGAAGGTTCTAAAAATTGAAAATTTTCGTGGCTTTCAGTCATTTGAACTGCAAAATTTGGGACGGGTCAATTTACTAGTCGGCGAAAATAACAGTGGTAAGACCTCGCTCCTAGAGGCCATTTATTTGCTCAAAAGCGGAGTGAATCTATTGCCCCTGTATGAATTGATACAAATTCGGGCTGAATATCTCAGCGGGGACCCAAAAACCCGGCCTGATTTAGATATCAAATTACTATTTCACCAACGTCGTCCTCAAATTGAGGACTATTTTTTGATCGAGAGTTTGACCACAGACGGCTCCCAAGAGTTACTCCGATATAGCCTACAAAAAAACGGGTCTGATTTTCAGCAGGGCGCTGCCGGAGATCTGGTCGAACTCTATCGTGGATTTTCGCTCGTAGTGAATGCCTTGAGCCAAGAAAACCAGGAACTGGAGATGCCCCTACATACAGATATGGGGCTACCCCAAAAATATGTCCGCCAGTTTGCTGAGCCACCTGGGTTTACACAACATCAGTTTGTCCCATCGGCTTTGGCAGGCAGCAAAAACTTGAATACGCTCTTTGACGCGATTGAGCTGACCCCCAAGGAAGAAGACCTCTATGAGATGCTGAGGGTAATAGAGCCTGAAATTCAACGGATTGCCCCTCAGCGCAATCATTCGGGTGAATTTAAGGTTTTGTTAGCGGGGGCTGAGGACCCAATACCACTCAGGAATTTGGGCGGCGGGGTTGGGCACCTGCTGAACCTGGCACTCAGTCTTGTGAACGCAGCAGGTGGCCTGCTGATGGTAGACGATATCGATATGGGGCTGCATAGCAGCGTGATGCCTGACCTGTGGCGTTTGATTTGGGAAACGGCTAATAAGCTAGATATCCAGGTTTTTGCGACCACCCACAGTCGAGACTGCTGGCAAAGCCTGGCGGAGATCGCTGCCCAAGAAGACACCGATGGGGATGATATCCGCATCCACAATATAAAAAAGGGGGCTGATCAGTCTGCTGTGCTGGATAATCGCAAACTGGCAGGCCTTACCAAACGACGCAGAAAGAACAGTTGACACCATCAGCTATCACTCATTTCAGCATCCTGCCCATCCGTATAAATATTGGAAACATATAGTACCTTTGAATTAGGATTTTGAGGACGCTAACGCCATGCGATCGCACCCCAGCTCAGACTTAGAAAGTCGCATTCGTCTGGCCTTGGGAATTTGTGCCCTGGCATTGTTAGTGATGCTGCTGCTGCGGCTATTGCTCCCCTGGCTGCTGATCGGCGGGGTGGCAACGGGCGGCTACCTACTGTGGCAACGGTGGCAACGACAGCATCAGCTTCATCAAGCGTTTTTACACAGTCAGTTTTATCAATTACTCAAAAAGCAGCAGGGACGGATTAGCGTCCTCGACTTTGCTATGCAAACTCAGATCAGCGGGGGTGAGGCTAAAGAATATCTCAATGCCCAGGCAAACGCGTTTAGCGCCAACTTTGAACCTACGATGCAGGGCGACATTATCTACGTCTTTAATCTGACTCAAGTACAGTCAGCGCCCGCAACGATTGATATTCAAACTGTTGACAGCCAGCCCAAAGCTTAACCTGTTTCCAAATACTGGTTTGAACCCTTTAGTCCTCAGGGCCTATCAACTGAGGTGGCAACCATTCGAACCGTCCTGAGGAAAATCCAAAGGAAAATCCTGAGGAATTTCAATCAATGTCCTGAGGATTTTCCTCAGGACATGTTAGACTAAACCTATAAAGACTTGAGGGTCCAGGAAGAACTGCCTCCGCTGGTGGGTTTAGCTTCCGCTAGCCAAAAACAGGCCCATGCTAACTCATCTGGGTTGGCATGGGTGAAAAGCTAGAGTGGCTGAAAGTCCTTTGCCCGATATCGGGATGCTTTGTTTAAGATGCTCTTTAGAGCTCTTTGCAGCGTCTCTTTAAAAGCATCGGGTGATGCCAGTGCTAACACCAACATCACCCTCACCGCTAAGCCTAGCAACGAAACTCTCGAAACTAGACCTAGTTCAACAGTTAAACAGACAAACTAATCGACCAGCATTGCCGTGCTGGTCTTTTCATTTTAAAGGGTTTTCTCTCGTTTTGAAGCTTAATTTTGAATCCGTTCAAGCGTCTACAGGACAATCCTGAGGAAAGTCTGGATGCCGTCATCCTAAAACTTCAGATGTCCCCCATGATATTTCTCAACACGCCAGCCAGTTTCACCGTTCATCAGGCGTCCCTCAGGTTTAAATGCAAAACTACCGTTGATAAAACCTTGGGGATACTGCCTGATTTTTTCGGGGGCTACCTTAAGTAACTTGGCTAAATCAGAAGTGCTAATAATCCACCGCTCCCGACAGGCTCGCTCTAGTTCCTCCAAATAGCTGAGGGCTTTCGGCGGTTGCACACGCTCAAAGAAATTGGTGAACAGACTCACCATATCTGCTGCAGACGGCACCAGCCCCGAGGCGTTCTGGTCTGGTGCAGCAACCTGATTGTCTTGATTCATCCCACGCATATCTAGGAAAGCCGCCAGACTGCCTCCCCGTTGGATAAACTCGTGAAACTCGTCCATTAACTGGAGTTCCTGGGCATTGATGAAGGCACGATTACCCACTTTGGTTGGCTTAATTCCCAATCCTTTCATGCGATCATAAACAGCACTGCGAGCCAGATCACCATATCTGGCCTGGAGTTGGTTGACTGGGAACCGATCGATTTCGCCTTGGCTCATACTGCCATCCTCTGGACATTCCTCAGGAAATCTCTGTAGGTTTTAGTATGACTGATTTTGCATCCTCTGGACATTCCTCAGGATAGTTTTCTGAGACGTTGCAAACGCTTCGAAACATTGACCCGAAAGTGGTTAGAGACCCTTCATAGTCTCTACTTTGAAGGTATCAGCAGAAAAATTTCAAGCGTTTGGGCCTTTGACAATGGGACAATTTAGTTGGATCTGCTCTAAAACTTTAAGAAAAAGAGCTTTACAAAGCGTCCTCGTTTTCTGAGCATAGAGAAGGTCTACTGTACAGACAGGTATCAGCACGACAGGTTTCAGATAGAGACCTGAGCATATATTGATATATGTCTAAAGCAGATACCTACCCGACATAAGCCACATCCAGTTTGAAAACTTGAGTTTTTTCCTTAGGGCAAACGACAGGTCTGGATGTGAACAAGATTTAGTTAGGAGCGCATTATTTGTGGAACGCACATTTTTGATGATCAAGCCCGATGGGGTTCAACGCGGACTCATCAGCGATATTATTGGTCGCTATGAAAAGAAAGGATTTACCCTGGTGGGCATGAAGCTAATGGCCGTTTCACGGGAGTTGGCCGAAAAGCATTACGACGTTCACCGTGAAAAGCCCTTTTTTGGTGGACTGGTAGACTTCATCACCTCTGGGCCTGTTGTCGCCATGGTTTGGGAAGGTGAAGGCGTTGTCGCCTCAGCCCGTAAAATCATCGGGGCAACCAACCCTCTCACCGCTGAACCCGGCACCATTCGGGGTGACTATGGCATCACCATTGGTCGCAATATCATTCACGGGTCTGATGCCATTGAGACCGCCCGCACTGAAATTAGTCTGTGGTTCTCTGAAGACGAGCTAACGAGTTGGGACTCGTCAGCTAAGGGCTGGATTTACGAGTAAGCTTCACACCTCAGTTCAACAGACTGTTCAACACACTGAATGATCTAGGCAGGGCGGTTCCTTGAGTCCGCCTTGTCCATTTCTAAACAGCTTCTGGCTCTTTTTCATCCGGAGCTGAGGCTGCTGAAACCGGGACTGTAAACGGTTCACTTCCAGGAGCGTTGGGCAATGAAGTGTCTTCAGGCAGGGTCAAGGATATCTCTGAGGAAATCGCAGCCGCTTCGCCTTGATCAGCGGGCGTCTCGCTGCCCCCATCCACCTCAATACGCTTAGAAAAACCCCAAATAAACAGCGCGGCAATCAGAGAAACCATCAGCCAGTCAGGGGGCACTAGTTCTGAATTGATCACCCGAAGCAAGAGGCGAATGCCCACAAAGGCCACCGTGACAAATCCAGCGTCTTCTAAATATTCATATTCATCTAGCCAGCGGATAAACAAACCCGCCATAAACCGCAGGGCAATCACCCCAATTAACCCGCCTAATAAAATGATGAAGATCTGATCAGAGAGCGCAATGGCGGTGGTCACGCTGTCCAGGGAAAAGGCTAAGTCCGTGAAAGCAATAATCGGAATTGCCTGCCACAGGGAGGCAAAACGGGGCCCATGGTGGTGATGCTGATCGTCTTCGGCGGCGGAGAAATGCTGATAGACTAGCCACAGCAGGTAAGCGGCCCCAGCCACCTCAAACTGCCAGTATTTTAAGACCCAGGTAGCGGTCAAGATCAGGGCAACCCGCAGACCAAAGGCAGCCACCAGGCCAAAATTGAGGGCGCGCTTTTGCTGTTCATCGGAGTCTAGCCCCTGGGCAATGGCCGCCAATGCGATCGCATTATCCGCCGACAAAATCGCCTCCAGGGCAATCAGGACTGGCAAAATTAAAAACGTATCGAGGCCGAGATTAGGGGACCATTCGAGTAATCGATCTAGCATAGACGCTTGGCAGATTCCTTATAGGGACACTTCAAAATGCGATGAGCACGATGATAATAGTTTTCAGACGTTAAGCATCACCCACCTAACTTAAAAAGCCACTACTCCTAGGGTATCTTGATTCAACCAACACCACCTGTGATTGCCGCCTTATTTGGCCAGTTTCGAGACCGATATCCAGCCAGCGGGCTGATGACAGAGCTGCTGATGCTGCACGAAAATCAGCACATTGTCCGAGCCACCGTCACCCTTGAGGGGGTTGCAATTGTCACTGCGATGACAGCCGATCCCGATCTTGAGAAAGCCGAGGCACTCGCCCAAATCAAGGTGCTAACCCTCATGGGTATCTCGGCAGATAAACTCAGCAGTCATGACCGGATGCCACCCCCTCAAGATATCAGCCCCAAAAACGAACCCTCTAATGGGGCTGAGCTTCCCACCGCAGCCTCTGCTGCGGTGATATCCCCTAGAGCGGAGGCTGCGGAGGATATCGCCATTCCCCCTGAGGAGGAGGCCCTGGGCATGCCACTGGACGAGGTTGCCGACCTATTGCTGCCGACGCCCGAGCAGCCTACCCCTGACCTAGTTAACTCCTCAGTCCCAGGTCAGCCTGCCTCTTCCCTGGCTACCACAGCGATAGAAACCTTCGATAGCAGTACCAGCCCGGTAGATCTATCCGACATTATTGCCCAGACAGATGTGGAAATGGCCCGACTCGGATGGAGCAGCCGACAAGGGCGGGAGCATTTAGAACAAACCTACGGGAAGCGATCAAGACAGCAGCTTACTGATGAGGAACTCTTGACATTCTTGCTACACCTAGAATCTCAGCCCACCCCAAGTGTTCGCTAAACATCAAGCAGCCTCGTTAAGCAACGACGGTGGGGCGACTGCCAATGGCGTGACGATCAATCACCTGATCGATCAAGCCATACTCCATCGCCTCTTGGGGCGACATAAAGAAATCGCGCTCGGTGTCTTCTTGAATGCGGTCTAGGTGCTGGCCCGTGTGGTCGGCTAGGGCAATGTTGAGCAGATCTTTGATATAGAGGATTTCTTTAGCTTGAATCTCAATATCGGCGGCCTGCCCTTGAGCGCCCCCTAGGGGCTGGTGAATCATAATGCGTGAGTTAGGCAGGCTCATGCGCTTACCCTTTTTGCCCGCGCTGAGCAAAAAGGCACCCATACTGGCGGCCAACCCAACGCAAATGGTACACACATCGGGCTTGATATGGTTCATAGTGTCAAAAACACCCAAGCCATCATAGACAGACCCGCCGGGTGAGTTGATATAGAGATAAATATCCTTATCGGGGTCTTCGGCCTCTAAAAAGAGCATTTGGGCCACAATCAAGTTTGACGACTCAGCAGTGACCTGCTGCCCCAAAAAGACAATGCGCTCCCGCAAAAGGCGGGAATAGATATCAAATGCGCGTTCGCCACGCCCGGACTGTTCAATAACGGTTGGAATCATAATCTTGGTGTTTTGGAGCCAGTTAAGGTTTGACCATCTCCAAACCCATAGTTTGCCTTTGGGTAAAACCTCGCGCTTTTAGTGAAAAACTCGAGGTTCCAAGCTGGAGGTGGCTTAGTCACAGTGCTTTTTAGTGACAGTACTTTTTAGTAATTGTACAGACTTAGCTCAATGGATAGGGGGTTAGACGTGAGTGTGGATAACCCGAAATGAAAATTAATGGGGAAATCAATAGAAATAGTAGCGTAGCGCCTAGGCGACATCTCAAGCCCGACGAATGTCTGTAAATACGTCAATTTTCTTGAAGAAAACTCTCCACCTTCAGGTATCATGTCGTCTCAAACCCATCTATTTGCGCCCCCAAGTACCCCTATGACCTCTACTGTGACTCCGTCTCGTACTCAAACCTTGCCGCAGGACGCCCAAGCCCGTTTGCAGGCGCTTCTCCAGCAGACAACGGCAGGCACGCAGACGGTGGGCACACGTAAATCAGGCACGCAGACAGCAGGCGCACGGGCGGACGCAAAACGAACAGGCACGCAGCCCCAAACGTCTGCCAAACCAGAGACGCCGACCAAGTCTGCCAAAAAACAGCCCCCCACTGGGCAAGCGCCGACCAAGGCAATGGTCCAACTAACCAGCGTCTCTAAGATTTATCGCAACGGCAGTGAAGCACTCAGAAACGTGAGTTTAACGATTAATCGCGGTGATTTTTTGTTTGTCACCGGGCCATCAGGGGCAGGCAAGTCAACGTTACTCAAGCTGCTGTACGGTCAAGAAGCTGCAAACGACGGCGAGATTATCGTGAATAACCACTCGCTCTCCAATCTGCGGGGCAATAAGCTGGCGATGTTGCGACGCAACATTGGGGTGGTGTTTCAAGATTACAAACTGATTCCACGGCGTACGGTGGCTGAGAATGTCGCTTTTGTGCTGTGGGCTCAGGGGTGCGATCGCAAAGAAATTAATCGTCGCTTGATCCCGACTTTAAAGATGGTAGGTCTGCAAGGCAAAGCCAATTGCTTCCCAGAGCAGCTCTCTGGAGGCGAGCAACAACGGGTGAGTATTGCCAGAGCTGTCGTCGGGACACCGCCCCTGTTATTGGCCGATGAGCCAACCGGCAATTTAGACGCCGATAACTCGTGGCAGGTGATCAAGATTTTGCAAAAGCTCAACTCTATAGGCATCACCATCGTGGTCACCACCCATGATGAGCATATGGTACGCGCCTCTAATCACCCAGTCGTGCAGATTCGCAACGGTCGTTTGCACCACGTTCGCTAAACCACATCCAGTTTGCAAACTTGAGTTTTGCCCGTAGGGCAAACGACAGGTCTGAATGTGGACGAGGTTTAGAAATCAGGCCAGTCGCAAAACATACGTTCCAGAAACAACTACCAAAGCAGGCCCAAGACAATTAAAATTGCACCACCTACACCGCATCCAATCATGAGGCGTTTGTAGTTTTTAGCCGCTTTAGTCGCGGCGGCGGTGTAAACTTCGTCTGACTTGAGAGACACAATTAGCTTTTGTCCCGGTTTTGTCGGCTGTCGGATCACCAAATCTGAGCTTTCATCGGTCACCGTTCCGACGATCAACACCTGACGACCCACTGGCAAAATGGATTCTTGATAGCGATAGCCTAAAATTTGACGTTTGCCAGACTGTGGCGGTAGCTCCAGAGAGAAAGGCCCCATCGAGATATGCTGAGCATTGGGCTGGGCTGGCTGAAACTGATCGAGCACTTCCACCGTGTCAAAGATGGCCCCTGTAGGGTCGATCTGAATGATGCCGGTTTCGTCTCTAAGTTGAAAAGGAATCGATTGCTGCTGCTTGACCAGGGTTTCAGAGCCCTTTTTGTCTTCTGACAGGCGCCCACCGGTTTTAGGATCAGTGCGATAGGTGCGTTCTTCGTAGTCTTGGGTGACCCTGGTGCTGTAATGCACGCACTCTGCTTGCTTAAGCTCAGACACCAGCGGGTTCTCGGACTGAATAATACCCCACACTTTGACATAGTCTCGCCAGTTACCCTGTGCCATGTCTTGATGAATGGCTCGGGCAATTGTATTTAGCTCTTGAACCGTGACGGATCGCGCCAATTGCACGCAGGTCAATTTGTGACGCTGCTGCCGTTGAGTGGCATAAAAAACAGCACTCAAAATAACGAGAAGTATGCCAATAACCACTGCGGCCATAAAAATCAAGCGGATTTAGAACTTTCTGGTTGCTCGACCGGATGGGGGGCGATGGCAGATCGCACATCTGCCCAAACCTTGTAGCCATTAGCCCCCACAGTAATCAACACCATATCGCCCTGGTCGGCTAAGCCATAGCCTAGCGTATAGGCTGCGATGCGATTATCTTCGTCAAACAGACGAACCAATTTGTGCAGGGTACTGCGAAAGAAGGTCGCTTTATAGACACTGCCTTGTTGATGGTAATTAAAGGCTTTAATTTGGGTCTCGTGAACCACCAAAGGAAGAAACATGGCCAATCCGCTGGAAGATTTTGCTAAAACGGTGTCTGTCTGACTTAGAGTTGGGGAATCTAGGTTGAGGAACGCCTTTTCCCTGGGTTTACACTTCGCCCTTTCCTATTGATTCAGTTTTCCCAACTCTTAGCTTTTTTAGCCGCCTAAGAATCGAATAACATCCTCACACCAGGCCAAACGGGCAGTTTCATGGTGGATTCCGGCCCTGAGTGTCATGTAGTGAAATTTCTCTGCATCAGACAGGGCACTAAAGGCTGGACCGTATTGTTGAGCTTTTGTCTGATAGAGGTCTAGATGGGTCCTGTGTTGCCGATATCGCTGCCGCACAATGGAGATTAGGGCTTCTCTCGAGACGATGTGCCCGACGAGCAGTTTGATCAGCAACTCATCTTTAATCGGACTGGCTGGTGAGGCGTCGACCATCCAGGCTTGCAGGGCGGCTTTGCCTGCATCGGTGAGCGAGTAAAGCTTTTTGTTGGGTCGACTGTCTTGCTGAATGTGCTCAACGCCCACGTAACCCTGCCCTTCTAACTTAGTCAGTTCGCGATAAATCTGCTGATGACTGGCTGACCAAACAAACTCAACCGGACTGTCAAAACGTTTGGCCAGCTCATAGCCACTGTGGGGCCGTTCAACAAGTGCAGCTAAGATTGCATAGGAAAGCGCCATGGTTTATTGCTGGCTAACAAACATTAAGGAAACCCTCACAGGTGAACGGGTGGAGCACAAACGCAGTATGGTTTTGAAAGAGAATAGCAGGGTAGTTTGTACAGCCCCACACCCTATTAGCCGTTAACGTCTTAAGCGTATGTCACAGCCCACGATTGAATCTATTCTGCAAGAACAGCGCGTTTTTAAGCCGTCTGAAGAATTTTCAAACGCTGCCCACATTTCCAGTATGGAGCAGTACCAGGCCCTGTATGACAAGGCGGCGGCAGACCCAGCTGCGTTTTGGGCCGAGCTGGCCGAGCAGGAACTGGATTGGTTCCAAAAATGGGATCAGACTTTAGACTGGCAACCGCCCTTTGTAAAGTGGTTTGTGGGGGGCAAGCTGAATATCTCATACAACTGCCTTGATCGGCATCTAACCACCTGGCGACGGAATAAGGCCGCCCTGATTTGGGAGGGTGAACCCGGAGATTCGCGCACGCTGACCTACGCGCAACTACACCGAGAAGTGTGTCAGATGGCGAATGTTCTCAAAGATTTAGGGGTAAAGAAGGGCGATCGGGTTGGGCTATATATGCCGATGATTCCGGAGGCTGCGATCGCAATGCTGGCCTGTGCCCGCATCGGCGCGGCCCACACCGTCATCTTTGGCGGCTTTAGCGCCGAAGCCCTCAGAGATCGCCTCAACGACGCAGAGGCCAAGGTCGTGATCACCGCAGACGGTGGCTTCCGTAAAGATAAAGCGGTGCCCCTCAAAGCCGCTGTCGATAAGGCTCTTGAAAACAGTGGGGTGCCATCCGTCACCAACGTGCTGGTAGTACAGCGTACTAAGCAAGACATCCATTGGGAAACCGATCGCGATGTTTGGTGGCATGAGCGCCAGCCCACCGCCTCCGCCGACTGCCCCGCCGAGCCCATGGACAGCGAAGACATGCTGTTTATCCTCTATACCAGCGGTACCACGGGTAAACCCAAGGGTGTTGTCCACACCACGGGCGGCTACAATCTCTACACCCACATGACCCTGAAGTGGACCTTTGACCTTAAAGACACCGACGTCTACTGGTGTACCGCCGACGTCGGTTGGATTACGGGCCACAGCTACATCGTCTACGGGCCACTGTCCAACGGGGCTACCAGCCTGATGTACGAAGGGGCTCCGCGCGCCTCGAATCCCGGCTGCTTTTGGGATGTGGTCGAGAAGTACGGCGTCACGATTTTCTACACCGCCCCGACCGCCATTCGCGCTTTCATCAAAATGGGCGACGAGTTGCCCAACGCCCGCGATCTGTCCTCGCTGCGCATCCTCGGTACGGTGGGTGAGCCGATTAACCCTGAAGCCTGGATGTGGTACCACACTGTTATCGGCGGCGGCACCTGCCCCATCGTCGATACCTGGTGGCAAACCGAAACCGGCGGTTTTATGCTGACCCCGCTACCGGGCGCGACCCCAACTAAACCTGGCTCAGCCACGAAACCGTTTCCTGGCATCTTGGCCGATATTGTTGACCTCGATGGCAACCCGGTGGGGGCTAATGAGGGCGGCTACCTAGTGATCAAACATCCCTGGCCCAGCATGATGCGCACGGTCTACGGCAACGATGAACGCTATCGCAACACCTATTGGGAGCACATCCCGCCCAAAGATGGCAAATACCTTTACTTTGCTGGGGACGGTGCCCGCAAGGATGAAGACGGCTACTTTTGGGTGATGGGCCGTGTGGATGACGTGTTGAGTGTGTCAGGTCACCGCCTCGGCACGATGGAAATCGAGTCGGCCCTGGTGTCGCACCCGGCAGTGGCCGAAGCCGCCGTGGTCGGGCGAAAAGATGATATCAAGGGCGAAGATGTGTTTGCCTTTGTCATGCTGGAGGGCCATTACAGCGCCAGCGATGATCTCAAAGCTGAGCTAAAACAGCATGTGGTGCAGGAGATTGGTGCGATCGCCCGTCCCGGCGATATCCGCTTTGCAGACGCGCTGCCGAAGACGCGCTCGGGTAAAATCATTCGCCGCTTTTTGCGGAATCTGGCCAGCGGTGAGGATATTGTTGGGGATGCGACGACGATGGAGGACCAGAGCGTGTTGGATAAGTTGCGGGAAGGCACTTAGCAAATTCACCAGATTTAGTTGGCGATTACCGTCGCCTCGAACATGCCATTCGCGAAGACACCCTATCGGCATGGGGCGCAGTGCCGCCATCGTCTGTTATGGCTACTACGAACCCTATGTGACTATGAAGTTATGGGTGACTACGAAGTTATAGGGGGCTATGAAGTTATAGTTCAATGATGGTGCTTAGTACTTGGGGGGGTATTCAGGATTAAGCCTACCGATAATCAACCAAGATGAATCGCCTTTCTTACTTGCAGAAACGCTTGCTGTCTCCATCGAAAGTCGCGCTACCATCTCAGCGCGTGATGAAACTTGCAGCTTGCGAAACATGCGCTTTAGGGCTTTTTTCACTCCCAAACAGCTGCGTCGAATCGCGCAGTCTTTCTTTTGTGCCATGAAGAACACGGTGGATGCGGACAATGCCTAAATCCTCGCCGTCTGCTTGATGGATCGTGAGTAGAATCCGATATTGCTTTTTGTAAATAAGCTGACGAACTTCAATGTCCATGTACTTGCTTGCAAGGGCAAGGGGCACAGCGGTTAGGGAAATTTTCTAACCTCAGCATCATTTCATAACATCCTCGCACCCACCGATGAGCATCATCCAGGGAATACCCTCGTATCCAGAGGAAGATTTTCTCAACATCAGCAACGGCGGTGGGTGAAACCTCAACCCGGTATGTCATATTTTTCTTGCAGTTGCTGGAAAGCCTGGTTTAGGGAAATGCCTTTCCCCTTGTCAAACTCGTCAATGCTTTTGCGAATACCGGCGATCGATTCCAGCAGTTCCATTCTGTCCAATAAAGCCTGGTAGCTATCCGCATCTTGTACCACAACTGCCGCCTTACCATTCACCGTAAGGACGATGGGCGATTTACTCGCCTTTAGCTTTTCTAAAAAAGCCTTTGCCCCACGTTGAAATTCAGAGAGGGGATGAATGTTGCGAAGATTTAGCATTTTATTTTCAGTAAATTGCCAAATAATTTGATGCTAATAACTTGCTCGCAGATTGTCCACTGCCCAAAAGAATGGAGATGCAGAAGCAGTATCACTTTACTAAAAGGCGGCACCCAGATTCGAACTGGGGATAAAGGATTTGCAATCCTCTGCCTTACCACTTGGCCATGCCGCCGGACAGAAAACCACTATATCAAATGGCTGAGAATCTGATCAATCATTCGATTGGCCTGGGAAGCGTAGCCACCACCAAACAGATTGAAGTGATTGAGAATGTGATAGAGGTTGTACAGCGGCTTGCGGGCGGCGTACCCATCGTCTAAGGGGTACGCCGCTTCGTAAGCCTGGTAAAACGCAGTGGGGAATCGCCCAAATAGCTCCGTCATTGCAATATCGACTTCGCGATCGCCGTAGTAGGTGGCGGGGTCTAAAATCACCGGCTCGCCGTCTTGGGTCACCGCTGCATTGCCTGACCAAAGATCTCCATGGACCAGGGCTGGGGCCGGATCGTGGCCAGACAGCAGCTCTGGCAGGGCATCCAACAGCTCACGCTCTCGGGGAAAATGGCCACCTCGACGGTTAGCTAACTTAAACTGATAACCCAGTCGATGTTCTTGGTAGAACCGCAGCCAGCTATCGGTCCAGGGGTTGGGCTGATGGGTTTCGCCAATGGTGTTATCGCGCTGCCAGCCAAAGCCCTGATCGCTGGAAACTCGGTGCATCGCTGCCAGATTCTGCCCCATTACCTGCCAGGCAGTTCGGCTGCTGCCTCCCAAAGATAGCCACTCCATCGCAATGAAGGCCGAGCCACCGGCAATACCGCAGCCGAGGGGTTGGGGGACTCGGATTGTCTGAGCGCGGTACATTTCTTGCAGTCCAGCAAACTCGGCCTCAAACATGGCCAGTTGGGTGGACTGGTTCAATTTCACAAAGACGGTTTGCTGCTGATCGGCGACAGCGTAAGCCTGGTTGATGCAGCCGCCACCAATGGGGGTGCGATCGCAAATTTCAAACCGTCGCCCCAGCAGCTGACCTATCTGATCAGCCAGCTCATCCCACATCACCGTTGCCATATGTGTTATTTACCTTCAGCAAGGTGCTGGCCCTCAGACGGGCGCAGGGTCACCATGCGATAGGCATCCACCGGCAAGTATTGTCGCACCGCCGCCTGCACCTGAGCTGGCTCCACCGAGCGGATTGCCTCGGGGTAGGTGAGCGCATTGCTAATATCGCCGGTTAGCGTATGGTAATAGCCATACAGCCCGGCCCGATCGCTGGGGGACTCACTCCCAAAAACATAGCGGTTGGCAACCTGGGTGCGAACTCGACGTAGCTCATCGGCGGTGATGGGCTGATCGTGAAGCTGTTGAATGTGGGCTGCGATGGTCGCCTCGACCTCAGGGATATGCTCTGCGGCCAAGTAGGCCGAGATATAGAAAACACCCTGCTGGCGAAAGGTCATATTGCTAACAGAGATGCTATTCACCAGTTTGCGATTTTCGCGCAGCTCTTGCACCAGGCGAGTAGTGCGGCCCTGGCCCAAAATGGACGCCGCCACATCCAGGGCGTAGGTCTCTGAGAGATCGGCCATGCCAGGTACGCGCCAGCCCATGATCAACCGCGCCTGCTGAAGTGAATCGTCCGTGTAGTCAACTCGCTTGATTTGCTGAAATGCATCTTCAGGTAAGCCGCCCGGCACCTGCCCCAAACTCTCCAGCTCGGGTACCTCGACGGTGCCGCGGTCGGCCAACGCTTGCTCAAAACTGCGCTCAACGGTTTCAATCAGGGTTTCGACCGGCAGATTCCCCACCGCCACCGCCGTCATCCGGCTAGGTTGATACCAATTGCGATGAAAGATTCGCATCTGGGCTGCGCTGAGCTGCTCGATCACCTCTGTGGGCCCCAGCACGGGGCGGCGGTAAGGCAGGCGGTCAAAGCTCATTTCCATCGAGCGATAAAACGTGCGCCGTCGGGGATTATCTTCAGAGCGGCGGATTTCTTCTAAAATAACCGGACGCTCACGCTCAAAAGCCTCGTCGGGCAGGCTAGCGTTGACGACTAGATCAATCTGGAGTGGGGCCAGCTGGGCAAAATCTTGGGGGGCGGTGGTGATGTAGTAGTGGGTATAGTCTTGGCTGGTGGCGGCGTTGGTTACCGCACCCCGCTCTTCGATCAGCTGCTCAAACTCCCCGCAGCGAATCTGAGGAGTGCCCTTAAAGATCATATGTTCCAAAAAGTGGGCCATGCCGTTGATGGCGTCAGACTCTACGCTAGAGCCCACCGGTAGCCAAATGCTTAAGTTGACGGCATCAATGGGGACTTGCTCAGCAATAATCGTGAGTCCGTTAGGGAGTCGTCGCACCACAGGTGCTGTTTGTAAGACAGGACCCGAGGAATGAGAAGAGGGAGGTGCTAACGTGAAGGGCATAAACTTTTAGGGCTATTTTCTTTATCTATTGTAAACGCGTCACTCAAACCGTATCTAATTTGAGAATTTGAGTGTTTAATTGAAGGCGACCTTAATCTTTAACTTAAGTCCAAAATTAAGCAGGGTAACGGGTATGGGTACTTGGCTCAAAGAAACCGACAACGCCATCTATTTAATGGAAGGTGGCTACTACATTTCTAAAATCTCAAAATACCCGTCTAAGTCTAATCCTACGGAAAAGGTGGTTAACGCGACCGCGATGAAATCCTGGTTTGCTCGGTCTGATGCCCCCCGTGGTATGACCATCTCTAGGGGTGGGCCAGAGCCTCAGCCCTTGCCAGCTAGAGTCAAGCCAGTGGCTAATCAAGCAGGGGCTAAGCGCACTAACAGTAACGGATTGCAGTTAATCAAGTCGTTTGAGGGGCTCAGGTTGGAAGCCTACCAAGACGCCGTCGGGGTTTGGACCATTGGCTATGGAACTACGCGCAATGTAACACCTGGGATGAAAATCAGCCAGGCCAAAGCAGAGGAATTTTTACAAGATGATCTAGACCGCTTTGAGAAAGCCGTCAACGAAGCGATTACGGTCTCTATCAATGACAATCAGTTTTCGGCCCTGGTGGCGTTTACCTACAACGTGGGCTCTGGGGCTCTGCGCAGCTCGACCCTTCGCAAAAAGCTAAACCGCGGCGATACCCTCGGGGCCGCTGATGAGTTTCTTCGATGGAATAAGGCTGGGGGGCGGGTGCTAGCAGGTCTAACGCGGCGGCGACGGGCAGAGCGAGCGCTGTTTTTAGGTGAGGATTTTAGGAAATTTTTATAGGCCGCAAAAACGTTCAAGACGAAACCTACCTCTGCCTTTACGCTAGAGAGATTAGCGATTGAGCAACAGCTATGCCTTCGGCTACACTGCATCCAGCCTCTCTGCATCCAACCTCTTTGCATAAGGAGCAAGCCAAGCTCTGGCGCGTGCAAAAACTCAACAATCTAGAAGTGCTCAAGGCGACCTATATTAATCAGACGTTTACGCGTCACACCCACGATTGTTTTGGCTTAGGCGTGATTGAGCAAGGGCAGCTGCATTACTGGGCTGACACGGGTGAGCATGTGATTCCCCCCGGGGAGATGGTGGTGATCAATCCAGGCCAGGTGCATTGGGGTGGGGCACTCAATGGGACGGGCTGTACCTATCGGATTTTTTATCCCCCTTGTGAAACGCTCTCGAAAGCGATGCAGTCGGTGGATGAGACGGCGACCGGTTTGCCCCATTTTTTGAGGTCGCATATGTGCGATCGCACCCTCGCCCAGCGTCTGATCAAACTGCTCACCGCCCTCGAAGACGACACCAGCCTCAAGTTGCAATGCGAGTCTTACTTGATCACAACGCTGGCCCATTTAATTAGCCGCTATGCCGACCCCGCCCCAGCAATGGCCAAACTGGGCTCAGAAGACCGCGCAGTGCGCCATATCCGTGACTATCTTGAAAGCTGCTATAGAGAGAATATTGCCCTACAGCAGCTGGCGGAT
>JBCDDJ010000073.1:0-18863 GCA_039180385.1 Cyanobacteria bacterium P01_G01_bin.38 | reverse complement strand
CCCGTTGATTCCGTGCGCCTCACCCGACTATCTAAAAGCCCATGGCACGCCTCTGTCCCCCCAAGATCTTGTCCACCACAATTGCATGCGGTACGTCTTTGATGGACAACCCCTGTCCTGGGAATTTTGGCTGGATGGCGGTTGGCAAACGATTTCAACCCACAGCTCATTTAACTCAGATAACAGTGAAGCACTAAAAAACGCTGCCCTTGCGGGACTGGGTATTGCCCGCTTGCTCAGTTTCCAGATCAGAGAAGAACTCGAGCGTCAACAGTTAATTACCCTACTGCCTGATCAAGGACATCCCCGTTTAACGATTCAAGCGGTCTTCACCCATCGACGCAATCTGTCTCCCCGTGTTCAAGTTTTTCTTGAATTTCTTACTGCGTATTGTGTGAATTTTTTTTGAGTAGCATAGATTCATTAAACCCCACTGACAGCCAGGCGTATAAATACGGAGCAGTTATTCAGCTTTAACCATATATACCGTATATTCACCTTTCTCCTAAAACCGTATATTCTCTCTTCTCAGATTAGTTATGACTATTTGAGTATAGATACAACTGAATAAACTTTTGGAGTTCTGTGGCAGCTTGTATCAGATTAAATCAGGTGCTCATCGACAAGTTGCCATCCAAGATTTATTGGCTCGACGCTAAGATCGACATCGTGAAGGTGTATCTACCACTGTTGTTTTTATCCATACCTTCACAATGAGACAGAAACTTCTTTGGGTTGCGATCGCAACCACAACCACCCTGTTTACAGGGCTGTTCAGCAGTTCAGCTGAGGCCCAAGTGTCCGGAAATACTAACATTAAAGTTCAGATTCCAGGGGTGTTAAGACTTTATCTTTCCCCTGAGGTAACGCTTAATTTATCTGCAAATGATGTGCTGGGTGCCAGCAGTGGTGTTGTCAACGGCAATAACATCACAATTACCGGCCTCTCCGGTGATGTTGCGACAAACACAATTGCTGCCCCAACCGGTACACCAGATACTGCTGCTCTGTCATCAACGTTGAGCAACTTCTGGACAGTACAAGCATTGGGAAATGGTGCGAATAGCCAGATTCAAGTGACCTCGGCAGTCAATACTGCTAATATTTGCCATACAACCAATACATCTGAATGTATCTCAATGTCCATTACTGCCGGAGGCACTAACACATTTACGCCACCAGGCTTAGGGGCGAATAATCGAGTTAGTGGTAATCTCACTCTGCAACTGGATGCCGATGGAGCTCAATCAGCTGGGCTGTATGAAGGCGGGGTTATTACCGTAACCGCCGAGCAAATTTAGCCGAGCAGATTTAGTCTAATCCATTTCAAGTTGACAGTCACGATAAGCCTGGATGTGTTTCCAGGCTTAGGACTCAGACCCAAAGCACTGCCGATGAGAAGATTGACCTCACTTTCGCTTCACCAGTCAGGCAAAACAATCCTGAGTATTGTCCTGTTGGGCATGGTTTACCTGCTTCCCAAAGCAGCAATGGCAGACACCCAGCTCCGCCAACTCGGAACGGGCCGTCCAATTTATCAGATAGAAACCTTAACAAGTCTGAATGATATCCTGATTAGCCACACTGAACTCGGGTTCGGTACGGATACTGAAGTGCTCTTAGGACAGAATCATATTGCTTTCGGTGCTGATGTGCCTGTATTGACCCGTACTATCCCAACCCTCTGGCGAACCCGAATCCCCCTGGGTCATTCTGTCCATAATCTGTCAGTTCATATAGAGGTCATCTCTTCCGACGGACAAGAGAATCACCTTAGTCATCTCTCTGGCCCCGACTTACCCATCCCCATTACGCTTTATCCTCAACCGCCCACAGTCGTCGATCGAGATCGAGGCTTTTGGGTAGTCGAGGGGGGAGCTCTCTTGAACATTGATCTCAGCCGTGCCCGCTATGGTGGCAACTACACAGGCACACTCAAAATCACCATTGACCAACTCTAAAGATGCTATCTATGCTTTCGAATATTTGGAAATGTGTCCTCAGCTCCCTGATGGGAAGCTGTCTGGGGCTGGGTTTGCTCAAAGCAGCCCCTGCCCAGGCTATTGATATTGCGGTAAGTCCCTATCTATTTCAATTGGATCTGGATGAGAGCAATCTCTCTGAGTCCATGAGAGTCTTCAACATGGGCAGTGACCCAGTCACACTTCAGGTGTCTGTCCATAGTTGGATACTTGACGAGAACAACGAGGTAGCCCTGATCCCACCCGCAGAACAGTCTTTGGATCAATGGATTGTTCTAAACCCCTCTCGTTTTAGTATTGCCCCCGGTGAGGCACAGACCATCCGATTTGCGATTCGCCCCCGCAGTCAGCCCGAGACGGGAGAACATCGTGCCATTATTTATTTGACAGAAGTCCCCACAGAAACAGAGCAAACCAGTTTACAGACCATAGGTCGTCTAGGGGTTGCGGTTTACGGATATGCGGGGGAGGTTAGCCGCGAAGGTGTGCTCCATAGCATTCAAGTCACGTCTGCTCAAGAGTCTGCCATGGCGGTTTTTGATATCGCCAGTCAAGGGTCTGCCCATGTTCGTCTCACCGGTCAGTATGCCGTGTGGCAGGCTGATACTTATCCGGGGGCCGAAGTCACCACAACCCTCAATAATTTAGACACAATCGACCTTGATAGCACCCCCGAATTGCCGACAGGGATTGTAAAAGCAGGATTGCTGCCTTCCAGTCCAGTCCTGCCTGACACCCGTCGTCAAATTCCCTTCGTGGTTAATCAGTTACCCCCCGGCCAGTACATCCTGGATCTGAATGGTGAACTAGAAGGTGTGGCCATCGATCAGGGTATTCCGTTTACGGTACGTTAAGGGGGTGCGTTAAGAGACCCGTGAAAGCACCGCCACCCGTTTCGCTTGAGCTGGGCCATTTAGAAAAGGCTAAGCCTGTCCCTGCAGTTTCGGTCATACAGGGACATCATCAGACTACTGAAAGAGACCCCCTATCGGTTGTTAATGAACCTGTGTCAGCGGAGATCGCTCCAACGTTCTCCATTAAACGCAATGACTCCGTGCAGACAGCGTCAACCATTACTGATCTGGGCCAGGTAGAGCCGTTAGTTGATGGAATAGTTGAGGCAGGGGACCCCCCCTTACCCAGCGAAGCCTTGTTGACACCCGAGGTAGATCCCGCACCGTTTTTTTCGACAGGCTTGACTGCACCGGTTGAACCGGAGTCCGCCATCGATATTCACGGCGACAGCACCACCCTTGAATCGCTGCTGGTAGGTGTAATCTTGTCGGGACAGGAAGTCGGTGATCTAGAGGTGCTCAAATTAGAGACCCAGTATTGGGTTCCACTGATAGACTTTGCAGCATTAGCCGACATTCAGATAGAGCATTCTCAGACCGAACTCCTCACCTTGAAAACACCCCTGGGGGAAGTCCGTTTGTCTCCAGCTGATTTATTGGTACGGGCGGGTATCCAATATCTACCAGAGACCCTCATTGAGGAGAACCTGGCTGCCCCTATCCAGTTTGACAGCACTCACTTTGCCCTGAGGATAGATTTACCCTGGCGACAGCAAGACACCGTCATAGGGCCGACAACTCTCCCAGAGCCCGATTTTATCCCCCCAGCTAATAGTCTCGCTGTCTTGCGGCAGGAACAGACCCTAACTGGCTACAATCACCAAACGGACTACGAAGCTAAACTAACCCTGGGGGGGCGTTTTTTAGGGGGATCTTGGAGAATGAGCGCAACCCATGATTTTGTGAGTGCCCCTGAGTTAACGGATTATTTTTGGTATCGCCGCCAGGGACAAACCCACTATCTGCTGGGACGTGAGAACATTCATCTATCTCCGCTCTTGGAGAATATGGAAATCACGGGTGCACAGTGGGCCTGGACTAATTATCCGGTCGACCAAAGGATGCAAGCCGCTGGTGCAACAGCGCTTATACCCCGTCGGTCTAATGCCTTGAAAACATTTCGAGGAGAAGCACCCCCCGCGAGTCTGGTGCAGTTAAACATCGACGGCAACCCGGTAGCGCAAACCCAAGTCGGGTTGAGTGGGCTCTATGAATTCTTTCAGATCCCGCTACCTGGCGGACAGGCCCACACGATCGAGATTTTGATCTTTGATCGCAATGATTTCTCAGTGCCTGCAGAGATCCGGCAACAAACCCTGAGCGCTTCTGAGCTACTCTTGCCAGCAGGCGGCACCCGTTTACAAGCAGGCATTGGCATAGGCGGTGACGGACTGCAACAGCTTCTATCTGACGGGACCAAAGCAAACACGTCTACCCATTTGATAGCGTTTGCCCAATGGCGACAAGCCCTGTCGGATGATTTCACAGTAGAAACAACCGTGCAAAATACGGCGGAGGGGCTGCAGCTACAGGGGGGGATGATCTGGCGGGTGTTTGACCCAGTCATTTTAGAAGCGGGGGTTGCGATCGCAAATGAGCAACTGGCCTACAAAGCCGCTTTAGATGCCCAATTTGAAGACTGGCAACTGCACTTACACGCTCAACATATGCCGGCTGGATTTCGTCCGGGCCTGGCCCAAGATCGGTCTGATTATCGAGCCAACCTCCGCTATACCCTCAGCCCCAATATCACCCTGGGTGTCATGGCTCAGCACCGTCAGGCAGAAGGCACCCAGACAAGCTATCTTTTGCCCACGTTTCAAATTCATCCCTGGCAGGGACTTTCCATAACGGGTCGCCCGAATCTGGAAGGTGATTACACGCTGCGTAGCTTTTGGCAACTCAACCCAAACCTGCAAATCGTCTGGTTAGTGGATGACTCATCCCTGGTCAATGTTAACTATAAGCTCAATGAGACATATTCTCTGGGAGGAACGGTGCCCTACACTAAGGACAGTCCCACTGATTATTCTTTACACCTGACCCGCAATCCGCAATACCCTGGAGAGTTCAGTTTTCGATTGGGGTTACACCATCAGGAAAATCAATGGGGCTATAGTCTGGGGGCTGGACTAGAGATTTTGCCAGGGGTGTTGGCCCAGTTTGATTACCAGAGCCTCAATGCCTCGACAGGGCTGGGGGGTAGCCGCTCTGATAACCGGTTTGTGTTGCGATTAACCTCAGACTTTGTGGTTGATCGAGGGCAGCTTAACCCAGCTCGTACATCTTCAATTAGCCAGAATCGCGGGGCAATTAGCGGTCAGGTAAAACGACTTAACCCAATAGCGTCTCTCCAAAGCCCGCTAGACAAAATCGAAATTTCTATCGTGGGGACGGATTATCGCACCAGGGTCCAAACCAATGAGCAGGGGCATTTCTTTGTCCCAGGATTACCTGAGGGTCGCTATGTGCTTGAGCTGGACCCTGCTCAGCTGCCCTTTGAGCTGACCCCTCTGGGGACGGTTGCGGTTGCACAGGTTGAAGCAGGGGCAGTCACCAGCACCCACTTCGAAGTACAGCTCGAATTTGGTCTGGCGGGTCGTGTAACGCGCTTAGCAGGGGATACTCTGGCTGGAATTCCGGTACAGCTGATCGGTCCAGACCAAACCGTGCTGCAGGTAACCCATACGGATCAGTTTGGCCTGTATCGCATGGATAGGATTCCACCCGGTCGTTATCGTATCCGGGTTCCCAACGAACCAGGACAGTTACCCTTGGCTGAACATCCTGTCGAATTGCGGGATAGTTTTCTATTTGATCAAGATCTAACGATAAATTAGAGATTTTACGATTTTCTGGATGCTGACATATGAGAAAGCGCGAACCGACTAGGCACAAAACGCCTTCTGACAAATGCAATCAAGACATTAGTACGAATGATTGTGATTTTTAGGGGGTGGAGCCGGAAACCATTCTTCAGGGTCAGGATATTCAAAATCAACTGGGAAAAAGTAGGTTTCAAAAATAGTTGTCGTAGCATCTTCTGTTGCAAAGAAAGCAAAGGCATTTTTATCGACCCACTTACCAGACTGAACCAGGCGAAACCCTCGGGACTCAAACTCTTGAAGCCTTTCTTCCCAAGGTTTATCCCCGCAGTCAAAGGCAATGTGATGAATGCCTTCATCATGTTTATCGAGAAAGTCTTGAAAAATTGTAGGACCTGACAAGGGCTGCATGAGTTCCCAAATCACATTCTTAGCCTGGGCAAAACAGACCTTGATAGAAAACTCAGCCGGCTCACCCAGATAGGTTTGTTCTGTGACCGTTTCTGGACTAAACGTGTAAACTCGCCAGGGGCCAATACCTAGTCTGACCAGGCCCTCCATCGTGCGTCGATAGTCACGGGTCACGATGCAAATCTCGATCACATCCCCGAGAAATTGATTAGATAGTGTGGCTTCATTGATAACCTGTATTGATTGAAGATTCATGCTCATTAGAGTGATATTGATGTGGTTTGTATTGCCGCCTTAACTAAGGCGGGTACCTGTTGAATCTGCCCCTGATCAACCATCAAATTTGTGACCGCTCTTAAGGCGTTGGGTCCGATTGCTAAAACAGCCACGCCCTTTTCTGATAAGCGGTTTGCTAAGACTTGGGCAGGCATGGACAGTGTGTGGAAAACGACAATATTCGTTTGCACTGACTCGGGATCAACCTCAATTCCCTCAATGGGGTGCAGTCCTTTCGCCAGCATCTGGGCATTGAGATGATCGTGCTTTAAACGGTCTCGATGATTTGCTAGAGCATACAAGGCCCCTGCGGCCATCATGCCCGCCTGACGCATCCCCCCGCCCAACATTTTGCGAAACCGTCGGGCACGTTGGATCAATTCCTGCGATCCCACCAGCGCAGATCCCACCGGCGCACCCAACCCTTTTGAGAAACAGACACTGACAGAGTCAAAGGGTTGGGCATAGTCTGCCTCACTAATCCCGGTGGCAACGCAGGCATTCCAAAACCGGGCCCCGTCCAGGTGCAAACTTAGCTTTTGCGCCTGGCAGACCTGGGCAATTTCTTTTATCTCAGACAGCGGATAGATCTGCCCCCCGCCCCGATTGTGGGTGTTTTCTAGACACACCAATTTGGTTTTAGGAAAGTGAACATCGGTAGGGCGCAACACTTTTTTCAAATCTGCAGCTGTGAAAACACCGTGATTACCCTGCACCAGACGGCACATCACCCCCGATAGCGCCGCCGGGCCACCGCCTTCGTAATAATAAATGTGGGCCTGAGATTCTAAAATTACCTCATCGCCGGGCTCCGTATGGGCGCGGAGGGCGACCTGGTTGGTCATGGTGCCAGAGGGCATAAAAACGGCGGCTTCTTTGCCCAGCAGCTGCGCCACAGAGTCTTCTAACGCTTTGACGGTGGGATCGTCGCCCAGCACATCGTCGCCAACCTCGGCGTTGGCGATCGCAGCTCGCATCTCGGGGGTGGGTTTGGTAATTGTGTCGCTTCTGAGGTCAATCAGCATTGGTCTCTGAGGTAGCTGGCGGATAGGGTTTTATCATCCATTCACTATAAAGGAAAACCACTGAGACCTTTGCAATCTCAAAAACGGAGCGATACCCTGCTTTTTTCATTAATCACCAGGTGATAAGAGCTGCCAGGTCATCAGGTGGGCATCATGAGAAATATCTATAGACTTCTTGGTTTCACAACTCGTCCTGTTTTGAGCCAGTAGGCCCAGTCTTCACGGCCCCGACGCTGGGCTTGCTCAACCGCCAAATCTACAGCGTAAGGGATCTTTAAGAGATTAACCTGCCAGCCCCCCTTTTGCTTTGTAACGATTGCATAGGAAGCCAGAGGGGAATAGTTTTCCATCGCGTGGTAGGTCGGGATATCGTCATCATACGCAGGCCAGCCCACACTGCCAGGGTTGACCACAAGCTGCCCTGAAGAGAGTTGCACAACTCTGGGAATATGGCTGTGCCCACACAGGATCACGGGCTGGTGAATACCGCTGAGATAATCAAGGATGCTTGCTTCATCTCTCACCCTCGGGAACCCATAGGCAGTATCTTCTAGCAGGTAAGTACAATCGTGATCGGGGACACCATGGCAGGCAAAGATCTCCTCGGAGATCAAAGCTGTCTTGGGTTGCGATCTCAACCATTGCACAGGTTCATCGCCCAGTTCCTTGACCACATACATCAGGGTTGGATGGGCGTTATCTGGCCCATATTCATAAATCTCACGATCTTCGTTTCCCTGGACGGTTATTGCCTGGAGCGTTCTAAGTAGCTTGTAGGTTTCTAACGGTTTGAGCGGCCCGTACAAGCTATCGCCAAGATTGATAAACTGACCGATACCCCGTTGTTTGGCGTCGTTGAGAACGGCCTCCAGTGCCCATACATTGCCATGAATGTCTGATACAACTGCAAACTTCAAACCGGGTTCTCTCCTTGTGGGATATTCACTATTGTCTAATAATCACCGCGACGGGGCCGCCGCCCGGTGGCCCCTGGTGTTCGCCGCCACCGGAGACGTAAACCATCGGGTCTTGTACCACAGCGGCGACCACGGCACCTACGACAGCTCTAGCCATGCGGGTGTGGTTGATGTCAGAGTCATCGAGCATGGTGTGGCGGCACCCCAGAATTTCTCCGGAGGGTGAGGCTTCTGCTTTGGCAAAGACATTGACGATATTGTTTAGAGCTGACGACCCCTGGGTCTTCTCAATCGCCTGCTGGACAGCGGCACTATCCAGAGCGTGTTGCATGACACTGTGGCCAATGAGATAGTCACTGTGGGACTGGGGAGAGTTGCCCAAGACTAAAATCTCGCAGTTTCGCAGCTCAACCCCGGCGGAGGTGGAGGCCACCGAGGAATATAGGGCGTAGTTTGAGCAGATATCGCCGTCGGTCAGCTGGTCAGCCTGAATTTCTCCTAGGGCCAGGGCTACCCCCAGGGCAGAGGCCCCTCGGGAATAGGCCATGGATTTGTAGCTGTCTTGGGTGATGGCGGTCTCGCTCTGGGCATGTCGGGCGGCGGTGATCAGGGGGCATTTGATTTGCACGAAGTGGACATCCTGGGGGGTGAGGTTAGCGGTTGCGATCGCACCCCTCACCCCCTCTGCCACCCCCTGCACCATATCCAGCGTGCCAATCTCCTCTATTGCGAAATCGCGGGTATGGTAAACCCCCAGGGCCAATCCGGTGTGGGGGGCTCCTGCCAAGCCTTCGGTCTGTCTTGTAAAGACGGTTAAATGCGGGCTTAACACCCCTTCGGTCCCGCCCGACATGACAAATACAATCTGGCGGGTCAGGTCTTCTCCGATACGAGCAGTCAAATATCCCTTCAGGGTTGCCACCGCAAAGCCTCGGGTAAAATCATTCACGCAGCCATTCCCCTCTGTCTTGCCCATAATGGCGACAATATTTTGGGGTTCTAGCTTCTGGTGCTCGATCAGATTGATCAGCCCGCTCAGATCGTCTGGCCCACTCTGGGGAATCTTAAACACATCAACTTTCATAACCAGCCCCTTCAAAACTCCCTCACATCATACGCATCAAAGGCCGCCCGAATCTCATCCTGATGTTCGAGAAACAACTGTCGCCCGATATCGTAGGCGACGCGGGGGAGGGCAAACTGTAACCCCGTGAGATTGGCGCGAAACCCGCTCAGCAAAGCCGCCCCTGAGGAGAGATAGTAGCAGCGACTCAGATAGTCGTGCTCTGGAGAGTTTGGCATAAACTCCAAACTTTTGCCCAGGTAGGGATAGTGGGCCATTTCTGGCTGCTCATCCCCGGGCGGGGGGGTGTAGCGATCTTGCCAGCGGGCAATGTGGGGGGCCAGCGATCGCAGTTCGGGCTGGCGATCGAGGTGGGTGACAAAGCCGGTGCCGCAGATCAGGACATCATGGTGGAGGGTGAGATCGCCATAGGTGCCAACGATTTCGCCGTTTTTATACTCAAGCTGCTTGACGGGGGCATCTGTGTAGAGCGTCAGGTTGGGGTGGCTGATGGCCTGATAATAGGTATGGGACGGCGGTAGCTGCCCGAGGAGAAACTCCGCCAGGCTATAGGACCATTTCTCTGCATCGGGCAGGTCAATATAGTGGCGGTGGTAGCCGTTCCATTCACTCCAGCGAATGCGATTAAGGTTGGTGAGCTGGGGGCGACGAATGGCAATGTCTACCGATTTGGCCCCGGCGTTGAGAAACAGAATGGCGTTGTCAAAGGCGCTAGCTCCGCCGCCAATGATAATCACCCGCTTATCGGCAAACGTAGGGAAATCGATCGGCTCCATTGTATGCTGATAGCAGTGGGCGGGCAAGCTCTCCCGGACAATATCGGGGATATGTTTGCCCCCGGCGCACTCCATCCCGGTGGCAAAGATAACAAAGCGAGCTTTGTAGACGGCAGGCTCACCCCGATGATGACCGTGGAGCCAAAAACACTGCTCCGGGGCGTGCCAGGTGATGTCTTCGATCTCGGTGTCGTTTTGAATCGGCAGGTCCAACACATTGCCGTACCAGTCTAGATAAGCGGCCCACAGCGGTCGGGGGATATATTGAATCCGTTGCCAGTAGTCGTCACCGTAGCAGGCCGCGCACCAGCGACGAACGTTGAGGTTGGCAATGCCCCAGTCTAACCCGCCGGTTACTTGTTTGGGGGTTCTCAAGGTGGCATTGCGGGCGAAGGTAAACCACGGGCCTTCTCGCCCAGGGGGGTGGCGATCAAAAATGCGAACATTCTCAATGCCGTGTCGGCGCAGGCCAAAAGCGGCAGATTTGCCGCTGTGCCCGGCTCCTAGGATGGCGACTTCGAGAATGTTGCGAACTGACAAGTCAGCGCTTGCGCTATCGCGGCTGTAGTCCCAGGTACGGTTGGGGTAACTCAGTACTTCTAAATCTGCATAGACGGCTTTGGCTAGCTGATGCAGCCGCTCGTCGGCGTCAGGCAGTGGCGACGGTATTACCCAAAAGTCTTCGGAGGTAAAGTTCTTGGGAAGTTGGAATGGGGGATGAATGTCGGTCATGGTAAAGATGATGGCTCACAGTCCGTCCAAAGCTTTGAACAGATTGCTGTGAGATCCAGATTTCGCCAATCAGCGATGTTAATCTGTATCTATTGACACTTCTAGATGGGAATGGGGCTTTTGTTGACGAGCGGCGTAGGTGTATCCCATCAGCACTAACGCCTTTCCGCGCCGTATATTTCATCGGCTAAAATGTAGAAATTGACGGCACCGGAGTGCTTCACATGGTTTCATTAGAGCTGATATCGACATTACGAGAGCTGAGTTGTACAGACAAATTCTATGTCATGCAGATTTTGATTTCGGAACTCGCCCAGCAAAAAGCTGATTTAATCAAGCCCAATCAGGCCTACCCAGTGTAGTCTCCCTACGACGCAAAGGCATTGAAGAAAATTATTGAGTTTTAATTTTACGGGATAGGAGTTTTATGATGAATATAACGGTTGATGAAATCCAGCAAGATCCACTAAAGTACTTGCGCCAGGTAGAAGCAGGTGAGACTCTTGTGATTGTGCGCTTTAATCAACCCATTGCCGAGCTTAGGCCTATTGCTAGTAACCAGCAATTACGACCGTTTGGTTTGTGTGCGGGTGAGTTTACTGTTCCAGATGATTTCGATGCGCCCTTGCCGGAGGACCTACTGGACACATTTGAGGGCAAATGAGGATTCTGCTAGACACGCATATCTTTTTATGGTTCATCAGTGGCGATACTCGACTATCAAATGACCTTCGGGATGCTATTCGTGATCCAGCCAGTGAAGTTTATTTAAGTGCAGTTTCGGTTTGGGAAGCGATTGTCAAGTACCAGGTGGGTAAATTGCCGCTGCCTGAACATCCTGGAACATATTTACCTAAGCAACGCAATCTTCATCAGATAGCCAGTCTCGCTCTTGATGAGAATAGTGTGGTTCAACTGACTGTTCTCCCTCCATTACATCGCGATCCATTTGATAGAATGCTTATCTGTCAAGCATTACAGAATGCTTTAACTATTGCGACAGTAGACGCGGCAATTCGCGCATACCCAGTAAGTATTATGTAATAGCGCAGTTTAGCACCTCTCTTTGTAGGTCGGGTCAAGTGAGTCAACGAAATCTGCAAGTACTCTCATACTATCATTTATTGGAGTAAACGCTGACTTGAACAAACTCTTAGAGAAGATAAAGAAGTTCGAGTTTAAGAAGCCTCAGAATAGAAAAGAAAGCTATGAAATTATCAATGTTGAAGAAGACGATATCCTCGAATATCAAAGAAACATAAGCCAAAAGAGTACCTGCGCGGGCACCAGCGTCATCGATACCACCGCTGTCAGTAGTTCTAGCCACAGGGTTGCTCGGATGTTCTAAGTATGGTGCAGGCTGTAGGTGTCAAGTAATAATCAGGCTAAACCGTCGCTGCGAAGCGTAGGTGCCTGTCTTCAAAAATTTGTCTGGCAGTATCCTGCATCTCTATCGGGGTTTGCTCATCGTTACCTGTGTGGCCCTGCGGCAACGCGGATTGAGGGCGCTGGGCCACCTCATCTTGCGCTAGCGGGGCACGTCTCCCTTTCGCCAAAATATCGGTTACGGAGATAATCCCTAATATCTCATGGTGCTCAATTACCGGAGCCCGGTGAATCCGCTCTGCTGCAAGTAATTGGGCGGCCATCTGCACCGTTACACCGACCGGCACCTGGATGCAGGGCTGCCG
This sequence comes from Cyanobacteria bacterium P01_G01_bin.38, assembly GCA_039180385.1. Lineage (GTDB taxonomy): Bacteria > Cyanobacteriota > Cyanobacteriia > Phormidesmidales > Phormidesmidaceae > SIO4C1. The sequence continues at coordinate 6,290 of JBCDDJ010000073.1, read as the reverse complement.
CATAATACTGCACACCCGGACATGGGCGGGATCATCGCCCTGGGCAATCACCCGGTAAACAATGTCTTTTTCGGTCAAAATACCAAAGGTGCCCTCGGCGTGACATTTATCGATGATTAAAGATCGCACCCCCTTAGCCTGCATGAGATCAATCGCACTCTCAACCGTAGCCGAGCTGCGAATCATCACCACGGGTCGGGTCATAATGTCTTTAACAGTTAACATGGCGAACCTCCTAACAAAATCATCCCTCTGCCCCAAACATTGCTCAAGCACAGTTGCCCAACATCTGGATTCTGAAGGCGTTTTATTTTTAAACCACAAGTGTGAAGACTTTATGAGGTGGCTCAGCCGTCTGTTTTCACAAAGTCCTCATATTTGAGACCTAGGTTTAAAGTGCGGCAAGGTTAGCATCTAGCGTGAGCCCGCAGGAGGCTATGATGGAACACTTCGACTATGTCATTTTAGGCGCAGGTCTGGGGGGATTATCCGCCGCCGCCTGTCTCACCCGTCAAGGTCATCGAGTCGCTGTCCTGGAGCAGCATTATCTGCCAGGGGGGTGTTGCCATACGTTTGACTATGGTAATTATTCTTTCTGCGCAGATGTTCACTACATTTATCAATGTGGCAAAGGTGAGACCGTGGATCGATTTCTCAATTACATTGAGCGAGACGTTCCCTTTAACGCCTTAGATCCAGACTGTATTGATCGCGTTGTCACCCCAGACGTCGATTTTCGCATTCCTCTGGGTTGGGAAACCTTTCGCAGTCGCTTGTTAACAACGTTTCCGGATGAAGCCACCGCCCTTAATCTCTACTGTGACGAGATTAAGCACTTGTACCAAGAAATCATCGCCCTCGGTAAAGAAATCCATTGGTATGACCGAAAGTGGTCTGATTGGCTAAAACTGCCTAAATATTGGCATCTGTTTGCAAACCGGAGACACACTCTGCAAGATCTCTACGATCAGGTGGGCTTGTCTCCCAAACTTCAAGATTTACTGGCGGGCCAGAGTGGGGACTATGCTCTACCGCCCAAAGACATCTCCCTGATCACCCATACGAGTTTGGTATCAGACTATGCTGCCGGGGCCTATTACCCTCAGCATCACTTTAAACATCTCGTAGATACCATTGTCGAAGCTATCACAGCGGGGGGCGGTTTGGTGCAGCTCTCTACCCCCGTTGCCCATATAGAGGTTTGCGATCGCAAAGTTCAACAGGTGATCGCGGGCGGTGTCTCCTATCAGGCTGACAAAGCCTACATCAGCGATTTAGACCCCAAACGCACCGTTGCCCTCATGCATGGGGAGCAGGCCTTGAGTCCTCACGAACACCATCGCCTGACCGATTATGAATACTCGATCAGCGCCTTTAATATTTATCTCGGGCTTGATGAGCGATTTGACCCCAGCCGCTATGGCCTCGGCAATTGGAATATCTGGTACTACCCCCATGGAAATCTCAATCGGGCCTATCAGCAACAGCTTGAGGGTAATTTAAACCATCCCTGGATTTTCTTGTCTTGCCCCACCTTAAAATCGACCGCGCCCGGCGTGGCCCCAGCCGGTCACCATGTGCTGGAAATTGCCACCGTCTGTCCCTATGAGCCGTTTAAGAAACTCCACGGGAAAGATCGCAAAGCCTATAAAGCTAAAAAGCGCGAAGTCTATCAATCGGTCATGGAGAGCGTTCGAGATTTAATCCCCGATGTCGATGCCTATACCCGCATGAAACTCTATGGCACCCCAACCACCAGTGAGTATTTCCTGGGGCAGCCCGAGGGCAACATCTACGGGGCTAATTTAATCCCCCGTCAGGTAGGCCTGGGACGATTGGGCTATCGCACAGAGTTACCCAATCTCTTCTTGGTGGGGGCAAGTGCGGGCTATCCAAGCGTGCCGGGGGTGATTAGCAATGGCATGAATGTGGTGGAGATGCTCACAGGGCAGAGGGTCGGTAAGCAGGATGTTGGGATGAATCGGAAGGTTTTGGTGGGGGTAGGAGATAGGAGATAGGTTTGTATTCCCCTCGTAAAGCGCTAGACTAGCTGGCAACCAGGTTAACGTAGGGGTTGGACTAAAAGGTGGCTCAAATTTCGCCTACTGAACTGCTCAAGGCTTTGTTTGACGCGGCTGTGCAAGCAGCCATGCCCCAGTATCGCATTGCCCCCTATTTGCCCCCCAAACCCACGGGGAGAACGGTGGTGGTTGGGGTGGGTAAATCAGCGGCGGCGATGGCAAAAGCCGTGGAGGATGCCTGGGATGGCGAGCTTGAGGGTCTGGTAATTACTCGCTACGGCCATCAGGTACCCACCGCCCAGATTGAAGTGGTTGAGGCGGGCCATCCCGTCCCCGATGGCAACGGGGTTCAGGCCGCACAGCGGATTTTTGATTTAGTCACCCCCCTCACAGCGGACGATTTGGTGCTATGCCTGATTTCAGGCGGTGGCACCGCCCTGTTCACCCTACCTCCCCGAGAATTAACACTAGACGGGTTGGCCGATGTCAGCGTCCAACTGTTAAAGTCCGGCGCGAATATCGCTGAAATGAATGCGGTGCGAAAGAGTTTGTCGCGCTCAAGCGGTGGTCGCCTGGCCGCAGCGGCGTATCCGGCCCGGGTGGTTTCGTTGATCATTTCAGATGTACCTGGGGATGATCTGAGTGTGATTGCCTCCGGCCCGACGGTGGGAGATACGGTCACCGCCCAGGAGGCCCTCCGGATTCTAAAACGGTATGGGGTGCCGGTCTCTGCTGAGATTATGGCCTATCTCGCACAAGATCCGAACCCCGTCATTCAACCCAGCGACCCCAGACTACAACACACCCAAAATAATCTCATCGCTACCCCTCAACAATCCCTGGAAGCCGCCGCCCAGCTTGCTCAAGACCAGGGTTATACCCCTTTGATCTTGGGTGACTCAATCGAAGGAGAAGCCAAAGACGTGGGGATTGTCCATGGGGGGATTGCCAAACAGGTGCGCCGCCACCAGCAGCCGCTGTCGCCCCCCTGCGTGCTCCTCTCTGGGGGAGAAACCACAGTCACCGTCAGAGAGAAAGGCGGGAAAGGCGGACGGAATAGTGAATTTCTCTTGTCCCTGGCCGTTGCGCTAGATGGGCTATCAGGGGTCTATGCGATCGCATGTGACACCGATGGCATAGACGGCAGCGAAGATAGTGCCGGAGCCCTGATCACGCCGAATACATTGGGCCAGGGCAGCGAAAAGGGGTTAAAAGCATCGCAGTTTTTAGAAGCCCACGACAGCTACCGTTTTTTCGCTGCGCTGGATGCCCTGGTGATGACCGGGCCGACCTTGACCAATGTGAATGATTTTCGGGCAATTGTGATTGAGTAGAGAGTAGGTGAGTAGAGAGTAAATTTGCGCCGAACCCTTAATCACCCAGACCAGACCAGGCTTCAACGATGGCCCGTAAGCCAGCGGGCAGATCTTCCTCAGCAGCGCTATATTCAACGCTGACCCCAGGGGCGATCAGTGTCACGAAACCTTCCCTTGTGAAACCTTGGTCTTCATTAGAGTACTCCATTTGATTGAGATTGGGAAAATTCTGTTGTTGCAACAATCTTTCAAATGCAGCGGCGTCTTCTGGAGATATCTGACTCGAGGAGAGCACTTCTGAGACAGCGCTATTGCCTGGTTCGAGGCTGATTCGCTCACTGCTGAGGGTGCCATCTGCTGTCAGCTTTGATATATGTATATGTTCTGAAAGATAATCATGGACTTTTATTTGAAAAATGACTTCAGGGGCGAGTTCTTCCGGGGGGGCTGAGGCGCGGCGAAACCAGCTGCCAACACGACCTGTTATATCGCTGGCGGTCGTATTTTGAACAATTTGTGTGGCATCTTCGTTCAGATGATACACCCATTCTCTTTGAAATTCTCGATAATCGGGCCAGCTGTCTCTTTGTAGGTTACCAATGCCCTCTTTTGGCCCATCGTTAACCAGTACTCGGAACCCTGGGATGGCTTCTTGGGTGCATACTGTGTCGGGTTCAGCAATCCCCAGGCAGCCATCCCAGGTAGCTGCCTGCACTTCTAGAATTTGCAGGCTCTCTATGGGTTGCTGAACTTGTTGTGAAACGGTTTGGAGTAGCGTTTGGCTCATCTCTGCGGAGAAATCTCTTTGGTTAAAGTCAGTGCTGTTAGGCAAGGGTTCGAGGCGTAGACGACGGGCCGCGCGATCGCTTCGATAAACCCATCTTTGCTGCCAACTTTCTACCTCGACTTGCCATCCTTTTGTTTCTCCATCGGCGCAGTTTTCATTGGGGCGAGCCAGCCCCAGGCATGGGTCGTTCCAAGTTTGAGCAGTGGCTTCTCCAATCATGATATTGCCGACTGGTACATTAAGACGTCTGGCCAAATCTAGCTGGATGCGGCGAGAGACTAGACCTGGCAGCGAAGAGGGCAGGGGCACATCAGCACGGAGTGGTTGGCGGGCATGGGCGGATATCCCATTTGCTAAAACCATTAAGCTGGCGAGAAGGCTGGTCGTTATCCGGGGAACTTTAACAGACATCATAAAAATAGTCGTGTAGAGTGCGATGACTAATGTATTAATGTCTCAAGACGCTCAGAGCATTGATGGGGTAGGTGCTAATTATCAAACTGGATACCTTGGCTGTATTCCCTATCGCTTCGCAAAGTTAGCGGGGTCTTGGTCGCGTCGGTGGTTGAATGGGATCGGCACCCCCTGGCTATCCCCAACCAGGGCGGCGGTGTCTTCTAGGGCAGTCTTGAGGCGTTTGGCTGCGTAGATAGACATATCGCGGGGGACGCTGATGCGATCGCGCAAATATCGCAGCGCCCCATCAGACCCCCTTGGCGGCGGACAGACTTCGCCGGTCATTAAATAGGTCAGCGCACACCGCAGCGCTTCATCGAACAACGGGTCATTGGCAGGGTTGACTCGAATAATATTGGCGCGGTGCTTGAGCACCCTATGGAGGGCTTCGGCTCGAGACGTTTCGGGCTCTGTATAGGTCACATCGGGTAGCTCAAACCAGGGACCGTGATCGACTCTGGCTTTATTGAGCTGCATCTGAGACTCGCCATTTTCATAACAGCCGCCCATCTGGGGGGGCAAATCATGGGCATGGGTGTGAAAATCGCTCTGGGTGCCGCGATAGGTGGGTCGGCTTTCCATGGCGTCAAACCAGGCTGCAAACCGGGGGTTCTCTTCTCGCAGAGAGTAGCCTTTGTAATAATAAAGGCTGGCATTCATCCGCTCCACGTAGGGCGTAAAGATCACATCGGCGGTGCCAAATTCATCCAAAAAATACGGCCCTGACGTGCGGCCCAGGGCATCTTCAACCTTGGCGACCACCGCTGTAAACTGGGCTCGATTGCCCTGTTCTTGGCGAGGTGACCGAGTCGGGTAGCACAGCCAGCCACACCAGGCCCTAAACAGCAGCCGCTCTAGCTGCCGCAGGGGCAGCACGGCTGGGTCTTCCATCCCTTGTGCCAACGGACCAAACGTCTTTTCTAAGGCCAGCAAAATCACATCGCTCTCGGTGATCAGACGACCGTCTAGCTCGATAGCAGGGAGCATCCCAGAGGGGACAATGCGCTTATACCAGCGCTCCTTTTGCCCGTAGCAAAACATGGTCACTTTTTCGATGCGATACGGGATTTGCTTTTCCTCAAGCCACAGCCAGATTTTTTGACAGTAGGGGCACCAGGCGTGGTGATCGCGGTACAGCGTCACCCGCACTGCTGACTCAGGCTGACCAAACAGGCGTAATCGAGCCTGGGCATTGGTCGGCCCGTTAACCCTATCGAGTTGAAAGTTTGTGAGGGCCTCAAGCTCTGGCCAGCTTAGGGGAGTCGCAGTCATAGGGATAAGGCGTTATTCGTCTTGTTCAAAGTCTTTGACTAGCTTATCAATAAAATTGAGGACAAAGCCTTCGGCAAACTCCGCGATAAACGCCCAAAAGATGGCTTTAGCGGCATCTTGATTAGTTGCAGGGCGCTTTTACGCGTAAATTCATACGGGGTTGTGTGCGTCTGTACTTTAAAGATCTCGGAAAAATTGCGACCTGGATGATGCCATAGGTTGCCGTTCAAGGGTGTGTTAACACAGACGCTCCATAACCGATACAATGATGGGAAAGAAGGGCGGGCTTTTGAACCCGTCCTTTTTTCTTGCTTATCAAACATCTCACACCAATTGGACACCCCTCTTATGCATGTCATCGATAGAGATCGCGAAGCTCTGATACCTCAAGCAGAGTATGCAAAATTTTTGCGATCGCACCTCCCCCCAGCAGCTTTT
>JBCDDJ010000072.1:0-18963 GCA_039180385.1 Cyanobacteria bacterium P01_G01_bin.38 | reverse complement strand
TTAATCAGCTGGCCACGGCCTTCATTCGAGGGGCGCAAACCTGGCCGGTGCTAACCACCGCCAAACATTTTCCAGGCCATGGAGATACCACCGTGGACTCCCACCTGTCGCTGCCGAGGGTGCCCCATCGGTTTGATCGGCTGCAGCAGCTGGAGTTGGTGCCGTTTGCAGGTGCGATCACAGCCAATGTCGACAGCGTCATGACCGCCCACCTCTCGCTAACGGCCCTCGACCCCGAATATCCCGCCACCCTTTCTAAGGCCACCTTGACCGGCCTGCTGCGCCAGGATCTGGGCTTTGACGGCATGATCGTCACCGATGCCCTGGTCATGGGGGCGATCACTCAGCAATACGGTCCCTTTGAGGCCGCCGTGCTGGCGGTCGAGGCTGGGGTGGACGTGCTGCTCATGCCCGCTGACCCCCTTGGCGCGATCGAAGCCGTCTGCGAAGCCGTCCGCACGGGGCGGATTGCCGCCGCCCAAATCCGCGCTAGCGTAGAGCGCATCTGGCGCGGCAAATATAAAACCGGGCTCACCGACAGCGCCCCCTCCTGCCATGCCTGGGAGCACGATGTGCCGCCCCCGGTGCAGCTAGAGCAAATCGCCCAACCCCCTGCCCGAGCGATCCAGCAGGCCATTTTGCAAGCCACTCACCAGCAGCGGGGAGCGCTCAGAACCGACCCACTCGCTCTGCCACGACACAATTTAATTCTGGTAGACGACTTGGTGGGCTGCCGCTATCTGCCGCGCACCGCCCCCGCCATCACCCTGCCGATGCAGCACGGCTATCAGCCGCACCTGGCCGATGGCCGATGGCCAGTGATGGCAGGCCTTCCCCAAGGGCAATCTTCGACCTTACTACAGCTATTTATCCGGGGAAACCCGTTTCGCAGCAGCGCTAACCTGACTGAGTTGGCCCAGGGCTACATTGATGCCCTATTGGCCGCTAATCGCCTACAGGCCGTCGTCGTCTACGGTAGCCCCTACGTCTTTGAGCAGCTCTGCCAGTCGCTGCCTGTGGCCTGTGGCTTTAGTTACGGGCAAATGCCTGAGGCCCAGACGGTGGCGTTGCGATCGCTCTTTGCCACAGCAAAAGTGCCCGTCAGTGCTGTGGATGCCACCTTCACCGATTAGAGGCGTCCCTCCTACATGCCCATGATTTCGTAACCCGAATCCACATACAGAATTTGGCCCGTCACGCCGCTGGCCAAATCGCTGGTCAAAAATGCCGCCGCATTGCCGACTTCCTTTTGGGTCACCGTGCGCCGCAGGGGAGCCACCGCTTCTACGTGGTGGATCATGTCCAAGATCCCGCCCACCGCCGAGGAGGCCAGGGTCCGAATTGGGCCTGCCGAGATCCCATTCACCCGAATTTTTTGGGGGCCTAGCTCTGCGGCCAGGTAGCGCACATTCATTTCGAGAGCTGCTTTGGCGATCCCCATCACGTTGTAGTTGGGCACCACCCGCGCGCCCCCCAGGTAGGTTAGGGTGACAATGCTACCCCCCTCGCTCATCAAAGCTTTAGCCCCGTTCGCCAACTGCAACAGTGAGTAGGCGCTAATATCAAGCGCGGTTTGAAACCCCTGTCGAGACGTGTTGCTAAAGTCCCCCGTCAAATCGTCCCGATTGGCAAACGCCAAACAGTGGATCAAAATATCCAAGCGACCCCATTTCTTTTCAATTTCGCTAAAAGTGGCCGCGACCTGTTCATCGCTTTGCACATTGCACGGCAAAAACAAATCTGGATTTAACGGTGCGGTTAGCTCTCGAACCTTTCCTTCCATCCGACCCCGATCGTCGGGCAGATAGGTGATCCCCAGATTTGCGCCCGCCGCATGCAGCTGCTGGGCAATGCCCCAAGCGATTGAGCGATTATTCGCGATGCCGGTTACGAGGGCGTTCTTTCCTGTCAGATCTAGCATGGTCTCTTGATGGGGTCTCCTGTGTATGGGGCGCGTGTGTATTAAATGCCCGCAGTGAGTGCGAACAGCCCGTAGTGAGTGTCAGCAATCGCCCCTAGGAGCATACTGAAAAAGTGCCCCCTTTGAATAGGTCGGCACTTTCCCCGGCCATTTCCCCGATCTTCCCGTCACTTTCCCTAAATAAGTATCACCGAATACAAAACACCCTCCTGACTTGAGTTTTATTGAAGCTAAAGTCAAGAAGCCATTGCATTTTTAAGATTTCCACTTGGCGTGGATTGAATTTTTTAGAATGGATTAAATTCTTCAATCGTCCTGACTTGTGGCCTGATGGGCTCTACTTCGTGATAGCTCAATAACTGCTGGCCTGCGTGATTCGCCCCTTCTCAATCTTTAAATATGGTTGTGACTCAACAGAAACCCCTTGCCAACCTTCTCCGCCAGATTTCTGGAGGGTCGTTTCCGCCAGTCGTCGAAGCCTATGAGCGCGGTAAAACAATTTTTTTCCCAGGCGATCCCGCGGAGCGGGTTTATTTTTTGCTCAAAGGGGCCGTTAAGCTGTCTCGCGTTTACGAGGCTGGCGAAGAAATTACCGTCGCACTGCTCAGGGAAAATAGCGTTTTTGGTGTCCTATCTCTGATTACAGGTCATCGATCTGATCGGTTTTACCACGCGGTGGCCTTTACGCCGGTAGAGCTGCTATCTTTGCCTATCGACCAGGTAGAGCAAGCCCTTGAAGAAAACCCCGAGCTATCGATGCTGATGTTGCGGGGGCTGTCTTCTCGGATTTTGCAGACCGAGATGATGATTGAGACCCTGGCCCACCGGGATATGGGCTCGCGGCTGGTTAGCTTTTTGCTGATTTTGTGTCGAGACTTTGGGGTGCCTAGCGCCAACGGCATAACCATCGATCTCAAGCTGTCTCACCAAGCCATTGCTGAGGCCATTGGCTCTACCCGGGTCACGGTGACTCGTTTGTTGGGTGATCTGCGCACAGAGGGGATGATTTCTATCCATAAAAAGAAGATCACGGTGCATGATCCGGTTAGCCTGAGCCAGCAGTTTACCTAAACCGTCACATCGGCATAGGTCACAGCAGCGTAGACAGACGGGCTCATCACTGCACCGGGTCAGACCTCGTTGGGTCTAATTGACCTAACTGTTGAGCCCAAATAGGTTACGGTAACCTAATACGTAGACTGCATATACGAACGGCATTAAATAGCGGATGGACGTCGGCTTAATTTTGGTTGCAACAATTTTGCTGCTGGGGGGTGTCATTGCAACCGTGGGTGACCGCATTGGCATGCGCGTGGGTAAGGCCCGTCTGTCTCTGTTTAACCTCAGACCCCGTCAGACTGCAACGGTGGTCAGTGTGCTCACTGGCGGGGTGATCTCGGCCAGCACCCTGGGGCTTTTGCTGATTACTAGTGAGCAGCTTCGAAAAGGTTTGTTCGAATTTGAGGAGATCCAAAGCAACCTGTCAGAGGCCCGTCAAGCCCTCGAAGAAACCGAAACTGAGAAAGCCGATGTGGAAGTGGCTCTCAAAACAGTCATTCAACAAAAACAGGAAGCCGAATCGGGTCTCAAGCAAGTGATTTCGGCCTTGGATAATCAGGCGGGTGAACTGCGCACCGAAATTGACCGTTTGCAGGAAGACCGAGCTGCGCTGATCGAGCGGCAGCAGGCCATCTCTGATCAAGCTGAGCAGCTGCGCACCGAAATTGACCGACTGCAGCAAGAGCGGCAAGGGCTGCTGGCCAGACAGGAGATGATCCGCGGGCAAATTGCCCAGCGCGATCAAGAAATCACCCAGCGTGACCAAGAAATTGCCCAGCGCGATCAAGAAATCACCCAGCGTGACCAAGAGATTGTTGCCCGGGAAGAGGCCCTGAGCAGCTTAGAAACCCAACAGGTGTTTTTGGCCGAAGAAATTGGTCGCCTGGAAGCCGAATTTGTCAAGCTGCGCAGTGGTAGCGTGGCTGTTAGCCGCAATGAAACGCTGGCTTTGCTCATTACCCGACCTGAGTCAGCCAGCGCCGCCACCCGTGAAATTGAGCAGATTTTAGCCGAAGCCAATCGGCTTGCCCTGCGTAAAATCTGGCCGGATGCCGAAACCGAAGTCCAGATTTTGCGAATTGCCCCGGCTGTGGTCGAACAGGTGGTTAATCAAACCCTGGATGGCGAGACCTATGTTGTGCGGGTAGCGGCCTCTGGCAACTACATTGTCGGTGAGCCGTGCGTCCTTGCCCAGGGTGAGCCCTGTGTTGAGGTCACGCTGCAAACCAAAGTCAATCGGGTGATCTTTCAATCAGGGGAGACCATTGCCAGCGTCGAAGTTGAGACGGCCTACCCCGAGACAGAAGCTCTGGTTGAGAAGCTCCAGATTCTCTTGCTGAGTGCCCAGGTGCAGGCTCAGATAGAGGGCATTGTGATTGATGAGCCCCGTGTTGCGGGTGGCCTGACTGAGCCGTTGGTTCAGTTTTTAGAAAATGTTCAAAACTACGGCAGCCCTTTGGCGATTGAAGCGCTGGCCTCTCAACCTATCTTTACAACGGGACCTCTCTATCTAGACTTGGTGGCAACTCAAAATGGTCAGCCCATTTTTCGCACTAACCTTGAGTAAATAGGCGTTCTTTTCCCAGAAATCCTTCCCTTTTTCCAGAATTTAGCCAATTGGAACGTTGCTCGGAACTGCGTGCCGATCCCCTTAATTCCTGTTATTGCAAGTTAGGATTTGCACATTAAACTTTAGGATTGCCTAAAAAAACTTTGCGGATGATTACCGTATTGGGCAAAGTGCAGTCGAGTCAATTTTTAGCGTTTAGAATAAACTTAACTGAATCAAATAATGTTGACTTAGGGCCTGGGCTAGTGTGGTGTACAAATGAGGTTAACACCCACTTCTTGGCTGCATATTCTTGCCTATCTATTCAGAGTCTGTTAGGCCATTTGGAAATCGCTCTTTAAAGTCCAAGATTTTAACTCACACACTTTGCTCTGGAGCAATGCTATGAAATTTGAGGACATTTATCAGTTCTTCGAAGATCCACCGCCGATTTATCTCAATAAAGAACTGGCTGTTTGCTACGTTCTGTCGGTGCTGGTTAAACGAGACTCCTACGGAACAGAGCTTATTCATGCGATTGAACGAGAGTACCCCGACTATCGGCTCTCCGATACAGTGCTGTATAGCGCTCTGAAATTTCTCGAAAACCAGGGAGCCATTATGGGCTACTGGAAAAAGGTGGAGGGCCGTGGCCGACCCCGCCGCATGTATAGACTTCGACCCGATTGGCAGAGCAAAGCTAGGGAGCTGGCTGAGCTGTGGCATCGCTATATGCTAGGGCAGCAGCGGACAACTCAGCAAAATCAGTCGCGACGCGTCATGTCGTCTTGAGGGATACCCATTAAATTGGCGGAGCCCCTGTTACCAATAAGCGGTATTTTTGATCGAGATGCTTTGTTGATTTTGATCAAGATGTTCTTTAGGGTTAATGGGGACTTTGTCTTGTCAATGGCCCCTTGTCAATAGAACCATGACGAGTACTGTAATTTCCTCGACGTTTTTTTTGACCAGCCTGCTTTGCGTGGGGCTATTTTTCTTTATTCGAGCCTCGACTAAAGATCGAACCCAGACGGTCAGGTTTGAATCTCCTCAGTCTGCCGATGATTTGCGATCGCAGCTCATCCAGTATTTTGAGCAACGGGCCTACCACCCCTCGGTCGCCGACCCGGAGGCCACCCCCGCACAGACGCCAGACGCTCCGGTGCAAATGAAAGGGCAGGTGCGGCCTAGCTTTTTTCTAGCTATTTTTCTAGGTTTACTGGCTACGGTGGGGGCGCTGTGCCTGTCACTGGTGCTGGCCTTTCAGTTTCCTAACGTGGGCCAATGGTCGCTAGGGACGTTGCTGATCGCGCCGCTGGCGTCGGTGTTTTATTGGCGTAAGGCGGGTCGCGAAGAGGCCATTGAGTTTGACACAGCACCTTCGACGCCAGGGGCTTGCCTCACGTTTACTGGCCATCGAGACGAAGCGATTCAGCTGGCTGCCAATTTGCCCCTCAAGCGATTGGACTAGGGGGTATTTAAACGAAGACAGGGAACCTCGCTAGCGAGGTTCCCTGTCTTCGTTTAAATGCTATAACCCTAATGGCGATAAGACGGCTAGCTAAAAACCACCTCTTCTTCCTCTTCGCCAATTAAGACACGAAGGCTGGGAAACAAGAAGTGGTTTTCTTCAACGTACTGAGCACCAAAAAGACCTTTCTCAGCCCAGAAATAGCGATCGGTAGTGTGCTCATTGCGTTTAACGAGCAACAACGCTGGGGGATGGATCCCCTGGGAATGAATATAATTCCGAGCAGCTGTCACCGGTTTTTCAGCACCACTTTCGATACTATACTGAGGAACCGCTTCTAAGATACGACGTCCTTCTAAACGGCGACGACTCTTCCGCTTGCGTCTCCTTGCCAAGTTTCATTACCTCCCTTGTAGGTCAATCGATGATGTCAATGCTGACAATATGCCTCTGACGATCAATATGCCTCTGACGATATGTCAAGATTGACTGGTCCACTGGTTGTAGTATTAGCTACAAAATTAGCGAACCCTGGGAAAGTATATCTGTTACGCCCTAGATTTTCAACTTCTCTTAAAATTAGAGGGTGCCCTCCTTAAACGCTGTGAGCAGATGGCTTCTTAAGATTTTTAAGCCTTGATGGTGGTCTTAAATCCTGTTCAAACTTTGACAAAAGTTTAACTTTTGTCAAAGTGTCCATATTTCTTGATAAAGCTGTGCATGTCAGTTAACGCCAGTCCTGAGCTTAGAACATTGTGTCAGTCGCAGCTGCGGCTACTCAATCAAGCGTTTGGGCCCATTTCGGCGGTCATCTATTTAGCAGAGGCGTCTACACAGCCTGAGGAACCTGGATTTATTCCCATTGCGAGCTATCCAGACGCTTTAGATGTTTGGCCCTTTGAATGGCAAACTGAGGCCGATGCACTTTTACGACCGCTCCCCCCGTCCCCGCTGCCCGCTACTGGCGCTGCCCCGGCGATGTCGGCCAATGCCCCTCAAGCCAATGCCTCTCAGACAGACACCCCTCAAGTAGATAGCCCGACGACCGTGGCCCCTGAAACGGGGCAGCCCGAGATCGACAGGCAGCCTGAGCAGCAACTGGTGATGCCGCTGATGTACACCGATGTGATGGTGGGGCTGATGGTGGTGATTCGTCACGAGCATCAATGGCACGAAGAGGAGCGATCGCACCTCCAGCAGGTGGCTGACGGGGTGGCTGCTGGTTGTGTGCTAGATCGCCGCAACCATTGGATGGAGCAGCGTTTGCAGGATAAGCGAGCCTTACAAAGTCGCCAGTCAGAAGTCTTTCATAACTTGCTACACCAGTTTCGCAATCCGCTCACGGCCCTGGGTACTTTTGGCAAACTGCTGCAAAGACGGCTCACCAGCGAGGACCCCAATAGCCCTATCGCCGACAGCATCGTTCGAGAAAGCCAGCGGCTCAAAGCCCTGGTGGCAGACTTTGACGAAACCGTAGATCTAGGCGACATCGAACTCCAACACGATCTCAGCAACCGCCAGGGTTTAAACGATCGGGCGCTTCCTCCCCAAGATGCCAGCGCGCCGGCCCTACTGCCCGGCTTGGGGCACACCTTGACCCCAATGCCACTATCGTTGCCAAAGCTTCTTGAGCCCTTGATTACAGTAATTCAAACCGTGGCCCAAGAGAAGCAAATTCAACTGTGGGTTGATATCGCTCCGGCCTCGACGGATGTGATGGCAGACGAGCAGGCCCTCCAAGAGGTGGTGTCTAACTTATTGGACAATGCCATCAAATATGCCCCCAGTGGGGCTTGGGTCTGGCTACAAACCGGCTTTCACCGTACCGAGGGGCCTTGCTCCTATCAGGGGATTTTAGTCGGGGATACGGGGCCTGGCATTCCAGCCGCTGACCGAGATCAACTTTTCCAGCGCTACTATCGAGGGGCTCAGGCGGAGGGGCCGATTACGGGTACCGGCTTGGGGCTAGCCATCGCCCATGAGCTAATGACTCAAATGCAGGGCGGCATTGAAATGTTTAGCCCGATTCGCGATACCCCCTGGACCCCTGCTCGGATCAAGCAAAGTGAGCGTCAACAGTGTACGGCGGGTCCTGGGACTGCTTTTATCGTTTGGATTCCGGAGTCTCGCTCGGTTTAGCGCCGGCGGTGCGGACTGACATCACCCGCCGTAGGGCATTAAACCAAAACTGAGACCCCATGGAGATCGCCACGGCGGTGACCAGCCACCCCAGCCAGCGTCGGGGCAGGGGCAAGGGCCAATTGGCTTCGGCCACTTGCTGTGCGGCTAAAATGCTGGCTGTGCGCCCAATCGGCAGCTGGTATTCTTCTAAGGTTTGGCTGACAGCAGCGCCCAAAGATTTTAGCTCTTGGGACAGCTGCTCCATGTCCGCAGTGCCGGTTGCTCCGTCCCCTGTTGCGTCTGCTTCCGCATTGTTAGGCGTCCCGACTGCCAGCTGACTGGACAGCTCTGATAAGGTCTGGGCGTTGAGCTGATCGACGCTCTGCACAATGCTGCTACGTACCGATTGATCAATACTGAGGCGACTCACGATGTGAAAGGTATCTGCATTGATGGTGATTGCGATCGCAACCCCAATCAGCAGCGCCACCGCTTTAGAGTTGCGCCTGTACACCCCTGAGGCTCGGTCCATCCCCCGCTCAAACCAGTTTTCTAGCTCCAGTTGTAAATTACTCAAAGCGGTTTCCCCTGAGTCAGCTTTGCTCTGGGCTTGGGTGGCTAGACTGAGCAAGCTCCGGCGCAACTGCTGGGGCAGCTGGAGATTTTTTAACCGATCGAGGAGCTGACGTGCCATCCCGCCTTCGCGGTTGGCAATGGTAACCAACTCGCCGTAGAGGCGACTGCGATCGTCTAGCAGGGCAATTAACTCTTGCAGCGTGGGTTGAATCTGTTTAAGGACCACCACAGCAGAATCCAAATTGCCTAACAGATTGGTGCGTAGATATTGTAATCGGCGCACAAAGGTTGTCGTCACGGGATGCCCCTCAGGCAGAACCTGCTGAGCTTGATCAATCAAGCCGGTCAGCTCTGCAATCAGTCGCTCCAAGGTTTGCGACAGGGTCACCCGTTGGACCTGATAATCTTGCAAAATTTGCTCTAAAGCAGCCTCAAAATTACGCAACTCAGCCGTTAAAACAAACTCATCCCCCAGGCTGGCCTTGAGGTCGTTGATCACGTTGTTGACAGGCAGGCTCAGGCGTTCTTGGACAAATCGATGCAGTCTTGATTCGGTAATGATTTGCTGTAATTGCTCGAGCTGTAAGCTTTCTAAAAGCGAGACCGCGAAGGTCTCTGACGGAATATAAGAGGGACCGCTGGTTTGGTCGCCAAAGACGTTGCGAGTGCGGGTAAACCCTCGATAAATCGCCCCCAGAACATGCAAAACACCGCGGAATGTGCGGGCAATGCGCCCCTCGGCCTCGTAATTAAGATTGCGAATTAAAGAGCTGCTGTATAGCTGATTGGCCAGCTGGCGCGCCATACTTTTATCGGTTTTATCAGCGGCGGTTTCACCCGCTAGCAGCTGTTCTATTGAATATTTCAGATGCTCAGCCCGCCATTGCAAGATCGTACTGAGAATTTCTTGAATCTCACTGGCAATCAAGCTCAGGGTCAGGTAGATGAAAACAGCACCCACTGCAATTTCTAAAACGATTGGCAAACTCATAGTGGTTTCCGTATCACCCCGGTTGTAAGATCAGCACCGACACCCCGGTTTTAAAGAATGGCTAAAGCAAATAGCCAAAGCCAGCCTACCTCGATCAGGGTGTCCTTAAAGAACAGCAATAAAGGGGCAAGATGTCAAGCCATCTTGCCCCTTTCAAATCAACCCCAAACCAGAGCATGGTACGCCAGTTTTTACAACCCGCTAACGATGGCTTTACGAGTACTTTTTAGGGACTTATTGGGGTGGCCACTTGTAACCCCTTTAAACCTGAGTAACCTAAACCTGGATGATCTAAACCTGAGTAACATCAAGCGTCATCAGATGCCAGGGTTAAACTGTTTGCTCTTAGGTAAAAACGCAAGTCTTTAAACTGGATGTGGCCTACAAATCGTCTTCCATATCAGTATCAGTGTCGTCCACCCCAATTTGCTTGAGGCGAATGTGCTTACGCCCCAGGGAAATCTCAAACTCATCCCCTGGCCTTAAACCCATCTGCTTGGTGTACGCTGAGCCAATCAATAAATTGCCATTAGATTGGACGGTAATCCGATAGCTGGCGCTGCGTCCTCCTCTACCGTTACTGGGTTGAGTGCTATCTAACTGAATGCCCTCGGCATCAATCAGGGCATTCAAAAAT
Source organism: Cyanobacteria bacterium P01_G01_bin.38 (assembly GCA_039180385.1). Taxonomy (GTDB): domain Bacteria; phylum Cyanobacteriota; class Cyanobacteriia; order Phormidesmidales; family Phormidesmidaceae; genus SIO4C1. Next base: position 8,638 of record JBCDDJ010000072.1, on the reverse strand, counting down.
TTCATCATATTGACCCTGGCAACACCACTCTTTGTAATAGTGTAGTAGCCGCACGCTTTAGCTTTCTCTTCTTTACTAAGGTGCTCTAACTCTTTTACTTTTTTTAATAACGCTTTGCCAGTCAACGGTTCTACAGTTACATCCTTAGCCATTCACTCAAATCTCTAGACTGAACAATCTCTGAATCATCTATGCAGGGTCTGACGACATTCATCTTAACCTGCCTTTATTTAATATTGACACTAAATGTGCAGAATAAGACACAACTCAAATCTACTTTGCATAACCGATGTTTTTTCTGAAACAGTTCATGACTTAAGTGCCTTACTTTATCGTTTTTTTAAGCCGAACCTGGGTGATTACTAAAGGAAAAGTACCCCCCGGCTGTTAACTCAATCAAGCTGCCTTAATTGCGAACTAATTGAGTCAGGCCCGTTATCTTAAAGCAGTGCTTATTGATATTTTTAACTTGATAAAGTTCTCTTATTTTGGGATGCTTTGGCTGAGTGGAGAGCCTCCTTAACCTGATTGACTGACAAAAGTTCCGAAATCTACGATTTAGATTATTTCGGTTAGCGTCTGGAAGTCGCGCCTAACCGTGCCCTGGTGGAGCCCTAGTGCAGCCATGTCTTTAGGCTTTTAGTCTGCCTGCGCGGACTGGGTCTTGTGAGGGGGCTCTAATCGGCGCAGGCCGATTTTGCACAGGTAAGGGGGGGTAACCGCTAAAAGTTTTTTCAGCCAATCAGCCTTCTCAAGTAAGCCAGGCGTCAGGAGCCAGATTTATGAAACTGACAACCCGGGGGCACTACAGTGTTAAGGCTCTGCTAGATTTAAGTCTGCAACCTGCGAATACGTTGGCCTCGGTCAACACCGTGGCCCAGCGTCAAAATTTGCCCGCCCCCTACCTAGAGAAGCTTTTTTTAGACCTGCGTCGGGCGGGCTTGGTTAAATCAACTCGGGGAGCCCACGGCGGATATCGACTCGCTAAACCTCCGGCAGAGATCTCCTTGGGGCAAATCTTAGAGGCCGTGGGTGAGGCCTCTGCCCCCCTGGCCCAAACCGCAATGCCAGTCGATCAGGCCGAAGATTGGGTCACCCTCACCCTGTGGCGACGTCTTAACCAAAAGCTCAGAGAAGCCCTCTACAGCATTTCTCTAGAAGAACTGTATTTCGATGCCCGCAGCTGGCAAGCCGCCCAGGGGGAAGAGGCGAGTTTCATTGTTTGAGGTCCTCGCCGCTGCCTTCCTCGACTTCGTCCTGGCTGACCCATGGCACTGGCCGCACCCAGTCCAGGCGATGGGGGGGATTATTTCGGGCTATGCAAAAGTCTGTATCCAGCTAAATCCCCCCCCCTGGATGATGCGGCTGCTGGGGATTTTGCTGGCCGGATTGTTGATTGGGGGCAGCGGTCTGTTCTCAGCTGCTGTAATTGACTGGGTCCATCGAGGGTTAGGGGATAGTTTAGGTAAGGGCCTAGGGAGCTGGCTAGGCGGTGGCTTAGAGGTGATCTGGCTGGCTAGTTGTTTTGCGGGGCGCAGTTTGCGTCGGGCTGCCCGTGATGTGCTGGTGCCACTTGCCCAGAATGATTTGGCAACAGCTCGTCAGCGGTTGGCCCAGTATGTCGGTCGTGATACTGACGACCTATCTCGGTCAGAGATTTTGCGAGCCGTGTTGGAAACTGTGAGCGAAAATGCCACCGATGGGGTCCTTGCACCGCTGTTTTATGCCCTACTAGGGGCACTTTTGGGTTTGGGCAGTGTCCCCTTGGCGATGGCTTATAAGGCGGCTAGCACCCTCGACTCAATGGTGGGCTATCGACGCGCTCCCTATACCCACCTGGGCTGGTTTAGTGCCCGGTTGGAAGATGGCCTCACTTGGGTTCCCTGTCGGCTGATGGTTTTGACGATCGGGGTGCTTTCGGGGCGACCTCGGTTTGTGTGGCGGGTGTGTGGTCGAGATGCGATCGCAGACCCCAGCCCCAATGCGGGCTGGAGTGAGTGCGCCTACGCCGCTGCCCTCGGTGTCCAAGTTGGAGGGGAGAATGTCTACAAGGGCGAGGTTATTCAGAAGCCTAAGCTCGGCATCGCAGAGCGACCGATTGAGCCAGTGGTGATTGAGCAGGCATTAAACCTGACTCGCTATAGCTTTTTGCTGTGGCTGGGGATCGGCATCCTGGGACTTTGGCTCTAAAAGAACCACCCATAGCTGTGTAGCCCCTTGCCCAAAATATTCACCCCCAGGTAGCAAATCCACACCACCATGAAGCCGGATGCGGCTAGAATTGCCGGTCGTCGACCCTGCCAGCCCTTGGTGATGCGGGCATGTAAATAGGCCGCAAACACCAGCCAGGTAATCAGCGCCCAGGTTTCTTTAGGATCCCAGCTCCAGTAAGAACCCCAAGCTTCGTTGGCCCACACGGCCCCGGCGATGATGCCAATGGTCAACAGCGGGAACCCCAGTCCAATGATGCGATAGCTAATATTATCCAGGGTTTCAGCCAGGGTCAGGCGCTGTAAGGAAAGGGTCGCCGTTGCCGTTGCTGGCGCGGTTTTTTCTAACACAGCGGTGCCGCCGCCAGAGGTTGCGCCAGAGGTTGCGAGAGTGGGCTCGGTGGGTTCGGTAGGCTCGGCGGCGCGTTTTAACTCATAGCGACGATTGCGAAAGCTGCCGGTGCCCACTGAGCTGCCCTTGAGCTCAATCGCCTGGCCTCGGGTAACAATCAGAAATGCGATCGCAACCAGTGAGCCTACCATTAAAGCCGAATAACTCAATAGCATGACGCTGACATGCATCATCAGCCAGTTTGATTTCAACGCAGGCACCAGCGGCTCTGAGACTTGCATATTGTCGGGCAGGGTCAGCGCCGCAAAGGCCGTAATCCCCATGGCGACGGGGGCAGTGACCGCGCCGACCCAGCGGCTGCCGCTCATGCGCTCGGCAACAAAGTGGACGGCGGTGATGCCCCAGGCAATAAAAAAGAGAGATTCGTAGAGGTTGCTCAAGGGGAAATAGCCGCCTTCAATCCAGCGGGCGCTGAGCAGAGCGGCCATACCCAGGTTGCCGATGGCCATACCCGTGGTGCCCAGGGTTTGCAGCCAGGCCATCTGGGGCACAGCCAACCCGCTCCAGTAGATCAGCATGGTGGCAAATAAGACCGCAAACGATGCGTTGTCTAGCCAGCCTTGTAGTGTGCCTAAGTCCATTTCAAACCCCTAAGCTATTTCCACACATCCCATCCTATAGCGGATGCTAGTCCACCATGGGGATGATTTGGTCAAATCCCAAAATCCTTTAGAGATTTTCCTAATTTTCGAATCATCCAGGGTTAAGCTTCTGGAGGTGTTTAGGTGTTATGTATTGAGGTGTGTCTGACACACCTCAATACATAACACTTCCCCCCACTCACCCTAGACATAAAAAGCGAGGCACCTATGGATGCGGCGGCTCTTTGGAAACGGTATCAAGAATGGCTCTATTATCACGAAGACATGGGCTTCTATCTGGATGTCAGTCGCGTTAACTTTGACGATGCCTTTGTGAGCGAGATGGCACCGCGCTTCGAAAAAGCCTTTGAAGATATAGAGGCGATTGAGGCGGGTGCGATCGCAAACCCGGATGAAAACCGGATGGTGGGCCATTACTGGCTGCGCGATCCCGACTTAGCCCCCAACGATGCGCTCAGGTACGAAATCACCAGCACCCTCAATAATATTGAAACCTTTGCCCAGCAAATCCGTACGGGCACTCTTTATCCCCCTGGGCAAGAGCGCTTTACCGATATTCTCTCCATTGGTATCGGGGGCTCGGCATTGGGGCCTGAGTTTGTGGCCCAGGCATTAGGGCCGGTCAATCCGCCCCTAGATATTCACTTCGTTGATAACACCGACCCCGAGGGCATTGACAAGATTCTGGGGCATATCGGGGAACGGCTCAAATCCACCCTGGTGCTGGTGATCTCTAAATCAGGGGGCACCCCCGAAACCCGCAACGGCATGTTAGAAGTCAAAGCCGCCTTTGAGCGCAAAGGCCTTAACTTTGCCAAAAATGCCGTCGCTACCACCGGACCCGGCAGCAAGCTCGATAAAATCGCTAAGTCTGAAGGTTGGTTGGCTACCTTCCCGATGCAAGACTGGGTGGGGGGGCGCACCTCAGAGCTGTCTTCGGTGGGGCTGCTGCCCGCCGCCCTCCAGGGCATCGATATCCGCGCCATCTTAGCCGGTGCCAAGGAAATGGATGCCGTCACCCGGATTAACGACTTAAAACGCAACCCCGCCGCCCTGATGGCCCTGGCCTGGTACTACACCGGCCACGGTCAAGGGGAAAAAGACATGGTGATTTTGCCCTATAAAGACAGTTTGCTGCTGTTTAGCCGCTATCTACAGCAGCTGATCATGGAATCCCTCGGCAAAGAAAAAGACCTCGATGGAAATCGGGTCTGCCAGGGGATCGCCGTATACGGCAACAAGGGCTCCACCGATCAGCACGCTTATGTGCAGCAGCTGCGAGAGGGGGTCAACAACTTTTTTGTCACCCTGATTGAGGTGCTTCGAGACCGCAGTGGTGAGTCGGTAGAGGTCGATCCGGGGGCTACCTCAGGAGACTATCTGTCTGGATTTTTGCAGGGCACCCGTCAAGCACTCTTTGAGAATAATCGCCAGTCGATCACGATTACGATCCCAGAGGTGACGCCCCACATGGTAGGTGTGCTAATTGCGCTGTATGAGCGGGCAGTCACGATCTACGCCTCGCTGGTGAATATTAATGCCTATCACCAGCCTGGGGTAGAAGCGGGTAAAAAAGCCGCTGCCAGCGTCTTGAGTTTGCAAAATCAGGCGGTTGCTACGGTAAAGCAGGCTGACCAACCTCTGACCTTAGAAGAACTGGCCAGCAAAATGGGTAGCCCTGGGCAGGTTGAGATTGTCTATAAGATTGTTCGCCATCTCGACGCTAATGGTCGCAGTGTGGCTATTGAAGGCAATCCCGGCAACCCAGCTGAGCTAAAAGTCAAAGCCCGATGAGTTGCGCCACCTAAATCTCGAAAACGGCTATCTCCTAAACCATTTTTTGAGATAGCCGTTTTTTAGACATTTCCCCCTTATTCATTGCCACCCCTGATCAGCAAGTCATCCATAATTTAATTCATCCATAATGATTAACTACCCTTTTTAGGTACTTCCGTTTCTTGAATGCCAATGGGAAAATAAGGGGCATCTGCCATCAAACCATTATGGTTTCCCTGCCTCAATATTCCCTGTCTCAATACTGTGAGATTTTGCAGCTTGATCCCGCCACGGGAGGCTATAAGCCTCAGCCTTTACCCCAGGCCAAAGCGTTTTTTGACCGCAAGTTTAGAGACATTGCTGAGGTTAGCTGTCCATTCCCTCCCGAGCAGCATCAGCTTATTCAGAGAACCCTGTTTGCCGATTTTCTGATCGACTCTCAGCCCCATCACTGGGAGCAAATCGCCCAGTCTGGGCTGTGCTTACGCAGCCGCATTTCCTATAGTATTTTGACCGCGTGCCGTAAAATCTCGGCGCGATTTGCGGGGTACGAAGGCACGGCAAGATTGCGATATCAGGATTTGCTGCCCTGCGTCCTGGATGATGACGGGCGGCGGCTCATCGTAATAGAGGGCACCGCATATCGAGAGCTATCCGCAGGTGAACTCAAAGCACTGACCTTTATCCCCTTTACCGTTGAGATGTTGGGTCGGTTTGATCCCCAAGCCCAGGCTCAGCTCAACCTGGATAGCTGGGCCTATCACCAAACCCAGCAGCATTCTGAAATTCGTCGATTGCTCTCAGAGCAAGGATTTAGCCTGTTTACCGACTGGGCTTTGTTAAATCGCGTTGGGCAGCAGCAGCTGGCGCAGTTTAGCCCTCCGGAGCAGGCTATCATCCAGGCGTTTCATGCGGTGTATCGTCGCGATCGCAGGCAGCTTGCCCGCCAACAGGCCCGCCAACGCTGTGTTGAACCTAGCCCAGCCCAGCTTGATGAAATGCTGACCCACCTCAAAGGAGCGGCACCCCCTGATTTGACACCGCCACAGCTCCTAAGCATTCTCAAGCAAATCGCCACCCAGCTGCGCCGTCAGGAGATTTGGCGCAAGCGAGGGGCCCCGGTGGCTGACTCTATCGACGCCAAGCAGGCCCCTTGGGAAATTGAAGACCCGGCCACTCCTTTGACCCAGCTGGAGACTCAGGATGTGCGCAATGCCTGTCAGCAGCTGCTCCAGCAGGCTCTCCAACAGGGGATCGCAGAAAGCATTGCCGACCATATTCAAGCGCTACAACAGCGGCGCAAATACGCCAAATTTGCTGACCGTGTGGTGCCTGCCCTTAAATTGCTCTACGGCGAGGGGAAGTCACAAAGTGAGGTCGCCAAGGCCCTGAACCTGACCAATCAATCCCAGGTGAGTCGTCTGTTGAACCTCAAACAGCTGCTGAGCCGGGTTCGATTGAAGACCTTGACCCAGCTAGTGGTGCTGCTGGGTCAGCAGGGCTTGGCCCCGCAGCCCAGTGATGCCGTCTGTGCTGAGCCCCTCGTCCATCGTCTCGAAGCCTTTTTAGATGCCGAGATTTTTATGCCTGCGATCGCAGAGCTGCGCACTACCAAACGGGCCGAAAGCCTCTACGCTGAAAACCTGCGCCAATGTCTTGAGACCGGCAGCCTTGAGACCGACAGCCCTAAGACCGGCAGCCCTGAGACCGGCCATACCGAAACCCACTACCCGTGCTTAGAAAAGCCTTCTGAAAAAAAGTACAAAACCGTCCTCAGCAGAGGTGAGAAATAATCATGGTCAGCACACCCCTGGCAGACTGGCGCGATCAGCAGACCGAGGTAATCGCCCTGGACCCCGAAAATTTTGACCGGGCGGTTGAACTCAGTGCCGTTGCCATCGGCGAAGCCCGCCAATGGCAGGTTTACTTACAGGCGCTGGCCTATGCTGGCTTTGCAGACTGGCTGTGCGATCGCATGTCTCGTCACCCTCTCACCCATCCCCGCTACACCCTGGAAAATCCGCCCTATGTCAATAGCCTGCCCGCCGTTTGCAACCTCGAAGTTCAAGATTTTAAGCTATGCCTGCTGGTGATTGACCATCCCCTGGCCGACAGTGTCTCAGTCCCCCGTGCCGTCCTGGAGCTGCCCGAGTTTCACGCCCATTTTTATGTGCTGGTCGAGGTCCAAGAAGAACTCGCCCAGGTCTTCATTCGTGGCTTTGTCTCCCATGCCCGACTGCTTACGTACCATCCCACCGCCGACATCCACCCTGACTGGACCTACGCTTTCCCCATAGAACTCTGGACCCTCGACCCCGATCGCCTTCTCCTCCAACTCGAACTCTGTGACCCCCTTCCCCTAATTTCCCTATCTCCCCAATCCTCCCCAGCTCCCCTGCTCCCCCTCTCACCCAGCGATCTCCCCGCGCTGCTCCAAAACCTTGACCCCAATCGCCCCCTCTGGGAAACTTGTCCCTGGAGCCAGGGTCGCTATTTGTTAGCCCACCCCCCCTTACTCCAGCTGATTTACCAGACCCAGCGTTCGCCCTTGCCTGCCCTGGTGCTGAGGCTACAAGAAACCCTGGCGTTGGTCAGCCAGCCGGCTGTCAATGTGGCCCAGTGGTTTGACAATCGCCTGGATGATCTGGCCCAAAGTCTGGCGATTTATTTGCCCCCGCAGGTCACCCCGGCATTCCGTTCGATTGATCGATTTGAGCGTGCGATCGCAGCTCTCCGTGAGCAAGGCATGACGCTCCCAGAGACCGCCGCCCATGCCTATCAAGACATTGACTGGCAAGGTTTGCCCCTGCGGCTGTGTACCCTCACCTGGCCCTTGTCAGAGCCTTCATCAGAGAATGGGGCAGAGCATTGGTCAATGCTGATTTTGGTGGGCATGCAAACCAATGCAGTCTTACCCGATGACCTGACTCTGCGCATTAGCAAACCTACCGAACTGGTCTGCGAAGCAACCACCGAACTGGAAGATCCGTTTCTCTACGCCCAGGTAGACGGCCAGACGTCAGAGCGCTTCCTCGTTACCCTGGTTTTGCCAGAAGGCCCCGCCTGGCTATCGTCGCCCTACCAATTTCAACGCAACGACGATGCTCGCTCGATTTCATTTGAGGTGACTAATTGATACGTCTGACGGGATCAGCCGGACGACCGGTAATGATGGGTTCGCAGATTGAATAGACTGGCTGACGCTTACATTTACCAGACAAGGATCTGGGTCTTGCCTACTCCCCCTGTCTCCCCTTTCCCCTGCTCCCCTTCCCCCTTCGCCTTTCCCCCTTCCCCTTCGCCTTTCCCCTTGCAATGCGTACCGTCTTCGAACTCAAAGTCATTCCCCAGAGTGAAGACGCCTGCTTTCTCCTTCTGTTCTGGGACGATCACCGCAACCGTCTTACCGCGAGTCTGCCTTACCCTACCAAGCTGCACAAACGATATCAGCGTTGGCAAAATCAGTACCTCAAGTTTTATCAACTCGCTAACTCAGCCGGGGGGGTGGCCTCCAGTGGACGGCTGGATCCCGGCTCTGGCGACCCGGCCCATGATTTACAAGAGGCCGAGCGAACTTGGATTGAGGCCTTTAATCAATGGTTAAGCGTCCCCGAAGGCCGCAAGGTGCAGCAATGCAT
>JBCDDJ010000071.1:0-19053 GCA_039180385.1 Cyanobacteria bacterium P01_G01_bin.38 | reverse complement strand
TTGGCAAGTACCGCTCGTGCTAAGGATTTCTAGGTGGTGACGTTCCTGATCTTTGAGCTTGATCTCAACCCGTTTCATTAGTTGACTATATGTTTCATTGTTTTATATCTATTGTACTAGCTTTAAGGTTGCCTGGTTGTCAATGAGTCGGGGGTTTCCCGCCGGGTCGAGAGCGCTAAAGTGGTGAAAATATTGCTGCAAGGGTTTGGGGAATTCGGGAAATTCAAAGACGGCATCGCCGCCTGCGATCGCAGCCCAAAAATCCCTCAGTTTTGGCGCATATAGCTCTGCCTCGGTGGGGGGCAGGTTTAGCGGTGGCCCGGTCAGCAGCTTCATCATAAAAGGAAAGGAGCGTTCCCCCATCCATTTTTTTGAAGTGGCTTGCAGGGTGGGCCAGTCAGGCACCGCCTCGACCCGGCTGGAGGCGACCTGGAGCTGGCAATGGCCGTCTGGGTCAGGGGTCATTTCTAGCAGACGATACGGGTGGGGATAGCTCACCAGAGAGCCCGTGGTAATTTCATACAGGTCGTCTGACTGGGCAATGTCCTGCACGTGCAGATGCCCGGTAAACATCAACTGTACGGTCGCTGCTTTGAGCCGCTGGGTCAACGCCGTCGCGTTTTTGACCATATAGCGTCGCCCCATACCGCTGCGTGACTGCCCCGGCAAATGTTCCAGCGCATTGTGGTGAAGCATAACCATGACAAAATCGCCCGATAGCGCCGCCAGGCGCTCGTCCAGCCAGTCGAGCTGGGCGGCATCCAGGTAGCCGTGGTGAAAGGGGTTGCCGTCGCTATCAAAGCCGTTGGAGTTGAGGGCAATCAGATGTACGCCGCTGAGGATTTCGCGGTGGTAGTAGGGCTGGTCTGGCTGGGTATAGCCAAAATCGCCATAATATTCGATGAACTCGTTGAGAGAGAGGGTGCGATCGCAGCCTCCCTCTAAAATCACATCGTGGTTACCCGGCACCACATATACCGGAAACGGTAGCTCAGCCAGCCGATTGACCAGCCACTCGTGGTTATCCCGCTCCCCGTGCTGCACCAAATCCCCCGGCAGCAGCAAAAAATCTAGCTCTGCCTCCACCAGCTCCGCCAAAATCTGATCAAAAGCCGGGATACTCACCTCCACCAGGTGAAACCGATTAGGCGCATCCCAAATTGTATGGGGCAGGGCAATGTGCAAATCACTGACCACGGCAAATCGAAACTGAGGGATCATAAAATTTTCTGCTGCTGCTGATTTTTGGGTCAGGGTTTTCTAATAAACTATAACTTCAGATCAGAAGGCGAAAGGCGAAAGGGGAAGGGCGAAAGGTGTAAGCCCTACTGGATAACCCATCCCCTATCCAAAATCTAAAATCTAAAATCTAAAATCCCCTCCCCGCGTCTCCCCCTCTCCGCGTCTCCCCTCCCCCCTTCGCCCTGACCCCTTCGCCCTGACCCCTGCTATGCCGATCCGCGTCCGTCAGCACGTCAACCCGCTCAGCGATACCTACGCTCAGCCCGCTCAGCCCCCTAACTGGCAGGCCGTTTATGCAAAGCCCCAGCAACCGCTCCACCTCGATATTGGCTGTGGCAAAGGGTTTTTTGTCCGGGATATGGCCGTTGCCTGCCCCGACTGGAATTTTTTGGGCCTTGAAATCCGTCAGCCCCTGGTTGACCAGGCACTCAAGCGGCGCGACGAGGCGGGGCTCAAAAATCTGCACTATATTTTTTGCAATGCCAACAATTCCCTCCAGCCCTTGCTAGACAGCTGGGCTGAAGGCTTACCCTTGCAGCGGGTCAGCATCCAGTTTCCCGACCCCTGGTTTAAGAAACGACATCAGAAGCGTCGGGTGGTGCAGCCCCAGTTGGTTCAAGAACTGGCCCAGTATATGCCCCAGGGGGGGTGGGTTTGGCTACAGTCAGATATAGCGGCGGTGGCTCAGGAAATGTGCGATCGCTTCGCTGAACATCCCGGCTTTGATCGTCAGGGAGGCCACTGGCTAAGCGAGAACCCGCTCGCCGCTCAAACCGACCGCGAGCGGGTCACCCTGGCACAGCATAAGCCCGTCTATCGCGCCCTGTTTTTACGTAATGAGCATTGATTCTCCCGGTCTTGAAACGAGTCTCCCTGACGCCGATGCCCCCAGCTATATTCTATTTGCTCAGCATGGCTGGGCCGACACCCACACCCAGATCAGCCAGCTGGCTCGAGTCTTGACCCCCGACAAAGCCGCCATGGTCTCCCCCGATCTCGGCTTTGTGAAAACCTGGTGGCGGATTGAGCCCCTGGTCGCTCGGGTCGAAAAAACAGCCGCGACCTACTGCGAAGGGACGCCCCATATCCCCAAACGCATTGTCGGCCACTCCATGGGCGGGCTGATCTGGCTAGAAGTGCTCAACCGCAACCCGCAATGGTGGCCCCAAATCGAATCTCTGACGCTGGTGGCCTCCCCCGTGGGCGGGGCTGACCTGGGCCGCATTTTTGACCCCCTGGGCTGGGGCATTGGCATCGCCCGTGACCTGGGCACCAACCGTCGCCCCATCGCTGAGCGCATTGCCCAGCAGATCCCCACCCAAATCATCGCCAGCGACATCGACGGCGGCAGCGACGGCACCGTTACCCTCCAATCCACCCAGTTCCGCAATGCCCAGTACGTTCAGCTCAGCGGCATCCACCATTCCCGCCTGAAATGCCACTCCGAGGTCGCTGCAGCCATTGTTAACTTTTGGACTAACCCTGCCCGTCCTACCGACCCGACAGATCCGCTATGTGAGGTTGTCATAGAGCAGCTACAAGCCATTCCTGGGATAACCGACGCCCACTACCGCGACTTCGGCAAAGCTCAGATCTGGGCCACCTTGGCAAACGGGCTAACCCTGCGAGTTTGGCAAAACCTGGTAGGGGTTCACCATGTCTTTTTGGCCGAAGCTGATGGCTCCTGCCAGTTCGCCGGGTTTGTCGGCTGGGTGCATACAGATGGCCTGTATAAAGCGCTTATCCGCATTCAAAAGGCTTTCAAAGCATAGCTACTTTTGGAAAGCCCCTGAGCTAGCCTTTCCTACACACAGCAGACTGACCTATTCCCGAATCTCCCCTCCTCCGGAGAATGGCCACAAGGCAGGGTCCTCATCCGATATCGCTCTAATGCAAGATCTAAACATGAAGCCTGTTAAATCAATGAAACTTTGATTAATACCGGGTCCTGGCCTTGCGACCGAGCACTAGCCGCCGGTATCTTACAGACGGACCAGAGCAATCCGCTAGAATCTTGGGGACTATAAGCACATCGTCCCCACTCTGCTTGATTAACCCAGCATCAACCTATGGAATTCTCTAAAATCGAGCTGTCTATCGTGGTGCCGCTCTACTGTGAAGCATCCAATATTGATCATCTGTTTGAGCGGTTGGAGACGGTGATCCTGGGTTTGGACGTTGCCTATGAAATTGTCTGCGTTGACGACGGCAGCCATGACGATACCTTGGGGCGACTGATTGCCCATCACAGTCGCAACCCCAATATCAAAGTCGTCGCCCTGTCTCGTAACTATGGCAAAGAGCTGGCCCTGACTGCCGGCATCGACTACGCCCAGGGCAAGGCTGTCGTGCCGATTGATGCGGATTTGCAAGACCCCCCAGAGCTGATTGGGGCCCTGCTCGACAAGTGGCGCGAAGGCTATGATGTGGTCTACGCTCGCCGTCGCACCCGCCAGGGTGAGAGCTGGTTCAAGCAGTTTACAGCTAATGCGTTTTACCGGGTGATTGGTCGCATGAGCCAGGTACCTATTCCTGAAGATACCGGAGATTTTCGCTTGCTTGATCGCCGGGTCGTAGAGGCTCTCAAAACCCTGCCTGAGCGCACCCGATTTATGAAGGGCTTATTTGCCTGGGTGGGGTATAAGCAAACCTTTATCACCTATGACCGTGCCCCGCGCCACAGCGGCACAACCAAATGGAATTACTGGAAACTTTGGAATTTTGCCGTAGACGGCATCACGTCATTTAGCACCACCCCGCTCAAGGTTTGGAGCTATGTAGGTCTGGGGTTTTCAATGATTGCCTTCATCTATGCCACCTTTTTAGTGCTACGCACGCTAATTCGCGGTATTGACGTCCCCGGTTATGCGTCATTGATGGTCGCCGTGTTGTTTCTCGGTGGGGTGCAGCTGATGAGTTTAGGTATCCTTGGCGAGTATTTGGGCCGCGTCTACGAAGAAGTCAAAGGTCGCCCGCTGTATCTGGTCAGGGAGTTTTATGGGGAGCCTCAAGCGGGGTCAAGTCTTCCCTCAAACCCACCGCGTCCAATCGGGTCTTCCTATGGCAAATCTTAAGCGCACAATTTTGGCGATCGCAATTGTGTGTGCGATCGCAACCGCTGCGGCCCTTTATTTTGTAGGAGGCATCGACCCCGCCTGGTTAGAAAGCACCTTACAGCGGGCGGGTATCTGGGCCCCGATTATTTACATCATCATCTACACCCTCGCCACCATTTTGGTGTTGCCCTCCACCGTATTAAATCTGGCGGGGGGGGCCTTGTTTGGCGTCTGGCTTGGCACCCTGTGGACCACCCTCGGCGCGATTATCGCCGCCGTCGTCGCTTTTGGCTTTACCCGCACCGTGGGGCGTGAGCTGATCGCCAGACGTATGGCTGGTTACTGGCAGGCCATCGACGCCGAAATCCAACAGGGTGGCCTATTTTACATGTTCTCAATCCGGCTGCTGCCGATCATCCCTTACGGCTTGGTCAACTTTGCCGCCGGGCTGACCTCGATCAGTTTTCGAGACTACTTCATCGGCACCGCCCTGGGCACCCTGCCAGGGGTGTTGCCTTTCGTGCTCCTGGGCCACTCCGGTGTCGAGTCCATCCAAACCGGCAACGTACTGCCCATCTTTGGGGCCCTCAGCTTGATTGGTCTGCTGGTGGGCGGCGCGACGTGGTATCGACGACGGCGATCGTTTCCAGAGGTAAAGGGCGAAGGGCGAAGGGGGAAAGACGAAAGGCGTTAGCGTCAGCTATCCTCAATTCCCCTTTTGCCCTGCCCCTTTTGCCCTGCCCTCATAGCCCAAAGGGCATGGCTGCGCATCTCTACCTTCCCAAATCCTCCCGCGCCTTTTGCCGCAATTGAGCCGCATCAGGGCGGTCTGGCTCAATGTCCAACGCTTTATCTAGCGCTGCAATGGCCTGATCGTATCGGCCCAAATTCCACAGGGCTTCTCCTTTGATGGCCCAGGCTTCAGCAGAGTCTCGGTTGAGGTCAATCGCCTCATCTAACGAGCGCAGGGCCTCAACCGAGCGGCCAAACGATTGCAACACCCGCCCCCGACCCAGCCAGGCATCGGCGAGGTCGGGTTTGATCAGCGAGGCTTGTTGATATAGCCTTAACGCCTGGGGTCGCCGCCCTTGCAGCTCATAGGTATTGCCTTTGCTGTTGATGGCTTCGGCATAGTTGGGGTTAAAAGATAGGGCGTCGTTACAGGCTACCAGTGCCCGGTCAATCTCCTCCAGGGCATTGAGGCTATCACAAAGGCCCCAGTAGGTCGCAGCTAAGTTTTGTTGGAGCTCACTGGCATCGCCATAGACCACCCGGTAGAGAGTCGCTGAGTTTTCTTGCAGCTGAATGGCTTGGTCATAAACGCTCAGGGCCGTGTCATGGTCTCCCTGGACCCTGAGATCATCTGCCTGGGTCCTAAGCAGATCAGCCTGGTCGATGGGCAGCAGTAGTTTTGAGACGGTGCGGCTTGATAAAATCGGCTCATCCAGGGCTGTAAAGTCCTCAGGTGCAGTAAAGACGGGCTGTAGGGACCGCAGCCGCCCCGATAGCCGGGGCGATACGGCGGCGGCGGTCACGGCAATGGCGGCAAGGCTCAGGGTCGCTATGGTTGCGATCGCAGCCAAGGGTTTGACCAACCAGGGGCGACGAGACTTGGGAAGCATCGTCGTCAAGTCCCCTCCATCGGCTGAGGTTGACACCGCTTGTAGATTCAAAAAATCGGTCGGGTCAGCTGCGGAAGCCCCCGAAATCGAGTTTGACCCATCGACCTCTTCATCTGCGGAGGCTGCTGCCAAATCAACCTTGGCGCTAATTTTGCCCTCTTGCCGAGGCTGCGTCATTTTTTGTGAGTCTGTTTCTGGCTCGGCTTCAGAGGCTTTGACCAGCGCCGCTGCCCCCTGCACTAGCTCAGCCCGAATCGCCTCATCATTAATTTGAATGGGCAGGCTTTGTAGCGCCGCCAGCGCCTCGGTGGCCGTTGGATAGCGATCGCGAAAGTCGTAGCGAACCATGCGATCCAAAATTTCTTTGAGCCCTTCTGATACCCAGGGCGCGTGCTTATGCCAATCAATTTCGCTGGTGCGCGGATCTTCGTCTAGCTTTTTAGGATGCACCCCGGTCAAAGCCCGAATGCCGATCATGCCCACCGCGTAAACATCGCTGCTAAATCTAGGTTTGCCCGCCAGCTGCTCATTGGGCATATAGCCTTGGGTGCCGATGGCAATGGTCAAATTGGTCATGCCGGGTTCTAGCTCCACCGGATGGTTGCCCATCTGCTTGACCGCCCCAAAGTCAATCAGCACGATCTTGCCGTCCTTGAGACGACGAATTAAGTTAGAAGGCTTGACATCCCGATGGATTGCCTGCTGCTCATGAACAAACGATAAGACTTCTAGAATTTCTTGCAGTAAGAAAACCGTTTTGGCTTCTGACCAGGGCTTACCCAGTACAATTTGATGGCTGAGTTGGACGCCTTCTACAAACTCCTGAGCCAGGTAAAACTCCTGGCTTTCTTCAAAGTGAGCCAGCAGGGTCGGAATTTGGGGATGGTTTCCCAGCTCATAGAGGGCATTTGCCTCAGTATCAAACAGCCGTCGGGCCATTTCCAGGCTATCAGCCTCGGTTGCCTGGGGCTTGAGCTGCTTAATGACACACTGGGGATTGCCCGGCAAATGCAAATCTTGCACCAAAAAAGTACGGCTAAACCCGCCAGACCCTAATTGGCTGACGATCTTATAGCGCCCTCCTAATGGTGTTAACTGCATTCTATGGCTTACATCTATTGCGTTTCTATCGTAACGGTTTGCTACGCAAAGGACACGATTCCGTTTCTTAGAACTTTCTAAAAAAGCAATGGAACGGTGCCTCAACATTATGGCCTATCTGTATCAGCATCGTCACAGGGGTTGCTCAACTCTTGTATTTATACCGTGTATTTATATCGTGCGCCGACTTGACTCATCAACGGTGACGATCACTTAGCTATTATTGTTGCCAAGTCCATTGGTATTTGCTTTGGGTCTAACTTTAGGACAAATAGTGGGCATAGAGGTAGATGATGGGTATAGATTTATCGGGTATAGATGTTGACACCGGACAGCAGACTTGACGCCAGGTCAAAATACCCCATCTCAGGCAGATTATTTCAGATAGACGATTGTGTTGTTATGCCCCTCTTGCGTGATTGCAAAAATCCATCTTGGCATCCTTAGCGAGGCGTCCCCAGGGGCAACAGCCGTTTTAGTAAGACATTAGTATAGCCGACTGCTGTAAATTGGATGGGCTCTGTTATAATCCGATCCTGACTGGTCAAGACCTTAGTCGTGGTTTAAGCCCGACTGGTTGCAGCTTGGCATTGGAGTACTGCAACAGGAAGCTTTGATTTCAAAACTGCACCCCAATAAACACGGTTAGAGGGGCTGTTAGATGATTGGTCTGTGCTATACCCAGAGACATCCTAAATGATAGGCGCAATTATCGGAGATGCGATTGGCTCAGCGTACGAATTTGAGCGCATCAAAACTAAAGATTTTCAACTACTCACCTCCGATAGTACCTGGACAGATGACACCGTATTGACCCTCGCAACCGCCGATTGTTTACTGTATGGCAGCGACTATGCAGAGGCCTACAAGCGATGGTTTAATTGGTACCCGGTCGTCAAGGGCAGCTATGGCCGGAGCTTTACTGAGTGGGCTAAGTCCAAAGTGTCGCGTCCTTATTACAGCTGCAACAATATTAGTGCCATCCGAGTGGTCCCGGTTGCCTATGCCTTTGATAACCTCAAAGATGTATTAGAAGAGGCAGAACGCTCCGCTGAGGTCACCCATAATCACCCTGAAGGGATTAAAGGGGCTCAAGCTGTGGCCGCTGCCATCTTTTTAGCCAGGACAGGGGCAACTAAGGATGCGATCGCAGAGCTAATTACCAATATCTTTGGCTACGACCTGAGCACCCCATTTGAGCAGCTACAGCCCGACTACCAATATAGTCAGCTAGTGCAAGATACGGTGCCCGCCGCCATCACTGCTTTCTTAGCCTCAAAAGACTTTGAAGACGCCATTCGCAATGCGGTCTCCCTGGGCGGTGATGCTGATACGCTAGCTGCCATCACTGGCGCGATTGCTGAAGCGTTTTATCCCAAAATCACAAAAGAGCTCCGCGAGTGGTGTTGGGAGCTGCTAGATGAGACACAACAAGATCTGATCAATGAGTTTAAAGCTGAGTTTATGCAGCAGTAATCTCTCAAGATCTTAATCTTTGCCAACAATCTGCTCCAGGGTCTGGATTGGGTGCTGGGGTTGCCAACCGGCAAAGCGCTCTACCTGGGCTCGGCAAGAAAACCCTGTGGCTAAATAGTGTTTTTGTGGCTGCGGTGTTTTGGGCAAAATCTGCCCCCAACTCAGCTCATAAATGCTGCGTGATGTTTCTAGATGTTCTCGCTCATGGCCATAGAGGCCCGCCATGCCACAACAGCCTGTGGCTTGCAGATTAAGCGTTAGCCCGGCTGCTGTAAAAATTTGCTGCCACTGACGCTGAGAGGTCGGTGCTAAAGCTTTCTCAGTGCAGTGCCCTAACAGGGTATAGGGGGTGACGATCTTAGCTTTAGGTAAGCGCTCAAGATGCTCAAGTAAAAACTCTTGAGGAAGTTGCACCTTTAAGGGTTGACCCCACTGGGTATATTCATCTCGAAAGGTGAGAACAATGCTGGGCTCAATACCGACAAGGGGCAGGTCCATCGCCTGGATCTTCTCAATATAAGTTCGAGCTTGTTGGGCGATGGTCTCAAACCAATCGAGGAAACCTAGCACATGCAGGGGTTTACCACTGGCGACCGGCGGTGCGACATAGACGCGAAAACCCAAGCCGGTCAACAGATCGTAGGTGGCGATCACCAGCGGTGCTTCGTAAAAGTAGGAGAAGCTATCGGGTAAGAGAACAACACTGTCATGACGGTCGGTAGGGCTGAGCTGGGCCAAGTCGTCCAGGTTGAACAAGGGGGCGCTACGCGCTGTCAGGACATCTCTTACCGTAGGCAGGCTAATGGAGGGCGCATCTACCATACCCACCAGGGTGCGGATGAGCGCCTGGGTCCAAGCGGTTTGCAGCAGTGCATTCGTAAGCTGGGGCAACAGGGTTGCCTGCCACTGGACTAGGGTTTCGATATGGCCCATCAGGTAGTCTCGGTGCGATCGCAAATACCGACCATAATACCGATGTAAAAACTTTGCCTTGAGACTGGGGATATCCACATGGATCGGGCACTGCGTCGCACAGGCTTTGCACGACAAACACCCATGCAGCCCGTCATAGACCTCCTGAGAATAGTCATAGCGTCCCCCTGCTTTGGCGAGGGAATTCCAAAGTTTGACGAGGGCATGTCCCGATTGATCTGAGGATGGGCTGGTCGCCAACAAACGCAGCCACTCCCGCAGCAGCATCGCCCGGCCTTTAGGGGAATGAATCCGATCGAGGGCTCCCTTATAAGAAGGACACATAACCTGCTCTGGGGCGGTATTAAAACAAGCGCCGTTGCCATTACAGCTAAAAGCGACCTCGTAAGCAGACTGAGCAGAGGGCGACACCTGGCGATCAAACTGCCCTCGCAGGGGTGACTCCAGCGGCACAATCTCGTCATCAGTCCCCAGGGGAGCCACAAGTTTGCCGGGGTTTAATCGATTATCCGGATCAAACGCAGCCTTAATTTTACGCAGCTCTTGATAGAGCGTCTCCCCAAAAAAATCGACCGTATACTCACTGCGAAACCCTCTACCATGCTCCGCCCACATCACCCCCCCATATCGTCGAACTAAAGCCACCACCTGATCGGAGATTTCGCGAATCAGGGCTTCATCCTGGGGCGCTTGCAAATTGAGGGCAGGGCGCACATGTAAGCATCCCACATCAACATGACCAAACAGGGCATAGTCTAAGCCATAGCGATCGAGCAGAGCCTTGAATTCTTGAACATAGCTGGCAAGCTGGACAGGGGGCACCGCCGTATCTTCCACAAAAGCTACAGGCTTGCGCGGACCTTGTCGGTTTCCCAAGAGGCCCACCCCTCGTTTACGCAGCTCCCATAAAGCTTGTATTTCTAGGGGCTCGCTCGTCCGATGGTAGCCTGTTGGTTGACCTGGTTGGCCTGTGCTTTTTTCAATGTATTGTTGCAGTTGGGTGGTATGTGCCTGTAGATGCTCTAAATCATCACTGACAAATTCAACCAGATTGATGGCGTGGGCATCCCCGACAAAATCTTTGACTGCATCATAAATCTCATCCTGGCGGGCCAGCTCAAGAATCGTATCGTCAACGGTCTCTATAGCAGCAGGGTCGTTATCAAGCAAAGTTTGGGCCGCATCCAGCGCGTCATCAAAACAACCATAGTGAATCGCGAACAATGCCTTGTGATGGGGAATGGGGGTGAGCTTGAGCTTGGCCTCGGTGATCACCGCCAGCGTTCCTTCTGAACCTGCCAAAATACGATTGAGATCAAATCCACTCGAACTATAAACCTTAGCCAGGTTATAGCCGGTCAAAAAGCGCGGCATTTTAGGAAACTGTTGGGTAATCAACTCCCGATGTTGGGTCACACTTTCACTAACCTGACGATAGATTTGCCCGAGGCGACCGGGCAGCGTTTTCTGCTGAGAAAGCTGTTGGCTCGATATAACTGAGGAACGTCCCACCGTGCCATCGGTTAGCACCCAGGTCAGCTCTAAAATATGATCGCTGGTGCGGCCATAGATGCGAGAGCCCTTGCCGCAGGCATCGGTGTTGATCATGCCGCCCAGAGTAGCCCGACTGCTGGGGGCCAGATTCGGCGCAAAGAAAACACCCTCCGCTTTGAGGTGAGTATTGAGCTGATCAAGCACGACCCCTGGCTGCACCCGCACCCACCCCTGCTCAAGATCGACCGCCAAAATCTGGCGCATATATTTTGAGCAGTCGAGAATCACCCCAGGGGAGAGCGACTGGCCGTTGGTGCCGGTACCGCCGCCTCTGGGGGAGAAGGTAATGGCCTGAAACTCAGGTTGCGTCGCCAGTTGAAACACCTGCACCACATCTTCAGTGGTGCGAGGATGGATCACCGCCTGGGGCACAATTTGGTAAATGCTGTTATCGGTCGAGGCCAGCAATCGACTGGCATAATCCGCCCGAATCTCCCCAGCAAACTTAGTTCGCTCGAGCGTGCTTAGAAACTGTTCAACCTCGGCAGGCAAGGTTGATTGCAAAGGAATTCGAGGCAGCATAGGCAACAACCGACAATAGGTTTATTGTAATGTGCCTGTTAATCTTGCACCTTAACCTTTAACCGTCAACAAATACGTCCGCAATACCTCGGCCACAGTCCACGCCTGGGCAAATGCCCCCCTCGGTTGATGGGGTGGGTCGCCGTCAAAGATCTCGCTGAGGGTGCCGATACAGCCTGACCTCAAGTGATCGGCCATCGGGTCCAGGAAACTGCGGGCCAGGACAGGATTTTTGTAAACCTTAAGGTGGGCTTGAACAAAGGGGCCGATCAGCCAGCCCCAAACCGGTCCCTGGTGATAAGCACCATCTCTCTCTAGGGGAGCGCCGCCGTAGTGGCCTTTATAATCAGCGTGATCGGGTAAGAGCGATCGCAACCCATAAGACGTCACTAACTTTTGCGAGACGACATCTACAACTCGCTTTTGCTGATCAGGAGAGAGTAGCGCTGGCCATAGATCGGATGCCCCTATCGCAGGCAGTGCGATCGCAAAAATCTGATTAGGCCGCAGGGAGTCATCATTTCCCAATGGCCCATCCAACACGTCATAGCAGTAGCCTAAGTCTGCATTCCAAAATCGCTGAAATCCTTGAAGCGTTTGATTCGCTAGCTGCTGATAGCGGTCAGCTGGTTTACCCAGCTGCTGGGCAAACTGGGCCATAATCAACAAGGCGTTGTACCAGAGGGCACTGATTTCAATCGGTTTGCCAATGCGAGGGGTGACCACCCAGTCCCCAATTTTGGCATCCATCCAGGTCAGCTGAACACCCGGTTCGCCTGCGTAGATGAGTCCGTCGGTATCGAGGTGAATATTGTAGCGAGTACCTTTTTGGTGCCAGTCAATCACCTCTGCCAGGATGGGAAAGAGTTCAGATAGCAGCGCCCGATCTTGGGTGGCCTCATCGTAGGCTCGAATGGCTTCGAAATACCAGAGGATAGCGTCAACCGTATTATATTCCGGCGTCTCACCCGCCTCTGGGAATAGATTGGGGAGCATGCCCTGGTCGAGGTATTGTGCAAAGGTGTGCAGGATGGGCTGGGCGATGTCAGGGCGGTTGGTTGAGATCGCAAGCCCCGGCAGCGCAATCATTGTATCTCGCCCCCAGTCACCAAACCACGGATAGCCTGCAATGACTGTTTTGCCAGGGTTACCCGCTACCGTCCGATCAACAATAAACTGATCGGCAGCCAACGCCAGCTGCTCTAGCCAGCGGGGAACCTCCTTGCCAGAAAGCTGTGGGTTGGCAGACCAATGTTCGATCAAAGACTGTTCATGAATCCGCTGTCGCTTGAGGGCAGCATCTCCATCAAGGCTGGGGCTCGGCAGAGTACTGGCCACCAGGGTAAAAGATTGCCCCACCGCTAAATTAATCTCAAAGGTTGCTGCATGGAGATGATCGTCATAGGGATAAATCCCCCGGTACTGCTCTGTCGCCAGGGTATAGTCCTGGTACCAGGCATGGGCCGTGACCACCGTAGCCGCTGTTGCCGCTAGATAAAACGGCACTGCTCCCTCAAACGCCTGGATTTCAATACCCTCCGGTGTAGCGGTCACTTGCATTTGCCAGTCACTGCCCTGGGTATTGCCGTGGTGGTTGCGATAGTTTACCAGGGTCTTGAGAGAGAGAACAATCGGCTGACTCGCTCGCTTGAGGGTGTAGCGAATATAGGTCGTATTCGCTCCCTGCTCCATCCAGATCCGCTTTTCTAACAACGCATCGCCACAGGCAAACGTCCAAACCGGCATTGTTCCGTCCAGGTGGAACTGCTCTATGTGCAGATAGCCTTGGGGGCTCACCGTCCCATCAGCCCAGCGATCGGTGTGCAGGCTATAAGCGTTGTCAGCGTAATAGACCGTTTCATCTAGCTTAGCCAGCAGCAGCGTTCTCTCCAGCGGTGGCTTTAGAGCGGCCACCAGCAGCCCGTGATAATGACGCGCCAACAACCCCGAGATTGAGCCACACCCATAGCCACCAATCCCGTTCGTGACCAGCCATTCCCGCCGCTCAGCATTCGCCAGAGCCCCACAAATATCTCGCCCAAATTGCAAAGTTATTGCTCCTGATAATTCCACGTTAACCCCCCATCCACAAACAGCGTACTGCCCGTGATATAGCCAGCGTCCTCAGAGGCCAAAAAGGCGACCAGACCGGCAACATCCCTGGGCTGCCCCAGACGCCCCAGCGGAATATTTTTAAGTAGCGCATTGAGCTTCTCAGGATCGTTGAGGAGCTTTGTATTAATCGGGGTTTCGATGGCGCCAGGGGCGACATTGTTGACGGTAATACCATAGGGGGCCAACTCAACTGACAGGTTACGCGTCAGCGTTTTGAGGCCACCTTTGCTGGCACAGTAGGCGGCAAAGTTAGGAAAGGGCAAATCCTCATGGACCGAGCTAATGTTGATAATCTTGCCAGGGCGCTGGGTCTCCATTAAATGCTTGGCAAGGGCCTGGGCCGCGAAAAATACCCCCTTCAGGTTTACATTGAGAACCGCATCATAGTCTTTTTCGGTCACCTCCCAAAACGGAGCGTGTTTCTCAATCCCGGCATTATTCACCAAAATGTCGAGTTGACCAAAGTGGGCAATGCTATCGGCCACCAACCGACGGACATCGTCAACCATGCCCAGATCGGCTCCGACACTATAGCCACGGGCGTCATTGCAGTACCCTTCGACGGGATGACAATCGCCCCCCAGAGCTTGAATCTCTTTTACAGCAGCGTCGGCTCCCTCTGGGTGAGAGCGATAATTCACAACAACCTTTGCGCCTGCTTTTGCCAGGCGAATTGCAATTTCTTTGCCGATGCCCTGGCTGCTGCCAGTGACCAGGGCAACTTTGCCGCTTAAACCCATCATCACAATTTCCTGAGTGGAGTCATGGCGATGATAGTGCTTTACTTTATGAAATGAATTAAAGGTAGATTAAATCTCAATGCCTATCTGTCAACAAAATACCGGAAAAATATAAGATATGAACGGAGCTAGCACTGAAGGCAAAGCAAAGGTTCCAATCAACCGCACTCCTTGATCTGAGGGTGCAGTTAACTTTAATAAACCAAGGATGGGCTAATGGACGATGGAGTCAGTATTTTAGGATTGCTTCTAGCCGTCTGTTTAGCACTGGTGCATGTGTTTGCCAGCCGCTCCCGTTGGTTAACCTACATTCCCCACCGCTGGTGGATCTCGTTTGCCGGGGGCATTTCGATTGCCTATATCTTTTTACAGGTGTTTCCAGAGCTTAGCCAAGCTCAAACAGAAGTCGAACATAACGGTGGTCTGCTGGTTGACTATCTCGAAAATCATGTCTATCTGCTGGCCCTGGCCGGGTTGGCCCTGTTTTACGGTCTGGAGAAATTGGCGCTGAGATCGCGACGCCACAACCAAAAAACGAACGGAGACAATACTACCCAACCAGGCATCTTCTGGATACACATCATTTCCTTTGCGATCTATAACGCTATTTTAGGATATCTCTTCAGAGAATCTGCCAATCATGGGTTGGTTCAATGTCTACTCCTTTTCGTGGCGTTAGCACTCCATTTTATTGTCAATGATATAGGCCTGCGGGAGCACCACAAACAGATTTACGATCGGCTCGGACGCTGGCTGCTGGCAGCGTCCATTTTTATCGGTTGGGCCGTGGGACAATCGGCTCATTTTAATGCGGCAGCCGTCGCCGCGATCTGGGCGCTGGTGGCGGGCGGCATTATTCTCAATGTGATGAAAGAAGAACTGCCAGAAAAACAAGAGAGTCACTTTGGTTTGTTTATGACCGGTGCAGTGATTTACGCCGCAGTTCTTTTGGTCGCCTGAGCAGACTGCAAAAAATATCGCGATTGCTGATTTAAGGGATGAACCGTCTACCGCAGTTGCTATTTGACGGCCTCTCACGACTAAAGTCATCCCGATGATCAGCAATGCCAAAATATCTTACTATGTCACCTCAGCCATATTTTTCAGGATTTGACCCGCTCCCCGCTGACTTTGAATCAAGATTTATGTCAGAGGCAAAACCACTGTATCTAAATGCCAGTAGCAATGTGGATTCGGTGGTCATTTGTCTGCATGGCTTTACTGGCACGCCCTATGAGGTGGGGCCAGCGGTGGGTGCGATCGCAAATCGTAACTTTACCACAGTCGCTCCCTTGCTACCCGGCCATGGTTATCGAGATCGCTCAGAGCAAGAACAACAATTTGCCCAAATCACCCCAGATGGGATGCTCACCGCTGCTCGTCAGGAGATAGCCCGGGCCCGACAGCACTATCGCCATGTAGGCATGTTTGGGTTTTCGATGGGGGGTGCGATCGCGCTGAGTATGGCTGCAGAGGGGCTACTGGATGCCTGTGCCGTTGCCGCTCCAGCCCTCCGACTGTCCCGCAAAGCCGAAATCTTGATCCCGCTTCTAAGCTGGGCCAGCTTTACTTTAGACGCCCCGCCGGTAGAACCGTTTTACCTGCCCGTCTATGAATTTCACCATTCCTGGGCCCTCAGAACACTATGGCAATTAGGTCGCCAAGCTCGACAGCAGCTGCCTCAGATCCAATGTCCCGTATTGGCAATCCATTCTCAAAATGACTTGACCGTGCCACCCGTGGTATTGGGGCTAATGCAAAACTGCATCTCGAGGCCGATCGAAACAGCCTGGTTCAACAACTCTGGCCACTCGATGTTATTAGACACCGCTGGGCCAGCTGTAGCCTCGGCTATTGGTGACTTTTTTCAGCGCAAACTGTCGGACTGCTAGGCATGACCCGATAGTCTGCGCTGATTAGTCTTTTAGCGGTGTGGCACCCTGATGACATCAGCCTAACAACCCATCGGGAAGAACTCGGGAAGATATAGGCTGTCTCTGATAGCAACAACAAGAGTACCCGTCAGGGTAATGGCAAATAGAGGCCCCATCCATCAGGTTTGAGAAATGATCGACATATCGTCAACTTCAGATTGACTTCAGGTTTATTTTTGACACATTAGACGTAGAAAAACGTTCTATGCGCAGACTATGGCGCGTTCCCTCCAAGTTTCTCCTAATCACCTAGCCAATGTTAATTTAGCCCTCAAACGACGTGGCTATCCCAGCCAGAAGGCCTTTGCTGCAGATGTGGGACCATCTCTCTCAACTGTGAAGAAGTTTTTGAAGGGAGAGTCGATTGATTATGAGAATTTTCGAGAACTGTGCGATCGCTTAGAGATCGACTGGCAAACCATTGTTCATGTAGCCCTGGCTCAACCCCCTGAGCCGGTCGTGACAGAGCTGGCCCCTTTTAACGTCGGTATCCCAGTTCCCCACCCAGCTTGCTTTTTTGGTCGCACCCGAGAAATTAGCCGCTGCTTTAGCTTACTCAAACGGCTTCCTCTACAAAATATTGCAATTATTGGCCAACGCCGCACTGGTAAAACCTCTCTTCTCAAGCATTTAGCTACCCTGACCACCGTGCCCGCTGAACAGCTGAGGCCCCAACAAAGATCAGACTGGCTCCCTCAGCCAGAGACCTATCAATGGATTTTTGTGGATTTTCAGGACGCTCGATTTTCTACCCGAGCGGGCATCCTTCAGTATTTATTAAAATCCCTGGGGATAGGCACTGATGTCCCATGTGACCTGGCTGGCTTTATGGAGTTAGTGAGTGGCCACCTCAGACATCCCACCGTGATCTTGCTGGATGAAATTGGGGTCGGGTTACAGCGGTGCCCGGAGCTAGATGACACATTTTGGGAAAGTCTACGCTCTCTGGCCACCAACCAAACCAGTGGGAATCTGGCCTTTGTCCTCGCCAGCCATGAGGCTCCCATGCAGCTGGCCTCTCACACAGGTCATAGTTCGCCGTTTTTTAATATCTTTGGCTACACCACAACGTTAGGGCCTTTGAGTGACATTGATGCTCGAGCGTTGATTGCCAGTTCACCCATCTTGTTTTCTCCTAGCGATACTGATTGGATTTTGAACCACAGTGGGGGTTGGCCGTTATTGCTCCAAATTCTTTGCACCAATCGGCTAATGGCCTTAGAAACCCAGGACAGTGACAATGTTTGGCAAACCGAGGGTTTACACCAGATAGCGCCTTTTCAATACCTGTTGGGATAATGGAGACTTTTTGACAGTGACCCCTATATCCCTATTAACAACATTCTCAAACGCCCCCAAACGGCTTCCAAATGTGTGGATAGGCACCCTACAGCTATGGATGTGGTTGTTGCTAAAACCATCAGCCTGGCGCAGCTATATCGCTCAAATCGATATCCGCTTGAGGCCCAACTTTTGCCTGGCTGAGCTACGCCCTCAACAGCGCCGCCACCCCAGGCTGCGGCGGCTGTTACTTTTAGAATATGGCATCTTACCGATTTTAGTCAGCTGGGGGGTGGGTTTAGTCCTCTGGGGACTTGGCCAACCCCGACAGGATATTGCGTTTGGCCTGTGTGTGGGCTTAGCCGCCAGTCTGGGGACAGCCCTCGTGGGCAGTGCAGTGGTCAGTGTGGCGGCTAGCTGGATAGCGAGTGCAATTGGGGGGCTGGTTGGGGGGGTAATCTTTGGCCTGTTGGGGGCTGACAGCTTGCTGGCGTTTAGCAGTGGCTATGGGGCCAACAACCCTGGGTTGCAGACCCTGGTCAAAGCAATTTTGCCCCCCATTGTGATGGCGAGTTTCCCCAACGGTGCCGCCGCTGGGATTACGCTGGGCATGGCTAAATCGAATAAAAGCTATGCCCTAGGGCAAAAACTAGGGGGCATTGTGCTGGGCGTAGTGGGTAGTGGGCTCACCCTCGGCGTTTGGGGGGGGTCTGCAAGCTATGTCATAGAGCACTGGTTTAGCAACAAATCTGGATTGTTGGCCGATGTGGGAGGGCAGGTGATCCTGGGCATTTTGTTGGGTGGGTTATTTGGCCTGATGGTGAGTTGTTATACCCATCAATGGTGGCGGGATATAGTGCTCGGTCTGGTGGCAGGGGTCGGTTTCGCTTATCTCGCCAGCCTTGCTTACAACACCCCGAATGCCGTGGTGCGAGGGTTGGCCATTGGCAGCAGCAATGCGATGTTGCTCACGGTTTTATTTGCCCTGGCCTATAATCTGGCGGCCTCTATCGCTGGCGTGCAGTCGGGTGCGATCGCAGGCGTCCTCGGCAGCAGCAGCATCCATACCCTGTTTATCAGTTTTGTGACGGGCTATCCCCTCTGGCCAACCCTGTTACTGAGTCTGGCTTGTACCACGGTGGGGCTCACCCTACCCCTCTGGTTACCCCTTTGTCTGTACCCGTTTGAGCTTGTCTGGACGCTCTTAATCTATCGCTTAGATGAGCGCTCAGGGGGGCATCGCCGCCCCCCACTGCGATGGCATACTGCTTTTTGGGATGAGCGACAACGCTTGCCGTTTTTGGGGCTTGATCAGTATCTGGTCAGGGTTATCAACCGGGCTCCCCAAAAGGGTCAGACAGAGGGGCAGGCCGCGATGGACTATTTGAGTACGGGCCATCAGCGCTGGGCCGTGCGCAATGCCCAGATTGAGTTAGATGCCCAACAGCTGGAATGCTGTGCAGATGTGGGTGCGATC
>JBCDDJ010000070.1:0-19105 GCA_039180385.1 Cyanobacteria bacterium P01_G01_bin.38 | reverse complement strand
TGGGTAAAGCCGAGGATGGCATTTAGCGGGGTGCGCAGTTCGTGGCTCATATTGGCGAGAAAGATGCTTTTGGCACGGTTCGCGGCTTCGGCGTTTTCTTTGGCCTGGGTAGTTAGCAGCTCTGCCTGTTTGCGATCGCTAATGTCTAAAATCACCCCGTCTAGCCAAAGCAGTTGTCCATCCGGGTCAAAGCGTCCCTGACCGCGTTCATAGACCCAGCAAACCCTGCCCTCTGCATGAATAATTCGATATTCGATGGCAAACGGTTGCCCAGCAGCGACCGCAGCCTTGATCTGCTGATCGACCCGGGTGCGGTCGTCGGGGTGGGTAATGCTCACCCAGCTATGGTCTTGATCATCGAGCAGGGCTTCGGGCCGATATCCCGCTATGCCGATCACCCCATCGCTCAGGAATATCATTGGCCAGCCTGGACCGTAGGCGCTGCGATAAACCGCCCCTGGGACATTCGCCACCAGGGTTTCAAAGCGTTCCTCACTTTTGCGTAAGGCCTCTTCGGTCTGTTTGAGCTGGCTGATGTCATGGCCAGTGAGTAGCAAATGAGCCTTGCCCTGGATTTGTACTACTTCCAAGGACAACAGCATGGTTTTAAGCTGACCTGACCGATGGCGCAAGCACGCTTCATAGCCATAGACCGCCCCGTCAGCCCTGAGTTGCTCAAACATTTGAGCCCGTTTCTCTAAGTCAACCCATGGGTTGACCTCCATGACGGTGCGACCCATTAGCTCAGCTCGACTGTAGCCTGAGTGCTTGATAAAAGCATTATTGACCTCGACAAAACAACTGTCGTCCAGGGTAAGAATGCCCATGGGCGTCGGGCTGCTGTAAAACGCTTTAGAGAACTTTTCTTCGGCAGATCGAAAGGCGGTTTTGGTTTTTTGATGCTGAGCGATTTCGGTCTGGATTTGGTGGTCTCGGGTCGCGAGCTGCTGCTGGAGCGAGCTTAGCCTTAGCTGAGTCGACACTTGGACCACAACTTCTTGCTCACAAAACGGAGGCACCAGGTAGCCGACGGCACCCGCTTGATAGCTTTGAAACTTATCTCTAACATCCATCCCCACAAAAATGATCGGTATCTCACCAGCCAGTTGTTGACAGAGCGCGTGGCTGTTGGGCAGAGCCTCACTCAGTAAAATCAAATCTGGCGGGGTCTCTTGAACCCGCGCCAGAGCAGCTGCACTTGCGGCAACTGTCTCTACGAAATACCCCTGCCGACTTAGGATATTGGAGAGTACACGGGGGTTATCCTGATAATTTCCAACGATCAAGACAGTTCTTGTGGTCAATGCTGCTGCTGCTGGGCTCATGGGGGACATCTGGCATCATTGCTTGGCTCTACAAATTGGACCAAGCTCTATTCAGAGTGTAATGCAGAGTTTAGGGGTTTCTCAGGGCAGTGGAGAAGATCGAGATCAGCAAACGCGTGTGATTCCAGAATAGGCAGAGCAAGTGGGCAGGGCAGTTTGCATGGCTAAAAGCGGTTGGGCTATGAACGCCGCCATACTTGGATCGTGGCAGCTTGCCCCGCTGACGCGGGCACAACGCCCGCCAGAGTGCTGCCGTCCGCACTGCTGACCAGGTGCTGCAGTCGCTCTGCTGCCAGGGTGGCTTCTAGCGCGTTATTTTGCAGATTCCAGACTTTAAGTCCTCGGGGAGTACTACCGATAATGCGCACTGTCGAGTCAGCGTCCCCGCTATCACGACTCACAGCAATATTGTTGAGTGCAGATTGCTCGGGGGAAGATGACAGACGGCCTTGGGTCTTGAGTTCACCCGTGGTGAGGTCCCACACCTTGAAGAAGGTAATCGGTTGACGGTACGAAACGGTGATCACAAACTGCCCCCCTGGCGTGATGGCAGCGCCCTGGACAAAATTTGAGGCGGGCTTGGGCAAGCGGGTTGCCTGCTGTGTGGCGACATCCCAAACCAACCACTGCTGATTGTCTGCAACCAGCACTTTGTTGCCGTCTGGGCCGATGGTCAGAGGTTGAGCCTGGGGGGTACTTTTCAAGGTGATAGGTCCCCAGGTCGTCTCAGTCGGGGTGGCCTCCACCAGGGTGGCTTGGGGCTGACCCGTGGCCAGATCCCACAGCTTTACTTCGCTATAGGCCGTGCTGATCGCGGTTTTGCCATCTGCAGAGATGGCAACCTGGTTAATTGAGTTCTGATGTCCTGCCAGCATCCGGGGCGGCTGGTCTGAGGTCAGATCCCAAAGGCGCACCATGCGATCGCCGCCACCGCTGATGACCGTTTTGCCATCGGACGCGATCGCAACCGCCTGCACAATCCCCGAATCACTCTGCAAGGTTTTTTTGAGCTGCCCTGTCGCCACATCCCAGACCTTAATGGCTTTATCTTCTCCTCCGCTGACCAGGGTTTGACCGTCGTCGCTGATTGCCAGAGAAATGACCGACGGGTGGGCCGTCAGCTGATGTGCAACCGCGAACTGGCAGTAAGGGGAGGAGTTTGCCTGGGCACAATCTGCTTCAGAGCGCTCAAAGGGCAGCCCTGGCGGCTGCGACGCGCTGAGTTGATGTAACAAGATTGCGATCGCCATCGCCATGCCCCCCCACAGCACGCTTCTGACCAGCGGAGACAGTCGACCTGGCTGGCGGAGTAGCACGCGGCCAGTGAGGAGCTGGGTTAAATCCCGGTGGCTGCGCTCAGCTTCGTAGTGAAATGCGCCCAAAAAGAGACTCAGCATAGCGAGGGGCAGGGCTAATACAGCCAACCCCGTGATGATAGAAATGCCGCCAAAAAACGCGATGGGTAGAGCACCCATATACCAAAGCCCACCCCAGGCACACATAAATGCCAGCACCAAGGGATGCAACTGCATCGTGATATGGACATCGGTGCCCGCAGGTTTCGACTCAAATCGCCCCTGGATATGGGGCAAAAACGAGTTGCGATAGTGAATGATGCGACGAATCTCAAACCCATTGTCAAAAATTGTGCCCTGGTAAGGCGCATGATCGCGAGAAAACTGCCATCGAAGCAACTTGGGCGCTTCGATATGGCCTGCCAGTCGCTGTTTGACGGTCGGCAAAGGCGCAGAGGTTTGTAGCGTAAACGTCTTGTAGGGAAAGAGTTTCATGTTCAGTCTAAAGCTGACAAGATCTACAGTCTTATCCCAGGATTTTCCGTATGAGGTACAGATGCTAACGGGTGGCGCTTTCTCAAGATCTACCCGATTGTGGGTTACACAGAGAGACAAGTATTCACATTGATTGCCACCGCCAAAAACCTCGTGATTTTAAGTTTTCTTCGTGACTAAAGACACTGCCACAAGCTTAATAACACCAAACTTGATGACACCAATGATGATACCAATATTGTTTTCTGAGATAGCACAATGAGACAGTCATCTCCCGTCCCCATTGGATATTTGGCTGCTGTAATCAGTAGCACTGCGGGTGCATTCTTGATGGGCAGATTAGGCTTTTGGCTGGCAGGCCAATATTTGGAAAGATTTATGCCCAACGCCACCCTGGAGGGTGTTTATCCACCTCTAGTTGGCGTAATCTTGGGTATTTGCGTGGGCGCTACGATGGGGAGCTGGCTGATCTTACGCTGTCAAAGTCAAAATGCCGGGTCTATCGCCCGACGGCAGGGACTGCTGGTTTTGGTGGGCACTTTGGTTGTGCCGCTTTGCTTAATGATGTTGGGCGTCTTTCATGCGCTGTTTTTGCCAGCAGAGGGAATCGTGATTGCCCTATCGCTATGGCTGGCTCGACGGTGGGAACGACGAGTTCGCCATGCCCGGTAGTTGATTTTCAAAGTCGTTATTTTCTTTTTTGAGTCTATCCCAAGGGAACCCTTCAACATGAATGCCTTAATTTGGCCAACACTGTTATTAATTCTGGGCTTTGGGGGACCTGCGATCAGTGCGATCGCAATCCGCCAGGCCCTATCAGTCCGACGACAAATTGTGTTGTTGTTGGCTTGTGCCCTATACGGCATTGGGCCGCTGTTGCTGGCCTTTGGGGCCTTAGGACTTGCCCACGCTTTGGACTGTCACCCCCAGACCTCTGCAATTAGTTGCCCCAACCAGCCCTGGCTGTCTGATTGGCTCTCCTTTGCCACAGTTGGCCACTGGTTTACGATGATTACCCTACCGTCCTCTGTTTTCGGTGGGTTAGGGTTGCTAGGATCTATTTGCTATCGCATCAAAAACCCTGGCTCAACGGTGATGTTTTATCGGAGCCGTCATCGGAGACTGATTGGGGGCGTTTGCGCTGGTATTGCCCAACGCATTCAACTTCCCCTGATTGTTGTACGGATTGTTGCCGTAGCGCTTTTAATGATGATCAGCGTTCTCATGCTCATCGCCTATGGTTGGTCCTGGATCGCCTTTCCGCGTGAGCAGCCAGGGCAGTTTAGACAAAGTTGAACGCGCTACTCTGCAAGTTTAGGTTAGGGTTGTTTTGCACAACAGCAATCAACTCATCTTGACCGGGGGTCTTGAGAAAAATACCCCTGCCCGCCGTTACACCGCTGGGCGAAGCCCCCAACCGATAGTCCTTAGCTTGTCCATGTAGTTGGATTTTGTCTCCCTGGGCCCGACTAAAATCTTGGAGCACCGCGTAATCCTTAAGCCCCAGGGTGTTAGCTCGAGCATCATTGTAATAGACCTTGGATGAATCCCCCAGGACAAAGGTATCGGCATGACCTCTCCCGATAAAGACATCTCGCTCATTGCGACCGGGTAAGCCGGCCTGAGGGGCAGCGCCCAGGAGTCGGTCGCGTCCGCTACCCCCGCTGAGCAGATCATTGCCAAATCCACCCTTTAGGTCGTCATTGCCTGCATTGCCATAGAGCTTATCGTTGCCTGCATTGCCCTGGAGGCGGTCGTTGCCCACCCCTCCAAACACACGGTCATTACCTTTTTGGCCAAACAGCCGGTCATCCCCTTGAGCACCAAAGAGAGTATCCATCCCACTGCCGCCGTAAGCCCGATCGCGGCCTGCCCCCGCCCTGATGATGTCGTTACCTGCAAATCCTTTCAGGGTTTGATCTTTGGCATTCCCCAAGAGACGATCGTTACGGTGGGTGCCGGTGATCACCGAATTGCTATCCGGGCCGGATGGTTTAGGGGCTGGCTTAGGCATTGGTGCAGGAGCTGGTTTGGGTTTCGGCTTGCTACCCCCGGTTTCCCCCCCAATCACCAGCAAGTAGGCATCTTGCCCACCCCCGGATTTGTTTTGCACGGCATTGAGCGTGACCAGGGAGGCATCTGCATCCGCAGAGACGGCCACGGCGGCTACCTTGCCTCTAACACTGACTGCGTTACTCTCTCCCTGGGTAAACGGGGTCCAAACGTAGCGCTCCTTTAAATCGGGGCTGAGCACTGCGAGAAACCCCTCAGAGCCTGCATATTCAGGCACCTTTTGACCTTCGATGGTTTGGTTGTCGCGATTGGCGGTGCGGGCACTGGCCTGCCCCGCCAAATAAACCGTGCCTTGCTCATCTGCCATGATCGATTTAGGCACAATGCTGTTGCCTCTGCCGCTGGTTAGACGGGTCAAGAGAGATTGCCCCTTGACCAAATCTCCGCTTGCCAGGTCATAACGACCGTACCAGGTCATTTTGACTGACCCAACATTGGTAGGCGTGTTATATCGATCGGTTTGGACAGTCTCTGACGAGGCAGACTGAGCAATATTCAAGGGGTCGCGGGCAAAAATGGACGCCCCAGTGCCACCATTGATGGAGCTGGCCATATAGAGTTTGCCGTCTCGACCGATGGCGACGCGCTCACCCCGGGTGTCGGCCATGAGATTAGCTTTTTGGGCAGCCGAGGCGCTGAAGTCATAGTTTTTCCAACGCTCGCTGCCACCGTAGGACCAGGCTTGGGTAAAGGCCACTTGCAAGTTTGAGAGTTTTTGCTCGTAGCCGGTGGCGATCACCGTGCCGCCCCGTTGGTCGGTAATGGCAACATCGTTGAATCGGCGACTGCCTTTGCCTGTGGAAAATGTTTCTGTGACCTTGCCCTGGTTGCTATATAGCTGGATTTTACCGCTGCCCTGCACGGCGGCCACTCTCCCCCCGGCAGACACTGCTACCCGCTCAGCCCCCGCGCTGGTATCCCGCCAGATAACCTGACTGGCTTCTGGGTTGAGAACCGCAACGCCAAAGTCACCTGCGATCGCAATCTGCCCATTTTTAGGATTCACTTCCAAATCCTTAACCTCACCCGGCAGGCGGGTCACTGACAAGATTTTTTGAGTGCCGCTGGCATAGCGGACAACGGTGCCATTGCCGCCCCCAAGCAAATCGATCTGTTTGCCCTGGTTGCGATACTGGGGAAGTTCTCCGCCTAGAATGGTGACGCCGCCGGTTAGCAAGATGTCAACTGCATTTGCTGAATCCTGACCCGCGCCCCCTAGGAACGTGGCGCTAGAAATATCAAGATTGTTGGTTGGCTTAGTGAGGGTTGGGATAGCCATACAAAATTTGTGTTGTTAAGTTCGATTTGATATCTGAATACTGTTTCAAAGCGAATGATCGTCAGCACAAATAACGGCAGGCATGCCCACCGACATTCAAAGGCTCATGCAACAAAATTCAGTTCACCCCAAAACCGCTCTGCCTCATCGCCCGAGCAGTGAAGAGGGATGTCTCAACTCGCAGAGCATTCGCGTTTGAAAAAATATCAGGACAACGTTTCGGAAATACTGACTCCAAATCCGTAACCGTCTGGAATCTTTAGATGTCGAGCGGGGTTACAGATAGTGACCTTAGTGTGAAATAAGTTTGTAAGGTAGATCGCTGCACCAGAAGGAACTCGTATAGTCGCCCAGCATAGGCCCACCACATTAAAACAATTTCTTCCAAGATTTGTCAATGTTTTATAAAGGTTAGCCCTAACGTCAAGATTTCAAACCTGTGTCATCAGTACCCTGATAATCCAGGTATACCCTGATACACCATTTGTCCATAGAAGATCCCTTACCTGACATTGAAGGCGGTCGCTTTACTCTCTCATTGAGATCATCAGGCGTTAGCCATGACAAGACAATACTCGTCGAACTCTTTCAATTTTTCAATCTCACCGCCTGCAAACAGCGGGGGGCAAATTAGAAGCGTTAACAAAGAAGCTACGAGCCCAAAGTTCTGCTGTTTTGCCACAACCGTCAACTTTTCATTGTTGATAATTTCAGAATCCCAAATCGGCCTTTGCTTTCTCTGCGGCCTTAAACACCTGGGCATTGGGCATCTCATCCCAGGCGGTGTCGCCGATCTCGGCATAAAAGTCAGCATCGTAGGGGCGAGTGCGCACCACCACCGGCATCGGGACGGCGTGGCCGAGTAATAGCGCCTGCTGTTTAGAGTCGAGCTTAGCCAGCACCGAGCGCAGGCTTTGCCCCCCCGAGACGCCGGTAAAAATGGCGTCAATGTCTTTTTCGTCATTGAGCAGGGCTGTGATCCGCGTACCGATCTGCGACATGACTTCGTTGTCGATGCCAGAGGGGCGCTGATCGACCACCAGCAGCGTGACAAAATACTTGCGCATCTCGCGGGCAATGGTACCAAAAATTGTTTGTTTTGCGGTGGCCGGGTCTAAAAAGCGGTGGGCTTCTTCGATGGTGATTACCAGGGGCTGGGGTCGATCGCTGGGGTTCTTGTTCTGCAAAAACCGATCGGCTTTTTTGACGTAGCTGGCATGGATGCGGCGGGCAATGACGTTGGTCGCCAGCATATAAGAGAGCATGTTGGATTGGGAGCCAAACTCAATCACAATATGCTTGCCCGCATCGATGGTATCTAAAATCTGACCAACGTAGTTGTGGGGGCAGGTGCTGCGGATATACTTCAGCTCGGTCAGGCGGTTCAGTTTACGCTGCAGCGCCATAATCGAAGACTTGCTGCCCATCTTGGTTTCGCAAAACTCCTGAATCTCTTCGTTAGTCATCACCAGGAGACGATTAATCCAAGATTTGCCAAACTCATTGCGCAAAATGATGGCATTCTCCAGACTGGCCTCTGAGAGATTCAGCTCACGGCTAATCAGTGCCAGGTCTTCTACATCGATTTGATCAAAGCTGATGTACAGCTCCTGAGCATCGCGCACCCCCCGCCGTTTAGTCGCCTCTGGGTCCAAGGTAAAGATTTGCACCTGCCCTGGAAACAGCTGTCGTAACCCCTTCACCGTGCTAAATTGCTTGCCCTCACTGACGGCTTCCCAGCCATATTCAGAGTGCATATCAAAGATCAGATTGACCGCCGCCCGCTTGCGAATAATGCCGGATAGCAGCAGCCGGGTCAGAAACGATTTGCCCGTCCCCGATTTACCAAAGATGCCGTTGCTGCGCTCCACAAACCGATCGAGGTCGATACAGATTGGCACCGTCATATCAATCGGCTGCCCAATCGCAAAATTGCGCCGATGGGGGTCATCCTCCCACCCAAACACCGCCCGAAAGTCTCGCTCACTGGCGTCGTACACCTGGCTAAAGTGCCCCGGAATCGTCTTCACTGGCAGCAGTTGAATCTGGGCGCTGCTATTGACTTCGTAGGAGGCAAGGCCGTTAGATTTTGGAGAGAGGTCATCCTTCGCCCTTCGCCCTATAGCCCTGCGGGCATGGCTGACGCTAGCGCCTTTCGCCCTTTCCCCTTCTTCCTCCGGCGTAAACATTAGCATCGGGGTTAAGTCAATCGTGCCGTAGGTGCCGCTGCCTGCCAGGACTTCTTGCAAAAACAAATTGCCGGGCTCGGGTGGGTTGGCGAGAATCCGCTGGCTGGCCGTACCCAGGGCGACATCGGTGAGCATGCAGAAAAATCGCGATCGCACCCCCTGCACCACCAAGAACTTGCCAACGCGCATCTCTTCGACCAGCACATCGGGATGCAGACGCACCTCTAACCCCTGACTCAGGGACCCCTGGATAACTGAACCGAGCGGCTTATCTAGTTCCATGCCAAATGGGCTCACGCAATACTGTGGGCGAAACGCTATGGGCGAGACACCAAAGCCCTATCATAGTACATCAGTCCTGATCAGAAGTGCTGTGTTGGGAGGTTTTAGGCATTAGGTTTTAGGTGTCTTAGGTTTATCACCTCTCACCTCTCACCCCTCACCCCTCACCTAAAACTGATACCCCACCCCACCTTGGATCGAAGTGGCCGTACCGCCGCCTTCTTCAAAGGCGTCAAAGGCAAACACAGCATTGCCAAAGATCACCAGATTACTGTTAGGTAGGGCAAAGTCGACCCCAGGCTGAATCACAAACGAGGTTTGGTCACCCACTGGCGAGGGATCGTCCCCAGTCGGGATCGACAAACCAGCCCCCAGATAGATATCCGTTTGGAAGCTGATCGGATAGTCATAGGAGACCGTCGGCACCACCGCTACATCTCCGTTAAACAAAAACGCCTGCGCCCGCACCGAGATCGGTAGCTCTAGCAGCTTGTAGCGAGCCGCCACGACGGCCCCAAACCCGTCACCCTCACCGTCATCATCGTTGGAGAGGCCCAGGGCACCACCTGCACCGATGTAGCTGCCATAGGCGGCTTGTGCCTGGGCTGGCGCAGCTTTGAGTAAACCCACTGCTGCGATCGCGGCACCCACCGTCAAATACCCTAAGGCTCGATTTGAAATGTTGAGCATGTGTAGGAAACTCCTCATACCAGTCAGTCTGTCCAGTCTGCTGCAACTGTTTTGTCACAACCGTCTGTCGCATAATTTTGCGACGACTGTAGCAGAAGTCGTCCCAAATGGCGAGCAAGACATCGGCAAGTGTACACGATAATGCGCAAGATGGGAGCAAGCTAACAAAAATTACCCCGTATTCCTCATCCCCGCAGCAATCCCATTAATCGTCAACAACGCGCCGCGTAGCAGCTCACCCCGGCTGTAGCGCGACTGGATGCGCCCAGACGCGGCTACGCTGTCGCGGTGCTCTCGCAGACGCTTAAGTAAGGCTACCTGCAAAAATCCCAGCGGTACGATGGTGCCATTGCGCAGCTGCACCGAGCGCTGCAGGTCTACATCGCCGTCAAGCAGCTTTGTATGGCCCGTAATCAACAGCATCATCTCTCGGGTCAGGTAAAATTCTTGAGCAATCTGGTCAAAGACCCCTTGAAAAGACTCAAGCTTGTCAGGCTGACTCAGCTCGCTGACGTAGTGCTGGGCAATTTGTAGGTCCACCTTAGCCAGGGTCATTTCGACCTTAGACACGACCATCTTAAAAAATGACCACTTAGCGTAAAACGACTTCAGCAGCTTGAGATGTTCTTCGGGGGCTTCGTCTAAAAACTCTTTGATCGCCGTGCCCACACCGTACCAGGAGGGCAGCAAAAAGCGAGCCTGGGTCCAGCTAAACACCCAGGGGATGGCCCGCAGACTCGGCAAATCTTTTTTGCCCCCGCGTCGGGAGGGTCGAGAGCTAATCTGTAGCTGACTAATCTCCTGGATCGGGGTCACCTGATGGAAAAACTCCACTAGCTCAGGATCTTCGTAGATCAGAGCCCGGTAGTGCTGACGAGATCGAGTCGCCAGTCTTTCGATAATCTCGTTCAAGGGCTCAATGTCGTCGAAGCTGCTGCTTAACAGGCTGGCCTGAATTACAGCGGTGGTGACGGTTTCCAGGTTATAGAGGGCCAGGTCTGGCAGGTTATATTTTGAGGCCAACACTTCCCCTTGTTCGGTAATTTTGATGCGGCCATTAATGCTGCGACCGGGCTGGGCCAAAATCGCTTCGTAGGCAGGGCCACCCCCGCGACCCACTGAGCCCCCCCGCCCGTGAAAAATGCGCAGGGCGATGCCATATTCGTCAGTAATCCGCTGTAGGGACTGTTGGGCCTTGTGGATCTCCCAGTTGCTGCTCAAGAAACCAGAGTCTTTGTTGCTGTCAGAGTAGCCCAGCATCACTTCTTGCAGCGGAGTCACCTTGGGATTTTCGGGGTCGGCATCATAGCCCCCCAATAGCATTGAGCGATAGAGGGGCAGCTCAAACAGCTGGCGCATCACCGCAGTGGAGCGCTGCAGGTCTTCGACGGTTTCAAACAGCGGCACCACTTGCAAAGCCCCTACCCCGGTGGAGGGATCATACAGCCCGGCTTCTTTTTGCAAGAGTAAAACTTCCAGCAGATCGCTGGCGTGGTGGCTCATGCTGATGATGTAGCTGCGGCAAATACTCAGGCCAAACTCTTGATGCAGCTTGCGCGCCATTCGAAATGTCGCGATGGTTTCTTGGGTTTTGTCTGAAAATGGCATCTCCGAGGGGATCAGCGGTCGCCGGGTCTGGAGTTCTTGCACCAGCCACTCGGTTTTTTCGGCCTCGGTCAGAGCGTTGTAGGGTTTGGGCAAGATTTGCAGGTATTCGGTAATCTCGTTGAGGGTGTCCGAGTGGCGCGAGCTTTCCTGTCGGATATCTAGCTGGGCTAGCCTAAAGCCATAGATCTCAACCTGGGTAATCAGCTCCCCCAGCTCTCGACACACCAGACCCGTCTCATCCAGGCTCTGCTGGAGGAGATTAAGCTCCGCCAAAAAGTCGTCGCCTGACGCATACAAAATGCCTGACTCTACTTCAGTTTCGTTGTTTTGTAGATAGTCGCCGTTGTAAAGTTTAAGGTTGCGATCGCGAGTATTGTGCAGCCGTTTCTCAATGAAAGCCAGCTTCAGCCGATAGGGCTCTTGACGATAGCGAATCGAGAGTTGCTCATACACATCGGGCATCTGCAAGCGATCTTGCTCAAGGGACTCTAGCACTTCGGACAGCACCTCGCTCCAGTGCAGCGATGGGCTCAGCAAATTGGTTAGCTTGCGAATCGAGGTGAGATATTTCTCAATCACCAGATTTCGCTGATAGCAGGCGGTCTTCCAGGTGATGATGGGCGTCACCGAGGGGTTGCCATCGCGATCGCTGCCCACCCAAGAGCCAAACCGACAAAAGTCGTATTTAGGAGGCTGTAACGAGGGAAAGGTGCTTTTTAGGGCGCGCTTAAATCGCCCATAGAGCTGGGGAATCGCATCAAACAGCACCACATCAAAGTAGTGCAGCGTAAAATCGACCTCATCTAACACCGAGGGCTTAAACTGGTGCAGCTCATCCGTGCGCCACCACAGGCGGATCTCTTCGGTGAGCTGCTCCTTGAGCCCTTCAATTTCCCAGGAGGAAGGCAGGCCCAAAGAGCGGGCACTTTCTTCGGCCTGATCAAGCTGTCGCAAAATATCTGAGATGCGCCGCTGCTTATCTCGAATGGTGTGGCGCACAATTTCGGTGGGGTGGGCGGTAAAGACCAGCCGCACATCAAGCTGGTTGATCAGGCGCTGAATCAGCTGCGGCGGTACATTGAGCTGCTTGAGGGTCGGAAACAGCCAGTAAAACGTCCCAATGTCTTTGGGGGAGGAGCCGTGGGGGGCAATACTTTTCTCGACCACGCTGGCCAAAAATGAAGCGGAATGGCTCTGGCCGATCTGAGCACCGTCTCCATTGTCAGCCGCCCTGCCGCCCGCCGCTCCCCTGCTTGCAAACGCTTGTGACCTTGCGCCATGGGCCGCCACAGCGGCTTCTTCATAGGCCGCCCGATATTGGCGCTGCTGCCCCCGCTGCTCGTAATGTTGCTCAACAATATTAATCAGTTGAAAGTAAAGCGCGAAGGCACGGGCCATGCGGATGGCCTCTTCGAGGCTGAGCTGCTCAATCACTTCTAAAACATTGTGGGTATCCAGGGCGGTATCTGCCTGGCCGTCTGGCAAACAGATCCGTCGCAGCCGATTTAAAAGCTCTACTAGCTCTTGACCGCACTCGGTCCCAATCACGGTCTCCCAAATGTCTTCAACCGTTTTGAGGCGATGCCTCAAAAACCAATCATGGGCGGCAACATCCGCCACTGATGCGATTTGACGATCTAGCTGGGTGTCTGGACTGGTAAGGGGTGACATGTCACCTTCGGAGTAAACGGTTGAACTCATTCGGTTAAACGTAAGATATTCAAGAAAATTGTAGGAGGTTTAGGCCCCTGTCGCGGCTAGTTTTGTTAAAAGCCAGCTAGTCAGCAACGGGCGGTGACTAGCTAGAGATATCTGGGGGGACATTTAAGACCGGCAGTCGTTCTCCCCGAAAGATTTCTTCGCTAGCCATCCCAACCTGAATCAGCCAGTGCTGCGCCGTATGGGCCAAAACCAGCCCCCCCAAGAGGGGCACCGTGGCCACCCCCACCAGCCATTCTGGGGAAATGGGGAGTTCTAGCGGTTTTTGGAGATTAAATTTATCGGATTCGGCGCGAAATGGTTGCATAACGAGAATGCTCGTAGTAAAAGATATAGCAACTTTAAGGTCAACGGATGCTTCCTTAAACAGAGGGCCTCTATCTGTAGCTATCTATCCTTAGACAGTCCTTACTTTTATGACAACTGTAGTAGCCCAATGAGTAAGATTGGAGTAAGCCTTACGATTTAATACGATTTTTAGGGCATACACCCCTTTCATACGTTAACCTGCTGTCTGAAAGATAGACTAAATCGCCATCGGCTCATTTTTTAGCCTTTCCCTGAGGGACCCCGACCCGGAGACGGCCAAGGGTATCAGTTCTTATCTTAGGCCCAAGCGCATAATTGATTGAAAAAACTCAGATTAAATCAAGGAGTTTTGTGCTATTCATGGTCAGCAATAAATGAATGTTTGAATGTCCCCTAGTTTGTCGAAGCTCGCTTCTGCAGCGCTATGTTAAGAAAGCCCAAGCTAGCCCATCCAAAGTCAAGTCTAGAGTCTTCACCGACCGAGCTGATTCCCTGGCTGCAAAGTGCCATCAAGCAGCCGGGCAGTGACGTTCAAACGAAGCTGCGCGGCAATATTTTGCATGTGCTCTGTGAGTCACCCGAGTCCCTTGATCGTGAATATGTCCTGCTGCGGTTGGTGAATGCACTGCTCGAGCCAGAGGCGCAAGCGCTACTGTCTGAAAAGTTTCCAGAAATCTACCAGCTCTATTTTTATAGTCGGCTGCCGGGGCAAAAAAAACCGGCCTGGTCGTCGCCGATCTATTTAAATCGCCTGGAGCGTCACCTCGATCAGCTGGTGCAGGCCAGTGGGGATGCTGAGGCCGTGCATCAGGCTGTCAACGAGCTGCAGCAAAGCAGAGCAGACTCCGAAACGTCCTCGACCATCGGCCACCTCGATCCCACGGCGTCGGCCATTGTGCTGTCCAATGTGAGTCTGGCCCGCAAGGGTGACCCCGATGCGATCGCACGTTACCTGAGCGAAACCCTGAGTGCCCTCGATATTGGGGTGCGGGTGCGGATTCGGGCGGTTTCCGGTAAGGCCCATCGAGCCAAGCAAGTGGTGACAGCCAGGGCGGCCAGCCATCCAGTATCCGTGGACCCCGCGGCGGATTTAATTGCCCGTCTATGGATTTTTTGCAAGGCCAGCTATAGACCTGATCCCACCCTGGTAGCTCCCCCCACGGCACAGCGGCTGCGCGACTTAAACCTGACCCAGTTTCAAGATGCGGTCTTGACCATCAAAGTCGAGGGAGAAGACGACCCCGACTGGCGACTGCGGGTTGATTTGACCCCCCCCGAAGACATGCTCAAGGAATGGGCACGGTGGGGCGATCTAGAGTCCATTACCCGACTGCTTAACGCCACCCTAGGGCCCCTGGATGTGACGATCACATCAGAGCTCAAAGACGCCACTCTGCATATCGTCTGTAATCCTTTGGCGACGGGCACAACCCAGGCGTCTGCCAAGCCAGCGTCCCCGACGACTGAAATCGCCACTGAGATTAACGATGCGATCTCAGCCCTGCTCGATCAGCTGGGTCCCCAGGGCATCCACCGTGCCATGATCTATGGCCCTTCCTCAGACGGGGTCAACCCAGACTGGTTTGAGCGCCTAGAACTGCCAGCCGCCGACAGTGAAGCGTTAGCCGAGACCCCCGAGACCCTGGCGCAACGGGGCGACCTGCCTGCGATCGCCTACTGCCTGACCCGCCGCCTCAACCCTGACCTAGACGAACAGCTCGCCACCGGGGGCGTCCGCGTACAGCTGTTGACCAAAGATCAGCGCCTACATGTCATGGTAGATGGGCCACTCTGCCCGACTCGCCAGGCCGTTGCGCCCTCTGTGCTGCAGTTTCTCCAGCAGCACCGTCTCCAAGATGTCGACGGCATTCGCATCTATGGCCGTCGGGCTGGGCAAAAGCGCCCCGACTGGACCCACGGCTTCGACTTCAACGCCCGCAAACGCCTTGTCCCAGAGGCTACCCCTGAGTTTGCGGCCTCCGATAGCTATCTAAGCGATCTAATCCCCCCTGGCGAATCAGCCGAGGCTGAACCCCTGATCCAAGTCACGGCCCCCTTTCAGGCCAGCGACTTAAAAGGGTTAGTTAAAGAGGTCAGCACACAGGTTACAGATGTCGCCCGACAGGTGCTGCTCCAGAGCCATCTCTTTGCCGCCGCCAGTGAGCTGCCCGTTGATCAGCCTGCCCTCCCCCCGGTTCGTCAGTCTAACCGCAAGGTTGCCCTAGTGTGGGGCCTTGTGGGCCTACTCCTTGCCTTCCAAACTGATTGGATCATGGGCCAGGTAGCCAATCCACCCCAGCCAGCTACTCCCCCCGTGCGGATTGAGCCCCCCCGCCCAAAAGCCCCAGACACGGCCATGTCTGCTTTTGAAGAAGAGCTGGCCGAGCTTAACTGGGGACAACAAGGCGCTGGACAGGACAGCGCTGAAGGGGAGCCAAATAGGGATAGTAAATTTTCGAACGACGATTTTTCTACCTCAGCGATCAACGACACCGATTTAATCGGCAGTCCGCAACAGTCT
This sequence comes from Cyanobacteria bacterium P01_G01_bin.38, assembly GCA_039180385.1. Lineage (GTDB taxonomy): Bacteria > Cyanobacteriota > Cyanobacteriia > Phormidesmidales > Phormidesmidaceae > SIO4C1. Next base: position 3,320 of record JBCDDJ010000070.1, on the reverse strand, counting down.
TTTGTCTCCGTCAGCTCTCTGCTCGCGTCGTCGCCTTACCCCACTTTTAAGAGTCGTCAGCTCGATGAAAAACTCGCCCTTTACGATCAGCGAGTGGCTGAGTTTGGTCCCCCCGATGTCTTGGTAATCGGCAGCTCTCGGGCACTGCGGGGTATCGATCCCGCGGCCCTCAAACAGGCCCTGACCTCCCTTGGCTACGAAGACATGGATGTGTTTAATTTTGGGGTCAATGGCTCCACCGCCCAGGTGGCTGATCTGATCGTGCGCGAGCTAATCCAGCCCTATCCACCCCCTAAGCTGGTGCTATGGGCCGACGGTGCCCGTGCCTTTAATAGTGGCCGGGTCGATATCACCTTCAATGCGATCAAAGTTTCAGAGGGCTATCAGCAGCTCATAGGCGGTACCCTCTTTCCAGAGGAACTGAGCGCAGGGGCAGCCAGCACCGACCTCTCCGAAAGCCAACCCCAGTGGCACAATTTGGCTGAACAGGTAACTAGCTATTCTAATCAAGCCGATCGCTACATCAGTCGCACTGTCGGCAAAGCCTCTGCCAGTTTCGCCGATCGCGATCGCGTCAAGCTCGTTTTTAGAGAGGGCCTGAGTGCGCTCTTGCCGGATCTAAGTTCACCGACACAGCCGGATGAAGAAGCCACAGCGGTCCTAGCCCCGACCGACCTGGTTGATTTTGATGGCTTTTTATCGCTGTCAGTGCGCTTTAACCCCGCCACCTATTACCAAGACCATGCGCGGGTTGCCGGGGCCTACGATAGTGACTACGATTCATTCAAAATTGAAGGGGTACAAACAAGCGCCCTCAATAATCTGATCGAATATACCCAGTCCCAACAAATTCCACTGATTTTTATTAACACCCCTCTCACTGACGAATATTTAGACACCTCTCGCCTTGATGCCGAACAGGTCTTTCAGCGTTACATGCTGCAGTTAGCGGCGGCTCGCCCCGGCTTCTTCTATCGCGACTTTGGGCAGCTTTGGCCCGAGCGCTATGACTATTTTTCTGACCCCAGCCACCTCAATCGTTATGGGGCTTATCAAGTCTCCCATCGACTGGCCCAAGACCCCTTAATCCCTTGGCCTGAGCCTAACTGAGCGCTCCCTTAATCTATGCTCTTACCGACTATTTTCTACGGCGTATTTCTACTCTGTACCTTCGCGCTTTACTGGCTGACCCCCAGTCGCAAGCTCAAGCTGTGGCTATTGGTTGCGGTGAGTCTGGGGTTCTATGGGTCGCTACAGCTGCAATATATCCCGCTGATGCTGGTGCTGGTGGGCAGTAACTTTTTTATTGCCCGAGCCATTAGCGCCCCCCTAGACTGGCGAATCTCTAATGAAGAATGGCATTTTGCCCAGCAAGACTGGGGTCGCCGTCGATGGTGGCTAATGTGGGCGGGCATTGCCCTCAACATCATTTTGCTACTGACCTTTAAATATGCCCCAGCGATGCTGGCGTCAGTGGGCTGGGCGACCACCACTGCAGACGGCAATCCCACTTTGTTTAACTTACTGATGCCGTTGGGGCTAAGCTTTTTTTGCTTTGAAGCGATTGCCTATCTGGTGGATGTCTACCGAGGCGCACCGGCCACCAGCAGCCTGGCAGAGTTTGCCGCCTACAAGCTGTTTTTTCCAAAGCTAATTTCTGGCCCGATCACCCGCTTTCAAAGCTTTATCAGCCAGCTTAAACAGCCCACGTTTCCGACCATTGACCGGCTGACCGAAGGAGGCTGGCTGATTGCCTCCGGGGCCTTCAAAAAACTGATTTTGGCCGACCACATTGGACTATTGGTCAATCTCAGTTTTGATAATCTGGAGCGGGCCGGCAGTGGTGATTTGTGGCTGGCGACCTTTGCCTACGGTCTGCAGATCTATTTAGACTTCAGTGGCTATGTCGATATTGCCCGAGGCAGCGCCCTGTTGCTGGGTATCGTTTTACCTCAAAATTTTGATTTTCCTTACTTTACCCGCAGCATTGCAGACTTTTGGCGGCAGTGGCACATTACCCTGGGCGATTGGCTGCGCAACTATCTCTATTTCCCCCTGGGGGGCTCCCGTCAAGGCCTAGTGAGGACTTGCCTAAACTTACTCACCGTCATGCTAATTGCGGGTATTTGGCACGGCGACCAGTGGGGCTTTGTGGTGTGGGGGGGGCTGCACGGTCTGGCGCTGGTGGTCCATCGATTAAACCGCAGTCTTGCCGACCGCTGGCAACCCTTGCAGCAGCTTTGGGCCAGCTTTCCTGGCTTAATGCTCGCTTGGGGAATGACCCAACTCATGGTGTTCGGCAGTTGGATTTTCTTTCGATTGCCAAACCTACAGGACTCCGGCTGGGTCATCTCCCATCTCTTTGGCCACAGCGCCGATGTGCAGTTTGCTCAAAAAGTATATGTAGAGTCTCTGGGCCTGGGCCGCGGAGAAATTGCCCTGCTGCTGAGCTTGATTACCGCTATTATGGGCCTTTTGTACGCCTTTCGCCGGGGGCTCCAGCTCCAGCTGAGCTGGCCCGTCAAGCTACTGTTGATCCCGGTGAGTCTTTACATCGCCTGGCTATTAGCCCCCACTGAGACAGCCCCCTACATTTACTTTGAGTTTTAGGGGGTCTTTTGAGGGGAGTTGCTTAGAGCAGAATAGTTTGGCTAAGTCAGAAGTAATCAGTAGGCAGTAGACAGAGTCTTATCAACTACTGCCTACTGATTACTAGATTAAGAATACTTTCCCGCCCAGAACGCTAGTAGCCCAGATTACGGTGCTTTATGAGAGGCATTTGCAAAGTTGGTTGACCGAGTTAAAAACCGTCAAATTGACCGCTGCGCAGCTGTTTCACAGTTGGAAAGTTCGGCTTTCCAGGCAGCTCAATCCTGAATAGAATGTTAAGAGACTTGAAATAAACCGATAAATCCGTTACATTTATAAACAAGCGGCGAGAGAAAGCTTAACGCTTTTTATCAAGGCTTGTTTCATACATCATATGCACCTTAACAACGGAATTATCCATTATGACAACTACTCTACAGCAGCGCCAAAGCGCTAACCTGTGGGAGCAGTTCTGCCAGTGGGTCACCAGCACCGAAAACCGCCTCTATGTAGGCTGGTTCGGCGTGTTGATGATTCCTACTTTGCTAGCTGCTACTGCTTGCTTCGTAATTGCGTTCATCGCAGCTCCCCCCGTCGACATCGACGGCATCCGTGAGCCGGTTGCGGGTTCACTGCTCTACGGCAACAACATGATCTCCGGAGCAGTTGTGCCTTCGTCCAACGCGATTGGTCTGCACTTCTACCCCATCTGGGAAGCGGCTTCCCTAGAT
>JBCDDJ010000069.1:0-19163 GCA_039180385.1 Cyanobacteria bacterium P01_G01_bin.38 | reverse complement strand
GGTAGAGCGCACCAGGCAGATTTTAATCGCTTTGAGAATCACATCGGGCTCATCGACCCAGACAAAATGGCTGCTGTGGTGGGCTTGTAGCTGAATGCATTGATCGGATAGCTGCATTAGATCTGCGTGCATGCGATCGCGAAGTCTATCAGCAGCCTGCAATGGCAAAATGCCTGATATAAAAGAGGGCTTAAAGAAATGAGCCGCTTTGATATTCACAATGGGAAGTGTCCCCAAATCTTTAGCGTCCCTTAGTTGCAGACCGCTGGTGTGTAAATCCATAATCTCGCGACTCATGGTAATCCAGTGCTTGGGGCGGCAAAAGGAGCGAAAAACAGCTTTTCTCTGGATATCAGAAAATTGCCGTAGCTCAGGTTTGAGGAACTGAAAGAGACCGACCGCGTTGAGGACCCGCACAATGCCCAAGGCCGAACCCAGGGTTGACATCCAAAAGCCAGAGGTAAAAAAAGCCTTGAGCAGTCGCAGGCTCACCGGCATCTTGAGCATGCCTGATTCGTGCAGCCCGTCAGTGAGAACCAACCCCGCCACCTTCTCAGGAAAAATGTGGGCATAGAGTCGCATATTGTAACTACCAAAAGACTCGCCCACCAGCAAATACGGTGGCTCGATGCCCGCTCCTGTCAGTAGATCGTCAAGCTCTTGAGCAATCACCCCACTGGTGCGGGGATAGGGGCTGTGTTGACTCCAGCTGTAGCCTGCCCGGTCATAGACACAAACCCTGGCAAACTTGGCAATTTCATCAATCAGCAAGTAGCCCTCGACGCCGCCTAAGCTGTGGTCAAAGACAATGGTGGGTTGATCCGCTTTCGCGGTGCCGCTTTCATATAAATGCAGCCGATAACCACCGATATCGATTAATCTGCCCGGGGGCGATTGCTGATTTTCTCGCCAGCACTCCCAAAGGTGATACGCCGTTGTCAGTGCTAAAAGTCCGTATTCCAGCATTTAATATGGGTTAGAGCTATTCTTTAAATACCGATTGATCGCGTCAAATTTCGCATTGGGCAGATGTCGTGATGCCTGGCAAGGTGATTTTTGCGTTGAATCGGCTGACCGGTTGGTGGCACTGATTTTGCAGAGCAAGGTAACCTTTGCCCCTACGGTATTTGCTGCTTCCCCTGGTTGTTCTGTCCGCTTATCCTTCTTCCATTGTGAATACGCACAAATCCGACATATTTTGGGCCACTATTGGGTACTATTTGGATACCTTTGCCCGCTGTAAAATATTTCTGAATATCATGAACCCTCAGCAACCGACTCCTAAATCTGATGTTGCCAAGCTAGTTGATCGCCTGGTCGTCACTAAAAAAATTAGCTATCAGCAATATCAAGACCTGTCGCAGATGGTGATGGCCGATGGCACCGTTGACGAACAAGAGCGGCGGCAGATTAATCGGTTGTTTGATGCAATCCAGGCAGGTGCGGTTAGGATCGTTGACTAATCGCCAAAGAATGCCTCTTCTCCCTAACCATTCAAAATCGTCACATGGTTGGAGTTGTCTCCGTAAATATGGTCGTGATCAAATTGCACCGCATTGGGGTGGCGCATAATTGAGAACCCAATTTGCACAACTGTGTCGGCGGTAAAAGTGGCCCTCACCAAGGTGTCGAGCCTTTTAGGGCTGAGCTGAGGCCGTTGTATAAAGTAGTCGCGCCGGGCAAAAAACTGGGTTTCGTTTTTGGGCACGATGATGCCATTGAGCCGATGGGCCGTTTGAATCGGTCGAATATAGGTGCGGATAAAGTCTTCTTGACTGGCCTGCAGACGGTAGAGCTTTTCGTGTTGCTCCCAGCTCATTTGGAACAACAGTTTAAGTAACTCAAACCCGAGAATATAGCTGAGAATGCTGTTGTGCTCCTGGGTGCTCGACATCAGCTGTAGCGCTGTCTCGAGATAAATATTGGTGTGCTGGCTAGTCTGGGCCGAGTGCATATAAAACTGACGAATGTAGCGCCTTAGCAGGGGCTCGCTGAGCTGGGTTTCAATGCAAAAACGCTCAAGGTGCAGATAGACCCGCTGCTGGGTGTCTTGATCATGGATGATGCGAGAGATCACGCCGTCGGCGGTGTAATCGTCTAAAAACTCTGCCTGGATTTCCGGGGGGGTGGCACACATCACGTGGCACAGCGACAGCACATAGCGGCGTTGCGCCCAGGGCAATCCTTCTAGCCACTGCCGCGCTTCGTAGGGCAGCCCAGCTAAAACGGGATCACTTTCAGAAAAATTGCTGACCAACATGATGTCAAGGAAAAAGCGGGTAAGACAAGCAGGATAGTGATATAGTCCGCCTGCGCAGCCTAGGTCTTTAAAGGAGGTTTTCCCCAATCGACGCAGGCCGATTCTGTATCGGTAGGCGCGACTTCCAGTCGCTAGCCAAAACAACCTAAATTGCAGGTTTCAGAACTTTTGTCAGTTAATCAGAGCCATTCACTCAAAATTTGAAACTCAACTAGGTTTGCGTTCCTAACTAAAGGTTCCCATTCGACATCTTTACCGCTAAGTCAGGGCAGCTTCCGCCTACTAAAATTTGCCTGCCGATTTTTTATCGCGTACTGTAGCGCTCTACAGCCCAGGGCTCACCGCGATGGTGATAGCCGTTGCGCTCCCAAAAGCCCAGTGCCATGGTTTCTAAAAACTCCAGGCCATTTAGCCACTTGGCACTTTTCCAGGCGTAGAGGTGGGGGATTACCAGCCGCAGGGGGCCACCGTGGTCTTTGGGCAGGGGGTCCTCAAACAAGGTGTGGGCCAAAAAGTTTTCTGGTCGGGCAAAGTCTGCCATGGCTACATTGGTGGTATAGCCGCCGTAGCAGTGCTGCATGACATGGGCAGCTTTAGGATCTACCTCAATCGCATTGAGAAAGTCGGTCACCCTCACCCCCGTCCACTCAACGTCGAGTTTGCTCCAGGTGGTGACACAGTGAAAATCAGCGGTGAACTGGCTCTGGGGTAAGGCCATCAGGTCGTCCCAGGTGAAGGTTTTGGGCGTGGCCAGGCCAGATACTTTGAGCTGCCACTGGTCGGTACTGACCACCGGGCTGTCGCCATAAGTGAGCACCGGAAACCCTTTGGCTAAATGCTGCCCGGGTGGGACTCGATCGGCAACGTCTGAGTCAGGTTTCTCAAAAAATTTCATCGCACCGTCTCCAAATCCTACGGGGTTAAACAAAGATTATTGTAAGGACAGCTGCCATTAAGAGGTGCAATCTTTAAGATAGAGGTACCGGAGCGCTGTCAAAGATTCAATCCGCCACGTCACATTCAGTCAAGATCATAAAGCCATGGAAAATATTTTTCATCCTCCTATTTTTCGTCGTCTTGCGGCAGCAGCGTTGGGCCTCGGGTTTGGGGTTTTGCCCGCACTGCCCGCAGCGAGTTCGGATATTATCATCCGTCGGTCTGACCGGCACTCCCATCCGGTGATTATTCGCGATCGCATTCCCGAGGAGCGCAGAGTCGTGGTCGAATTTGTCGCCCCTGGGCAAGAATGGGCCAATGTTTCTCTAAACGGTCGCCGCATTTTTACCCCCCGCAACTTTAACCGCCGCGAAAGCTTTGAGCTAGAGCCTGGAGCCTACTATCTTGAGATCACGGGCTTTGATCGCTTTGAGACTTGGTCCACCGGTTACCTCGACATTGGCCGTGACGATAGCAATGTGGTGGTGGTCACCTTTTCAAGGGAAGGTGGTGTGCGGACATCGGGGGATCCGTCTACATGGATTCCGGATTATTAGAGGCTGGCCTGTGCTCACCCAGTACCATTTAGGTGCTCTGAGTGCCTAGCTCTGTTGCCTGACTCAACTTTTCCCTATGCCCCCAACCCTTACTGTCGTCGCCTACGCTGTTGTTGAAAACAACGCTTTGCTCACGGTCAGAAAGCGCAATACGTCAAGATTTATGTTCCCTGGAGGGAAGTTGGCCCCCGGGGAAAGTGCTTTAGACGCGGTTGTGCGGGAAGTGCAAGAAGAACTCAGCTGCCAGGTTGATTTGGCAACCGTGGATTTTTTAGGAGAGTTTGTGACCGAAGCCGCCAATGAGGCCAATACCCAACTCATTGCTAATGTCTACAGCGGGGCTCTGATCGGTCAGCCTGTCCCCTCCAACGAAATTGAAGAATTATTATGGTTGTCGAGCCTGAATCAGTGTGATCAAACTCTGTTGGCACCGCTGATTATCGACTGTGTTTGGCCCCGGCTTTTTCAATACTGACTACTGACCCCATTGGGATTTCCTGGCTTAGGTTGAACGCCTCACCGACTTACCAGATAAAGACTGCTCACTCAGGCATAAACAACAGCTCAATGTACTGTCGATACTGGATAAATTGCCGGAAGAGGTGAGACGTGTCTTGCCACACTCGGATTAGAATCAGTGCCCCTTCGTAGGTCGAAACGACTCCATGGGCTAAATCTTCAGCACTGACATCAAAACGTGGTGGATGCTAGGCGATCACCGCCTCAAACTTTGCCCCCAGGCGTTCTCGCCAATGCAAAAAAGACCGGGCAGAGATGTCACGAATCGCTGGATCAACGGCTTCAAACTGCGACACAAAAGAGGCGATCAAACACCCTGAACCGGGTTCTATCAGCTTCTCTGTATCCGCTACCAGCAGATCCAGAAAACTTAACATCTGCTGTAGCGGATCTGAGCTGAGGGTTTCAACCTGTTTGAGTAGGGCATCGAGATGGGCCTCATCCTGGGCGGCATAGCGTTCTATCAAAGTCCGGGCGAGGTCGGCTTTGCTTTTGAAATGGTAAAAAAAGGTTCCTTTCGTCACCCTAGCTTTAGCCAACACCTGATCAATGGAGGTCCCCGTTAGGCCATGACCCATCATCAATGCCTCAGCCACGTCTAAGATTCGTGTCTTTGTAGCAGTCCCATCCCTTGGCATGTTTAAACCTTCCCGAGTTTTTCACGAAGCGTGATTACTTTTTATTTATACAAACTAGTCAGTATAAATAAAACACAGGAGATCCCTATGCAATCCTTTGACACCGATAAAGCAGACGCCTTTGCTGGGCAGATGTTGGATGTGCTGAATGGGGGTGCGATCGCACTGATGACCGCCATTGGCCATCGCACCGGCCTTTTCGACATAATGGCGACGTTGCCCGCTGCTACCAGTGAGCAAATTGCCCAGGTTGCTCAGCTGAACGAACGATATGTGCGAGAGTGGCTAAATGCGATGGTGACCGGGCGCGTGGTGGACTACGAGCCCACAACCCAGATGTATACGCTGCCCTCAGAGCATGCCGCCCTGCTGACCCGAGCCGCCAGCCCCGACAACCTGGCCGTCTTTACCCAATACATCGCTGACCTGGGCAAAGTTGAACCCCAAATCACCGAATGTTTTCGTCACGGGGGCGGAGTGCCCTATGCGGCCTACACCAATTTTCAAGAGGTGATGGCTGAAGATAGCGGTCAGTCGGTGGTTGCTGTGTTAGAAACCGCCATCTTGCCGCTGATACCCCACCTGAGCGATGCCTTAAAAAAGGGGATTAGAGTGTTGGATATAGGCTGCGGCAGCGGGCGAGCCCTGATTAAACTGGCCAAACTGTTTCCCGCCAGTCGCTTTACCGGCTATGACTTTCAGGCAGAGGGGGTTGATCGGGCCCGCGCTGCCGCCACTGCCGAGGGGTTAACCAATATCAAATTTCACGTTCAGGATGCAGCTTACTTTAGCGAAGTAGAGCAGTATGACCTGATCTGCACCTTTGATGCCATCCACGATCAGGCCCGACCCGATTTAGTCTTGCAGAATATCTACCGCGCCCTGCGCCCCGACGGGACCTACCTGATGCAAGATATCCACGCCTCTAGCCATGTGGATAAAAATCTCGACCATCCCCTGGCCCCAATGTTGTACACCCTCTCTTGTATGCACTGTATGACTGTCTCGCTGGCCGAAGGGGGCATGGGTCTCGGTACCGTCTGGGGGCAAGAGAAAGCGATGGAAATGCTGAAAGCAGCTGGGTTTCAGAAATTTGAAATTAAGCAGCTTGAACACGACCCGTTTAATGATTACTACATTATTCGCAAATAACAGGAGAATAACAACCATGTGCGCGATTTGTACGCTCTCTCGCTGGGGCAGCCTCTCTACCCTGACCAGCAGCAATCAGAGACAACAACACTATTCGACGCTGCATTATTCAATGCGGCAACGTTCCTCCACTGACGCTGGGGGGGCACCTGTGAAACCGAGGCCTGGGCAAGAGCAGCAATCTGTCTCTTCTCTGCGGCGAAAACTATCATAATGTAATATTCCAGGAGGAATGATGAGTATTAAGCGCGAGACCTTGACTCCAGAAACGCTTGCCCTCATTAACGCTAACCTTATTGAAGCGTATCGAGAATTCGGGCGCTGGCAGCGTTCAAGCCAGCTGGTTGAAAAAGACGGGTTGCTCCTGATGGCCGGGACAACGCCCTTTCCACTACTGATGAATTATGTAGTCCGAATCGATCCTCAGATTCCTGCCCCAGCTGTCATAGACAGGGCCAAACATTTTTTCAGTGCGCTTGGACGTAGTTTTACGATTGTGAGCTGTGGGCAAGTCGACCACGATCTTGACGCGGCAGCGGAGGAGGCTGGTATGCAACCGATCATCGCTGCTCCCTGGATGGGGTTAGAGAGCAAAGTTGCCGAGCCTCAGCTCCCTGCCAATGTGGAGATTAAACGAGTTACGGATGAGCCGGGAATCCTCGACGCCCGACGGGTCAATGCTGATGCATTTGAGTCGTTAGACTTTCCCAGGGCTGAAACCGAAGCCATTTTTGGGGTGCCGTCTCGACTGCTGTCTCCGAAGTTGCAGGTTTATGTCGCTTATTTGAATGGGGAACCCGTCTCGACCGCGATGCTCCTGCTGACCCCACAAATCGCCGGGGTTTATTGGGTAGGCACTAAACCCACTGCGAGGAGTTATGGCCTGGCGGAAGCCTGCTGTCGAGTGGCTAGCAACGCTGGTTTCTCAGCAGGCGCGAAGTGGGTCGTGCTTCAGGCCAGCCCAATGGGAGAATCGGTTTATCAACGGATTGGCTATCGAACCATTGATGATCAGTTCAAATGTTATTTAGCCGCTGCATAAACCATATCCATCCTGGATACTACACGGGACAATGATCGATGAACCGACCCAGAACAAGACCATCAATGCATGAGCGGATGCTTGCAGGTGAGTTGTACATCGCCAGTGACCCTGAACTTGCTGAGAGGCATCTCTGTGCACAAAGACTGCTGTACACCTTCAACTTATCCAAGCCCGATGACACTGAGCAGCGACAGCTACTCATGCAGCAACTCTTTGGCACGCTCGGCGAGGACTCCGAGGTAAAGCCGCCCTTTTTCTGTGACTACGGCTCAAATATCTACGCCGGTGAACGTCTCTTTGTGAACTATGACTGCGTGATCCTCGACTGCAATATTGTGAAGTTGGGGGACCGGGTCTTGCTCGGCCCTAAGGTGCAGATCTACACGGCAGTTCACCCGCTTGCCCCAACTGAGCGTCGGGAGGGTTGGGAGTCAGCCCTACCCGTTGAGATTGGCAATGATGTTTGGATCGGTGGCGGCGCGATTATCTGTCCCGGTGTCAGTATCGGTGACGGCGCTGCAATCGGGGCTGGCAGTGTCGTCACCCGTGACGTGCCAACGGGAGTTGTCGCCGCTGGCAACCCCTGTCGGGTGATTCGTACCATAGCTCAAAGTTCCCCAGAATCGTGGCACTAAGGGGGTTTAGTCTCTAGAAAATGACTGGGCTCAAATGCTTGGAAGCGTTGTTAATAAATCTTGTTGGCGATGGAAAAAGTGATGATTGTAACAGGCGGAAGTCGGGGGATAGGGGCGGCCACCGCCATCCTGGCTGCCCAGCGAGGCTATACAGTTTGTGTGAACTATTGTCACAGTCAAGCCGCGGCTAAGCAGGTGGTTGAGTCGATTAGACAGGGTGGAGGAAGGGCAGTTGCGATCGCAGCCGACATGGCTTCTGAGACAGACATTATCCGGCTCTTTCAAACGGTCGATGAACAGCTTGGGCCAGTAGCTGCCCTGGTGAATAATGCAGGCATTTTGGAACAGCAAATGCGAGTTGAGCAGATGGATGCAGCTCGTCTGGAACGCACCTTTGCCATCAACATCACTGGGGCGTTTTTATGTGCCCGAGAAGCGATTAAACGCATGTCTACCCAACACGGCGGTGCAGGCGGTGCGATCGTCAATGTCTCATCGGTGGCCGCTCGACTCGGCTCTCCGGGGGAATATGTAGACTATGCCGCCTCTAAAGGGGCCATCGATGCGATGACGATTGGATTATCTAAAGAAGTGGCAGCAGAAGGGATTCGAGTAAATGCCGTGCGTCCAGGATTTATTTACACCGATATTCACGCTAGCGGGGGCGAACCCAATCGGGTTGATCGGGTTAAAGCCTTTGTCCCGATGAAACGAGGGGGCGAAGCCGTCGAGGTTGCCCAGGCTATTTTGTGGCTTCTGTCAGATGAGGCCTCATACACCACAGGCACCTTTATTGAGATTGCAGGCGGTAGGTGACTTGTCAAATAATAATTAGGAGAGAACTATGAACACCGTTGGTATTGTAGGTGGCATTGCCCCCGAATCTACTGTTGAATACTACCGTTTTATTGTGGCTGGCTACCTTGAACAAGACAAGAGCGGCAACTATCCTCAAATCATTATCAACAGCATCAACATGAAAAAGATGCTCGATATGATCGGGGCAAACAAGCTGACTGAGGTCTCAGAATATCTGGCTGCTGAGGTCAATAGGCTAGCAAAGGCTGGGGCTGATTTCGCTTTGCTGGCCTCCAATACACCCCATATCGTCTTTGATAGGGTCCAGGCGGCATCGCAGATCCCCCTGATCAGTATTGTTGAAGCCACCTGTGAAAAAGCAGCCACAATGGGCATTCAAAAAGTTGGACTCTTTGGCACCAAATTTACAATGCAGGGCAAATTTTATGACGCAATCCTGACCCAGCAGGGGATTGAGGTGGTTGTCCCAGATGAGCAAGAACAAGCTTATATTCACAAGAAATACATGGGTGAACTGGTTCGAGGGATTATTTTGGATGAGACTCGACAGGGCTTGCTGGATATCGTTGCCAAACTCAAACAGGCCCATGACATTCAGGGCTTAATATTGGGAGGCACCGAGCTGCCGCTGATCTTAACAAAATCATCTGACCCGGATGTGCCGTTTTTAGATACCACACAAATCCATGTCGAAAGTGTTTTGAGGAGCTTGATGTTGGCACCCCTGATTACTGAATAATAGACTTTATCAGAAATAGCGTGGAGTCAACGAATGTTGGGTTGCTTCCCTCTTTTTGGTTACTCAGCCTGCATCAGCGGCGATGCGCTAGGCGGAAATTATGAAGACCGCATGCTGTTTCCATGACCTCATCGACAAAGTTCGCCATACGGTTTCAGTCTTGAGCTGTTTCAACTAAGTTACTCCATGCGCAATTTCTATGCACAACTGTGGATCTCTACCACTACTAATTCATCATGATTACCCTCGCGCTAGTGCCGCAAGCCGCCATCATTTAACCAATAGAGTATCCCAGCCCCTTAGCATGGCTAAACCCTGACACATTTGTCCATTTGGTGGATAGATCAAAACAGCAGATTCAATAGGATGGGGATGCCACCCCCAGCAGTAGGATATTAAGATGAGACCCGGCCCCCTTAGAACGTCGCTTTGGCTAAGTGCCAGTAGCCTTCTCCTAGCATCTATCTCCCTCGTGTCAGGCCAGCAAGTGAACTACTTAAACCATCTCTCGTTCTTCAACGCGATGGCCTTGGGAATGGTGTCGCTGAGCATCGCAGCCCTGCTGATAGGGTTGATAGGGACGTGGCAAACACAGGGCCGAAGTGTGCCGCTGTGGCTGGCGAATATGCTGACCCTGGTGATCCTGGGACTGTACATGTTCGATTCGTAAGGTGGCGATAATCCTATAAAGCGGGACAATAAAAGCATCGAGTTTGCAAAGGGAGATCCATGCTCTGGAACCGCATTCGACAGGCCATCTATGCTGCCCTAACGGTGGTTGGCTTTGTCTGGACTAACTACTATCTGGTGCAGTTTATCACCGACACCCAAGGGGCCATGACCCTGGCTAATTTTCTAAATTTTGACATTGTCACCTTTATCGATCAGGTTTATGCCAATCCGGCCTCTAGCTTTATTGGAGTCGACGTCACTGTAGGAGCGGTTTGCGCCATGCTGCTGATTGTGACCGAGGGGCGACGGCTAAAAATGCGGCTGTGGGGGCTCTACATTGCTGCCATGTTTCTGATCTCTTTTGGCTTTGGCTTTCCGCTATTTCTGCTGATGCGAGAGCGCAAGCTGGCTGAATCCTTGGAATTGACAGGAAATCTCTCTACAACTGTTGAATAGACAGACAGTAAAGGCAACTTTAATCCAAATAGGATTGGAAGGTAAGATGAGATTCTCTCGAACAACCATGGCAACCATGCTGCTTTTGATGATAGGGGGTGCTGTTTTTGCTGACAGTCAGGTTTCTTCAATAAACAGGCGTCCGCAAGAAGACTTTATCGCTCAATCATCCCCCTTCGAAGATCAAGATCTCGAACAATTTCGTCAAGATTTCGAAACCCGGTTTATGCAATCAGGGTCGATGGAACCGACTTTAGAGGTAGGGGATAAAGTGCTGGTCGATAAGCATACCTATCGTTCTAGCCCTCCCCAGCGCGGTGATATAGTCATCTACAGTCCCCCATCTTCAGCACAAATATCAGCACAAATAGAGGATTCTCAGATTGTTTTTCTCCATCGAATTGTGGGAATACCTGGAGAAACCATCGAGGTCAGAAACGGGCAAACCTACGTTGATGACAGTCCCCTAGATGAAACTTACCTGGCCGAGCCGCCTGCCTATCAGTTTGGTCCAATGCAGCTTTCGGAAAACGCTTATCTGATTTTGGGGGACAATCGAAATTCGTCCTATGACGGTCATGTCTGGGGAGAGCTGTTACAGGAATCTATTGTTGGCAAGGTCATCGGGATATATTGTCCGGTCGAGCGTCAAACCGGGTTGGATTCCCAACCGCTTAGGGAAAACAATCAAGCCATTTTTTCTGAAATTTTAAGCTTCTTCAAAGAGTCGCCATCCCTATGTTCTATCGGGACAGAGGGCTTGTAAAGCTTTACCCTAACTCCATCTCAACCCACGACTGAACCGTTTTAATCACCGCCTCGATAGGCATATCTTCTGATTCAAAGCCATCTAGCGGCGTTTAATGCTCAAAAATGTCTTTGTATTGCATCAAGTCCAGATCCACAAAGGTGGGCAGACAGTTAAAGCACTGTTGAGCTAAGGCCCATCGGTTTTCTCGCTTGAGCATTGAGGTGAGCTGCTCAGACATGTCATGGAGATAGCGCACATCGTTAGCGGCATAGGCCAGTTGCTCATCGGTGAGGTTAGCCGCATTCCCCCAATCAGAACTCTGGGCGGTTTTATCCAGTTCGATGCCCTGAAGCTCTCTGACCAGCTCCTTAAGACCGTGACGGGGGCTATAGGTGCGGGCCAACTTACTGGCAATTTTGGTGCAAAAAACAGGATTGACTGCAATACCCAAGTAATGTTTTAGGGTTGCCAGGTCAAACCGGGCGAAGTGGAAAATCTTGAGGCTTTGAGGAGACTCTAACAGCTGCTTAAGATGGGGGGCCGCCATCTGACCGCGCTCAATGCGCACCGCTGACACAGTGCCCTCAGTATCACATAGCTGGATCAAACAGAGCCGATCGCGGTGGGGATTGAGCCCCATTGTTTCAGTATCAACCGCGATCGCACTCGACCCCATATAGCGATCGAACAGATCTGAGGGAATGTCGCGATCGCACACCTGAAAATTATCCAAAATTCCTCCTGGTAATAGGGTTTAGGTGATAAGTAATGAGCAATCGGTGAACATAGCATTGCCCATTACCCGCTACCCGTCTTCAATCTCTAATCAAACTTCAGCACCTTAGCCACCGTCTGCACATCCTTATCCCCGCGCCCTGAGCAATTGAGCACAATGTAGGGGCTGCCCTTTAGCTGGGGGCACAGCTTATCGAGGTGGGCAAAGGCGTGGGCGGTCTCCAGGGCAGGGATGATGCCCTCCAGGCGAGAGACGAGCTGAAAGGACTCCAGGGCCTCGGCATCGGTGACGCTGTAGTATTCAGCCCGACCCAGGTCCTTTAGATAGCTATGCTCCGGGCCCACCCCTGGGTAGTCGAGGCCCGCACTCACCGAGTGGGCTTCGATCACTTGGCCCTCACCGTCTTGCAGCAAATAGCTCATGGCCCCATGGAGGACTCCGACCCGCCCTTGGGTCAGGGTAGCAGCATGCTTTTCGGTATTCACCCCTTCGCCTGCGGCCTCCACGCCGATCAGGCGGACTGACGGTTCATTGACAAACTCATGGAATAGGCCCATAGCGTTGGAGCCGCCGCCCACACAGGCCACTAGAATATCCGGCAATCCGCCCCATTTTTCCTGGGCCTGGGCACGGGTTTCTTCGCCAATCAAAGCGTGGAAGTCGCGTACCATCATCGGGTAAGGGTGGGGACCGGCCACGGAGCCCAGGATGTAGTGGGTGGTTTCCACATTCGTCACCCAGTCGCGAATTGCCTCGGAGGTGGCATCTTTAAGGGTGCCAGTGCCCGCGCTAACGGGACTGACCGTCGCCCCCATCAGCTTCATCCGAAAGACGTTGAGGGCCTGACGCTCCATATCTTGAACGCCCATGTAGATGACACACTCAATGCCAAATCGGGCACACACCGTGGCCGTGGCGACGCCATGCTGACCGGCCCCGGTCTCAGCGATGACGCGCTGTTTGCCCATGCGCTTGGCCAGCAACACCTGCCCTAGCGCATTGTTGATTTTGTGGGCTCCGGTGTGGTTGAGGTCTTCTCGTTTGAGATAGATCTGGGGGCCACTACCATCGGGGCGGGCATAGTGGGCAGTCAACCGTTCAGCGAAATACAGTGGATTGGGGCGACCGACGTAATCCTTGAGGAGCCCATCTAGCTCAGCTTTAAACTCAGGGTCGCGGCGATATTGATGGTAGGCCGCTTCTAACTCGCTGAGGGCAGGCATGAGCGTCTCGGGGACGTACTTGCCACCAAACTGGCCAAACCGACCCAGCGTGTCAGGTCGAGCTTCCAGGGCGGTCGGGGAAGGGGTTTTGGGAGAGAGAGGGGTAGCAGTCACGGGTTGCCTGGGATGTCTGTAGGGTAAAGTCCCCCCATTATAAGGGCGAGGATATGAAATCATAGGAAATCTATTCTTAAATCATCGCGGTCGGTGCCTTTGGAATTCTATGTCTTTGAAATTGAGTTTGCGATCGCTAGAAACCTATGGGTTTGCCATCTTGAGTGGTCTGGTGGCCTACGGCTATTCGTTTACCCGAGCCAATACCTACAATCAGATGCCCGCCATCTCGGCCTTGTTTGATAGCAATCTGCTCAGTCAGGATTTCTACATTCAAGAGATGACGCAGTTTACGGCGCGGTTTTACTACTATCACCTGATGCTGTTTTTTCATCAGCTGGGGTTGAGTCTGCCGGCGGTGTCTTTTGGTTTGTTTGTGCTGGCATTTAGTTCCATGGTGCTGGGGCTTTGCGCGATGGGTACTTATCTAGGGCGCTCAGGGTTTGCGGGGGTAGCCCTGGCTTTCTTAGCCCTGGCGGTTGAGGATAGCACCCTGGGTAAGACCGACATCTTTAGAACTGAGCCAATTGCAGCCATCTATGCCATGGGCATCGCCGTCTGGGGGATTTATTTTTGCTGCCGTCGGCGATGGCGACTAGGCTATCTGATGTTTGGGCTAGCCTGCCTGCTACAGTTTTTGATTGGGCTCTTACCCGCCTGCCTTTGGGGAGTTCCGTTTGCCCTGGACGCCCTTCGGCAGCGGCGACCGCTCAAACTGTTCATTCCCTTCTTGATCTTTGGTGTCTTTGCATCGCTGGTCTATGTGCCCATGGTACTGACAGGTAGCACTAGCAGCAGTGGGTTGAGCGATTCGGCCTTTGTCCATCTCTATGGCGACATCCGCCATCCGCACCACATTATTGTGTCGTCTTTTCCGGCTGAATATTGGCGCTCCTTTCTCAGCTTGACGGGGGCGGGTTTAATTTGCTTGAGGCTTTCAACGACGCTCAGCCCAGCTCAAAAGCGTCATTTGGTACTCGCGATCGCAACCGCTTGCGGGCTAGTGCTAGTGGGCTATGTCTTTGTAGAGCAGATTCCAATTGCGTTAGTCGCCAAGCTCCAGTTTGCAAGGACAACGCCCTTTGCCCTGATTGCCGCCCTGGCTGGGGTGGGCGTCGTGGCCAGTGAATATCATCATCGGGGCAACCACCCCGTCAGCCTGTTGTTGATAGCGCTGCCCGTAGTGGACCGAATAGGCCCTGTGTCACTCCTGATTTTGACAGGGTTGCTGTGGCTGGCAAGGCGCTACGAGCCGTCACCGTCAAAGCCATCTCTGAAACCGCTTTTGAAACCCTTTCTAAATCCCCTAGTGGGATTGGAAAAGTTGAAATTGAGCGCGCAGCGAGATATTGCGATCGCATACGCCCTATTTTTAATTGTGCTGCTGGCCTGCTGGGCCTATCTGCCTGTCCTATTTGCAAGTCTGGCCTACCCCCTCTTGAGGCGACCCTTTCCCAAATTTTTTCACCGCTCCAGGCCGCTGGCTCGGGCCGGGTTGGCGGGGTTGGTGATCTATCTGGGGCTACATCTATCTGGGACAGTCGCCCATAGCAGGCTGACCCCCCTACATCGAAAGATCAAGCTTTATACTCAACAAGACGAGGGATTGAAGGTTGTAGCTGCCCGATTTCGCCAAAATAGCCCCATCGATGCCCTGGTGTTGGTGCCGCCTTCGGATATCGGGTTTCGCTACTATTCAGAGCGGTCTGTAGTGGTTACCTTCAAGAGTTTCCCGTTCACTGACCAGGGCATCTTAACCTGGCAAGACCGGATAGAGCGTATTTTAGGCCCCCTTGACCCCGAAATGATTGCGCCATCCTATAGCGATGAACTGTATAGCCAGCACAGCGCTCAGGAGCTGGCTATGATCGCCCAGGACTATCAGGCGGGCTACATTTTGACCCGACACAGCTGGCATCCGGACATGGCGGGCACCGTCATTGCTGAGGTCGGCGACTGGGCAGTTTGGCAGCTGCCCTAGGGTTTTCGGTAGGCCAGGTGCAAGCTTTTTGCCAACAGCAGGAGGGCTGCGATCGCAAGCACACACCCCCAAAACCAATGAGGTAGCAGCAGCGACTTTGACATCTGCCCTGTATCGGAGAGCATGGCGCGACCCCCGATATTGGCCTGATAGGTAAAGAGATAATCCAGTTGATGAAAGCTGCTGATACAGGCCTGCATCCCCAAAAACTGGAGCGTGAAGATTTTTTGCCACGCTTTTGTTTTGAGCGCAATGTAGAGAATCGCCCCGCCCAATAAAGGCAACACCAGCCAACCCGTGAGCGATCGCACCCAAACCACCGTTGACGATATCAGTAGGGCTCCCAGGATGATCAGCCCCCAACGGGTGGTCTTATGCTGACGCGACGCCACAATCAACGCGGCCCCCGCCAGCGGTGGCCCCATCGGCCCTCCAGCACTGACCAGGGCTCGGCCAAAAGGCCCGCCAAAGACACCCCCGCTACTTTGGGCGACCCCAGAGCCGTTGGGGTAAAGCACCAGCTTGTCAAAATTGGCCCCCAGCACCATGGCGGTCAACCCGTGGCCCATCTCATGGAACCAGGTGGCCAAAATCGTAAAAGGATACAGGATGTAGTTCCCGAAGGGCACCTGCCAGAGGACCACAGTGAGCACAGCAGCTATCACTAACCAGCGAATGCGATCGCGCTGCGCTGCTGTCTCATCACTTGAGAAGTCTGGAAGAAAATTCGTCATGGGAAGATTAGGTGTGCCTTTAGACGCTCTATTCAGTAGACTACCCGGCGATAGCTCTCTGTTCCGGGACGATTGCTAAGTTCTTATCCTTTCAACTGCGCCATCAGAGCGGCTTCATCCCAGTAAGACGAGACTTTTTTGAGCCGTCCGGCCTCGTTAAACTCAAACACGCTGATGCCTGCGGCGGTACCGTGGCGGGCATTTTTGGCAAGTACCTGCATCTGCCACTGGGCAGCAGCTCCGTCGCCTGCGACAAAAATGGCCTGGGGGCTGACCGTAAGCTGTTCATAAAACTGCTGCAACAGGGCAAAAAACTGCCCGGAGGCTTCTTTGACGAGCTTTGGGGGGCTGCCCACGGGGTCGCAGATAATGCCGTCGTCGGCAAACAGGGCAAGCCATTGGGCTTCATTCCGCGATGACAGAGCGGTGAAATAGCTGTTGACGGTGGTTTCTAGGGTTTGGGGAGACATGGTAGAGGGTAGATAGAGTGGGTAGAGGGTGATCCTCACGCTGCCACTGGCTCCGCTACCGTCCCATGGCTGGCGTGGTAGGCAAAAAAGCGCAGCTGTCGGGCGGCGATGGTGGCGCGGACTTTGGCACCAATAGGAAATTTGCAATGGATGGGCATGCGCACATGGAGGGTGCGGGATGAGGGGGTCAAGAGGCAATACTTATATTCGCGACCTAAAAATTGCCGATCGCGAATCATCAGAGGGGCGGTTTCATCGGCTTCAATGGTCAGGTCCTCTTGACGAATCATCAATTCCCCTTCGCTGGCGCGGGAGGCTGGGGGGAGATCGACATCGGCGGCATCAAAGTGGCCGACTTCGGTTTCCCAACCACTTTGACTCCGGCGAGCTGGGACAAAGTTGGCCTGGGTGACAAACTCAGCAATAAATCGAGAGGCGGGGTCACGATAGATCTCTTCGGGGGTGCCTAGCTGCTCGATGTGGCCCTGGCGCATGACGGCAACCTTGTCTGCGATCGCAAGCGCTTCTTCTTGATCATGGGTGACAAAAATACCCGATGCGCCCACCCCTTTGAGAATATCGCGCACCTCCTGCCGCAGGTAGAGCCGCACCTGCACATCTAAATTGCTAAAAGGCTCATCCAATAAAATTAGCGAAGGACGCGGAGCCAGGGCGCGGGCCAGGGCAACCCGCTGCTGCTGCCCCCCAGACAGCTCGTGGGGGTAGCGCGACTCATACCCCTTGAGCCCCACTAAGCTCAGAGACTGATGGGCCAGGTCTCGAACTTTGCGTTTTTCGAGCTGGCCGCGTCGCGCCAAATGCTTGAGGCCAAATGCAACGTTCTCAAAAACGCTCAAATGGGGAAACAGGGCATAGTCTTGGAAAACCACGCCGACATCACGGTGCTCAGGGGCAACCCAACTGCCACCCCCGCAAACCCTCCGATCGTCAAGCTCAATGGTGCCTGCCTGGGCTTGCTCAAACCCAGCCACTAGCCGCAGCAGGGTGGTTTTGCCACAGCCTGACGGCCCCAATAACGCTATCAATTCTCCTTTGCATAAGGTCAGATCAACGGCATTGACAGCCGGTAACGCATTAGATGCAAACTGCTTGGTCACCTGCTGCATCTGGAGAACGGCGGAAATGGACGATAGAGCCATAAAGGGTTTGTCAGGAAAAGATAAGGATTGAAGAAATCAGGTTTATTGAGAGTTAGAAGCAATAGTCGCTCACCCTATCATACGGGATTCTTAGGCTGCTTATTGGCATCAAAAGTCAATAAAATCTGATTTTGTTTCCCCAGAGTTACCTGCCCAACTCAGATGACTAAGAAGCATAGGGAAAACTTATCGCACTTTCGGACCTCCTATAAATACAGGGGCACTGGGTCAAGACGTGGGTAAGAAACGATTAAGAAGTCAGCGTTTATCCCAAGGCTTGCCCCAGTGGGATGATCGCCGGGATGCCCCTCTTCCCCGGCCTAGTGACTAAGCACTAACCCTGGTGTACAGCGGCTGATCCAGGGATACAACAGGATTTTTTATTGAATGCTCAGAAACCGATATTTGAGTGCATGATAGATACTCGATGTCTGTGATCCAGAGATCAAATCCTTTCATGAGGAGGATAAAAATGAGAATCAAGCCCGTTCAACTATTTCTGGGACTCGGTGTGGCTGCTACCTTAGCAGCCTGTGGAGGGGGTGCCGACACCACCGTTGAACCCACAGAAGACGTCGAACCCATGGAAGAAACAGCTCCGCTCGATGATGCAACATCACCCGATGAAGCTGAACCGTCGGAAGAAGGGGGTGAAGGCGGCGAAGGCGGCGAGGGTTAAGCCCACGTCCGGTTTTGCTATCTAAAACCTTAGGATGAGGGCATCGCTGATGATGCCCTCATTTTTTATGCGCATTTTTCTTTCATACGCATTTTGTACAGAGGGGAGTTGCCTCAATCCGGCGGTCTTTTTATTGAGAGCTAGTTGCAATTATTACAGGCAAGTCTGCCCTGGCAGCGACCTGAAGATTAGGCGAGACGGGTGCCATGGGTGTCTTTTTAGGCATCTTCTCCTTAGCGCACCTCAGGCGTCTTAGCTTAAATCTCCAGAAAATCCATGGGTTGGCAGGGAAAGAAAGCCCTACAATGATCTGGATTTACTTGAATGAGTTGCGTTGCTATGCCCCGCCGAGACGATCTCCACAAGATTTTGCTGATTGGCTCTGGCCCGATTGTAATCGGACAAGCCTGCGAGTTTGACTATTCGGGGACTCAAGCCTGTAAGGCACTGCGTGAAGAAGGTTACGAGGTGGTGCTGATTAACTCTAATCCGGCCACCATCATGACCGATCCTGAGACAGCCGATCGCACCTACATCGAGCCCCTGACCCCTGAAATGGTTGAGCAAGTCATCCGGGCAGAGCGGCCTGATGCGATGTTGCCGACCATGGGGGGGCAGACTGCTCTTAATATTGCGGTGCAGCTGTCTAAAAAAGGTGTCTTAGAGCAGTACGGGGTCGAGCTGATTGGGGCCAAACTGGCAGCCATTGAGATGGCCGAAGATCGCAAGTTTTTCAAAGAGGCGATGGAGCGCATCGGGGTGGGGGTCTGTCCTTCGGGGCTGGCCGAAACCCTGGAAGAGGCCTATGAAATCGCCGCTGACATTGGCAGCTATCCGCTGATTATCCGCCCTGCCTATACCCTCGGCGGCACCGGCGGTGGCATTGC
>JBCDDJ010000068.1:0-19359 GCA_039180385.1 Cyanobacteria bacterium P01_G01_bin.38 | reverse complement strand
TACGGCTGGATTGTCGAAGTTGACCCCAGTAACGCCAATGACTACGGCACCAAGCACACCTGGCTAGGGCGCTTTCGCCACGAGGGGGTGGGCGTCCGGGTCGAGGCCGGTAAGCAGCTGGCGTTTTACTCGGGGTGCGATCGCAGAGGTGGCCACGTCTACAAATTTATGAGTACAGGCACCGTCACAGACCCCCAAGACAAAGCCAACTCAGCCTTACTGGCCGACGGCATGCTCCATGTTGCCAAGTTTAATCCTGACGGCACGGGCCAGTGGATGGCCTTAACCCCGAGCACCCCCGTTGACCCCGTGCTGCCCAGCAGCGTGGTGGGTGGCCTGGTGACCCTGCCCAGTCGCCCCGATGGCGGCTTTGAGAAAGTCGAAGACGATGCCGTTGCCCTGTCCTTTAAATCGCAATATGCGACCCTGGGCGACCTGTACGAAGGCAGCGAGCTGGAGAAACAAGGGGCCATTCTCATTGATGCCCACTTTGCTGCAAATGCAGCCGGAGCCACAAGTACAGCGCGCCCCGAAGATACTGATGTGAGAGCAGATGGCACCGTGTTTATCGCCTTTACCTCCGGGCTCTCCGGCGGCGATGGCGGACCCGATAAATCGATTTTTGTCGGCCCCAACGGCGAAGACTTTGAGTTCGGTTGGATTATGAAGCTGATGGAAGACGACAGCGACCCAGCCGCCATGACTTTTACCTGGGAAATGGTGGCCCTGGGGGGGGAGCCTGTAGACGGTGGCTTTGGCTTTGCAAACCCCGACAATCTAGAGTTTGATCGCAAGGGTAATCTCTGGCTAGTCACGGATATGTCGACCAGTACCCACAACAAACCCGTGCCAACTCGTCTCTCTGAAGAGGGTGAAGTGCTTACCCAGAAGGCTTTACTGGGTTTATTTGGCAACAATTCAGTGTGGTATTTTCCGTTAGAAGGCCCCCAGGCCGGAGAACCCGTCATGATGGGCTATGGCCCAATGGAATGCGAGATGACCGGACCTTTCTTCACCGACGACGACAAAACCCTGTTTTTGTCAGCCCAACACCCTGGCGAACGCAACGGCATCCGTCAGGATATGGCTGCTGAGGCGCATCAATATGAGATGAAGACAACCGTGGGGGAGTCTTTCCTCCAAAATCGGGAGGTCCCCGTTGGCTCTAATTGGCCTGACAAACAGCCTAACTCAGCCCCTAAGCCTTCTGTAGTAGCCGTTCGGCGGATAGATGGCAATCCGTTAAGCTAGTTTTTGCGTCATGGATTAGGCGTCGCATTTTAGAGTAAGTGAGAGAAACCGGATTTCTTAGCAAGGGCCTTCCGTAGTCGGTTGGTCTGGCTCAAGAGTTCCGGTTTCTGGCAGCTTGAGGGTGTGCTGATTGAGCCGTACACGCTGCTCACTAGTGATAAAGTGTAACGGACTGAATAGGATGACATCACCAAACTTTATGCTGTGAATATGGCTGTGGTTATCAACCCTGGTCCGGCTCAAATCAGCCTAAACTGTGCAAATGACAACTATCCGAACTGAGCTATACGAATCACGCATGGCTGGCTGGGTATATTGAGGTCATCGAATTCATCATGAGCCTTGATTACTAGGTCACCTTCTCGCGATTGTCAAACCCCTTTGAGCATGGAAGTCAGGTATCAAAGGATTGTGTCCGATCCTTCAACAGCCGCCGTAATCCATATACAGCACCCAGATAGCCTGCCCTCCGCACTTGGGGAACTTAACCTGCTCGAGGCTCGGCCTACGCTGGTACTCGTCGGCGGTGCAAGTAAGCTGGGTGAGACTGATTATCAACGTATCACGTCACTTTTTACAGATGTGCTGGCCCCGTTGGCAGAGAAACTGGGTCTATATGTCGTTGATGGCGGTACCGATGCAGGCATTATGAAAATTATGGGTCAGGCCAGAATGGCCATTGGGGGAGAGTTTCCGCTAGTGGGGGTGGCCCCAGTAGACCTGGTAAATCTACCCAATCAGCCAACGGCACGCCCTGACTCGACAACCCTCGAAGCGAACCATACCCACTGTTTATTGGTTCCCGGTGATCGGTGGGGCGATGAGTCGGCCTGGATTGCCAATGTGGCGACCCAACTGGCTCAGGACAAACCGTCTGTGGTCGTCTTGATCAATGGCGGTGCTGTTACCTGGCAAGATGCGGCTGCTAACGTTAGGGCAGGTCGCCCGGTCATCGTGATTCAAGGCAGCGGACGCACCGCAGATATCCTGGCGGCTGCCATTCAAGGTGGCTCTGTCGCAGATGAGCGCGCTCAGCCCCTGGTTGACTCAGGACTGATGCAGGTGGTGGATTTGGATGAATCGGCTAAGGTCTTGGTTGACAAGCTACAGGCGTTGCTTTGTTAGGGAGTGGGCTTCGACATGAGTGGTCAAGCGTGGAGAGCAGGTTTACCAGGGGCTGCCGACTAGACTAAAGGCTGCCCAATAGTAGGGGTGACTAAAGTCCTGGCGCTCTTCGGTGGCGAGTTCGGGGGGGAGAGGACGTGATTGGGTTAGACCGACTAGCTGGTCGTCCTCAGCGTAAATATCGCCTCGAATCATTGATAGCTGGGCGCGGCGCAGTGCGTCTGCTTTAATGGTGGGTTCGTCCCCCTGGAGCTGCCGATAAAACTCAATCATGAGCCCCGTCGAGGCTTCGTCACTGACGCTCCACAGGCTGGCGACTGACGTTTTGGCCCCGGCCAGGACAGCAAACCCGGCAAAGCCTAGCTCTGCTGAGCGGTTGCCCAGGGCGGTCTGACAGGCACTCAGCGTCAGCAACTCTAATGAGGGCTGATGTAGACCCAGCTCCCGCAGCTGATGCAGCCGCAGCTTTTGGTCGTAAAGCTGGATGTAAGACTGTTCTAAAGCCCCTGTGGCAAACTCGCCATGGGTCGCCAGGTGGACAATGCCATAGGGGTTTTCCTGACGCGCATTGATTAACTTATCGAGGGTAAAGTCATGATCTTGCAGGGGGGGTGGGCCCTGCCATTTAGAGAAGATGGCCTCTAGCTCGACCGGGACCCCGGGCAAGTCGGCCTGGTCTGCAAAGGCGGCGGTGCCGGTGAGTAGAGCTTCTACATTGCGAATGTCTTGATAGGTCAGATCGGTCAGACTGAGGCTAGGCATCAGCCCAATGTTGTAGTTTTTTTCGATAATAAATTGTTCTCCGTCATGGAGGGTGGCGAAGGGCGTGGAGCGCAAACCGGCATCGGTGATAAAACTAAGGGTATCGATGCCCTGGGCCTCCAGCTCGGCTTCCAGGGGAGCCACCAGCCACTGGTAGAGGGTTTGGGCTGGGAGCAAGTAAGTTTTGGAGGTAACCCGGCTGGGGGTCGAGACCTGACGACGCAGCCGCTGGGCCATGGTGATGACCTCTTTGCGGGTAACCTCGAGTGGCACATATATGGGGTTGCCTTCGGCGGTGACCAGTAAGAGCTCTAATGGGTCGGATGGCGTTGAGGCATTGAGGATATTGCCTGCTTCGTCAAAATTTTCGAGGTTAGTGCCAAACACGGCATAGATCAAAGCGGGTTTCTTGCCGGTTTTGGTTTGGACGTCGAGGAGTTTTTGTTGGGCCGTTGGTAAGTCAACGACCTCAGGGGATTGACCCAGCTCAAGCTGGTCGATGTAGCTGGCTGAGGAGATGGGTTCACTCGGTGCGATCGCGCCAGCCGGGGCATCATCAGCCTCCGTCGCGTTAGCCTGAGCCGCAACGACTGTCCCTGGGCGAGCAAAACCAGGGCTGAGATAGTCAACAAACTCTGAGGTGAGTCGCTTTTCTAGCTGAGCAAAGATGAGCTTAGGGTCTGTTGATGCGCTTGCCGATAAATTATCCTGCCTAGTCAGTAGATCAGAGATACAGTTTGTAACACAGTCGGGGAGATCTAACGTTTCACCCAGGACGGGGTTGGGCTCCGGGGGCGTGACGACCTCTGGGGTGTCTGTGGTGATGATCTCGATGTCACCCTCGGTAAAGCTGTCAAAAAACGGATTGTCAGGATTGTCTTCTGTTAGCGTTGTAGCCCCTGTGGTCAGTACACCCACCGTGCCATTGACCGCAGCATTGCCAATCTCAAAGGGAATTACCGGGTCAATAGCGCCGCCAGCATGGGTAATAGAAATCCCGCCATTCTCAGTGGCCCCTTCGGTAGAAATCGTAGCGGATGAGTTTATAGTGGTTTCCTGACGCTGAGATGAACCCTCTGCACCACTAAATGTCGTATCAATGGTTACAGATGCGTCGCTAATAACACCGGTCCCTCGCACAGTTCCCTGGGGGGCGAAAATGGTCACATTGCCCCCGGATCCTTCGAGACTTTCTGCATTGATCGAGTCGAAAACCACATTCCCGGCTGCCTCAACCAGGACATCTCCCGCATCGCCATTGATGCCAGTGGTAATAACCTCACCTATGCTGATATCGCCCTGGCGATTGTTGATCGATACCCTACCCCCATTTGAAGTAATATTGTCGATATTAATTGAGTCATCTCCCCTAAAACGAATGCTGTCGTTAAAGGCATTCACGTCTCCAATAATCTCTAGATCTTGAGTTGATCGAAAGGTGACATCTGCCCCTCTGAGGGTCGTGTTTGTAAGGTCAAAGCGACCATTGCCTGTTAAAAAGGTGATCGGTCTCTCGAGTGTGATCTCCTGAGGTGTGCTCCCGGCAAAAATAACCTGACCTGCATCTGTAGGTGAGCCGATTGTTACAGTCTGAAAATTGTCTGAAATGGCAGCCAATTCAGTCGGTGAAATGAAGGGACCGAACAAACTACCGGATTCTAGAAAGCCGTCGCTGTTTAAGGTAGAGACGGCAGAACTCCCCTCTACAAAACTGTAATCCTGATCAGCATCTAAAGCTCGAACGGTAAGGGTTTCACCTGTTAGATTTCCTAGTCCCAGAAGCTTGCTGCCAGATGAGCCGGACAAGGTATTAAAAAGTGCTGTATCGTTGCCCCCCAAAAACTCAGTTTCTCCAAGAAAATTTTCGTTAAGGGGACCTTGTCTGGCCTCTAAAGTAATCCCGGTGCTACCGACATTGACCGTATTTTCGATGGAGATGATCTTTTGAGATCTGAGCCGCAAACTTAAAGCGTCGTTACCGGGTTGGCTATCGATGATAGGCTGCAAAATCCGGATAACCCCCTCGGCGTTCAACCTGAGCCTGTTGTTGCCGGTGCCGTTATAATCAAGTGCTGCATCTAGAACGATATCCCCATCGCCAGGAGTTCTTCCATTTCCTGTTCTGATTTCAACGTTGGCACCGCCCGTCAAGGCATTGCGAAGCACGGAAATCCCCAGGGTAACCTCCTCTGTTTGTAGACTGTCTAATACAAATGGGCTGTTGCCAATCAGGGTGTTCTCCGTGACGTCATCATCTTCAACAATTCTTATATCGGGGGGGTCGAGCAGCCAGGTGCCCCCCAAGCCATTGCTGGCGGAGATATCAGGTGTAGTGCTGATATCTAAGGTGCCAAGGCTGCTGGTTTCGATAAAACCGCCATTGCCCTCGAGTGCTCCTCCTCGGGCAGAGAGCTGGCCAGCTAGCCGTAGCAGGTCAGTCCCCCAGGCAACGATGGTTCCGCCATTCCCGGCTGCCTGTGCGTTGGCTTGAACGGTTGAAGCATCATCAATAAAGGTGGCCGTTGCGCGGGGGGCATTGCCCAGGTCTCCCCCAATCAAGACAGTGCCGCCCCCAGTCTCGCCCGATGCCTCGACGGTGGTATTAACCAGGGCGATGCGATCGCCAAAGATGCCAATGTTGCCACTATTATTGGCAGTGACATCGCCACCTACGACCGCCGTCCCCGCATCCACCGGAATCGGCAAGGTCGAGTTAGATAAACGGACACTCCCGTCAGCATTAAGCGTAATATTGGTGGCAACCTCCAAATCCCCTGCACCCGTCAGTAAGGCGGGTAAGGTCGAGGCCGTCAATTCTGAGGTGGTTGACGCTGATCGGGTCGAAAATTCGCTCGGTAATGTGGCTAACTCCAAGTCCAGCAAAGCGTCTTCCTGGCTGACCCGCACTAGATTCTCACCGGGCACGGCTATCACTAAGATCTCGCCACCGGGCGCAGAGAGTTGCCCCGTATTGATCACCTGTCCCCCCAGGAGGGTTAGGGACTGTCCTTGATTAACGGCCAGGTCGCCTGCATTGAGGATCGCGCTGGCCTGCTCGGCCCCAAAAATATACCCGGTCGGGTTGCCGGTGATCGCACTCAGGTCGTTTGCCCCCAGGGCATTGAATAAGGTCTCTCCAAAGGCTATCCCGGTTGCCGTTGAAACCGAAAAGTCGCCGCCTAGATTGAGTCGCGCATTGTCACCAAACAACACCCCCGCCGGATTGAGCAGATAGAGATTTGCCGAACCGTTGACCTGTAGCAGACCATCGATAATGGAGGCTTCTCCGCCAGTGACGCGGCCCAAAATATTTTCGAGGGCAGCGGGGTTAGCAAACCGGGCGGTCTCCCCCGTGAGCAACCCAAACTGGTCAAAGCTGTGGAACAGGGTGGCCCCATCGCCCGAGGGGGTGCCGCCGCGAATGTCATACAGGCTACCCGTGGTTTGCTGGGTGGTTTGAATGCTGGTGCCGGTGCCATCTGGGGCGGCGGTCACGGACTGGGCTTGGGCCTCTATGGGAAGCAAAAAGATGCTGACCAGGGCGGCGAAGGCTAGGTGACGATCGAGTAGAGGAGACATTTTAGTGAGTAGAGAGTTGGGATGGGGACTCGGGAGTTAGCTTAGGGTACAGTCCCTAGGGGGACTGCCATTGCGCCGTGGATAACACTTCGATGCGGCGATCTAAAACAGAGATTTCTACCTCAGCTCCGAGCAGACTGTAGGCGATACGCGCTTGGGTTAGGCGCTGTTGCGCCTGGTCAAAATTGCCCTGGGTGGCGTAGACATCGGCCTGGTTGACCAAAATGATGGCTTCGCTGAGCAGCCTGTCATCGGAGCTGGTTGGATTGACTCTGGCCAGCTCCAATGCCTGCCCATAGGCTTCGAGCGCCAACAGATTTAACCCGATTTTGCTATAGATATCGCCCAGGGCGGTATAGACCAAATCAGAGGCGGCGGGGTCGAGGGTCAACGGTTCTAAAATCCGCAGGGCATCGGCATACATTTCATCTAAGAAGTACACCCCGGCCTCAGCCAAAGTTGCCTCCTCAGCCGTCGTGGCATCACCCGTGTTGACCTCGGCTAGGCGCGATCGCAACTCCCCATAATCTTCTTCAAACAAAAGTTGAAACCCTGATTGGAGATAGCCTTCATCCTCATTAGACGAAACCCCAGCGTCGGTAATCACCTCAATCGAGTAGTAAATCCCCGGTTCCAATGCCAGCACGGGTAGTGCGATTTCAACCGTGTCCGCTGTCGTGATGTCCTCAGAGACATCCAGGGTTGGAAAGGGAATTTCAGCGGTACCGACCACGGGGTCGGGGGTCTCCCAAATCATCAGCTCCCTTGAATCTCGTGCATAGGACCACTGCCAGAGTCTAACGGTGTAGTGGTTAGCCCCCGCTACTGGATGCCAGCGGATGGTTTCGGGGAGGTCGCCAATCCAGGTATTGCGAGGCGAAATCACATAGGGGATGGCGGGGTTGTTGCCGCCGCGAATACGGCCCGTGCGTTTCCCCCCGGCGCGGGTGTTGGTGGCGCGCCCCCGGCGACGGGCGCAGGCTTGCCAAAAGAAGCAGGCCTCGGCAGGGGCGGGGTAGAGCAGCGGGTCTGCCAGGGTCAGGCCCAGGGTGAGGGTGATCGCAAGGGCGATGAACTGCGATCGCTTAGGAGAGATCGGTTTAGTGCCCGATGCCTCGGTGGCCCTCGCCCCCAACCCCTCTCCCAAGTTTGGGAGAGAGGGGCCGGAGAGTGGAAATGTGGTGACGAGTTGCCTCATGAATTGTCTGAGGTAGCTCAATGACCTGTGATCGTTTTCGCTCATCATTACAATCCTTCACCCTTTTCGTAATCGATAGGTCATGTAGCCTATTGCCCCCCCGGTGATGCTGCCCCCTAAAAGCGCTGGAACCCAGGGCACCCAAATCACGGGCCCGACTAAAAAGCCGTAGCAGGCCAGGGATAATAGCCCCACCGAGCCCAGACTGGCGGCGAGCACCCGACCGGGGCGCACAACCCTCCAAAACACCAGGCCCCCGGCCCCCGACCACAGCAAAATCCAGCCGGTCTCACCCCAAAACGGCCACCAGCGGATCAGGGGCCGATCTTCGAGGGCGGCGTTGATCAACTGGCTGATCATCTGACCATGGAGGTAAACCCCGGGCACCGAATCGCCATAGGGGGTATTAAAATCATCGGTATTGCGATCGCTAAAGTCGGTGTAGCCGATCAGGACAATGCGATCGCGAATCAACTCTGGCGACACCTCATTTCTCAACAGCGCATCTAAAGAAACCTGCTCAGCGAAGTTTTTGAGCTCACCCCCATAAACCCGAAAATTGAGCAGAGTTTGATAGCCAGCCAGGTCGCTCCAGTCTCGCCAGACAGACTTGCTGCTGTAAATTGACCCGTTGCCATACAGTTCTGGCACGACGGTGTCTCCCAGCTGCATGGGCAGGATGACGTCTGTCTCCTCGTAGGGATCTTGATAGGTCACCCCCTCTGTTTCCAAATAAGTCGTGGCTAGCAACAGGCTAAAGGACTCTTGGGCAACACAGCCTGAGCTGGCGGGGTCTTCTACCTTTAGGGGGTGCCGCCGGACAATCCTGCTACCGTCCTGCAAGAGATCCCCAAAGCCGACCTGAGCCGGGGGGATTTCTTCGCTATGGATCTCGGTCACCTCTTGGCTGGTGGCAGTCTGGCAAATACCAAAGAGATTAGCCGTCTGCGATAATCGCCCCACCAGTACCTCGTCGGCTGGGAAATCGCGAAAAAAGTCTAAACCAATCAGGCGGGCGTCGTGGTCTTCTAAAATCTCAAGGGCTTCATTGAGGGCTTCGTCGGGGATTGTGCCAATGCCACGGGCATATCGATTTTGAACCATTTGATCGCGTAGCCACTCGCCGCTAGGGCCATCGACTTTAACAATCAGGAGTCGCTCGTCTGGCTCGGCCTCACTGGGGCGCAGTTGCAAAAACTGGTCGTAGATCCGGGCTTCTAGGGGTTGGAGCCCCCCCAACAGACGGATGGCGGAAACAAAAACGGTGGTGAGGGCAGCGGCCATAGCCACTGTCCTGACTTTGATTTTTTTGAAGGGCAGGGCCTGACTGGCCTGGATATAATCTCGCTGCAACTCTGCGGGTTGAGGGACTTTACTAACCGATTGTTGAAGCCACTGCTCTGACGCTGCCAGGTCCTTTCCCCGCAGCAAAAAGCTGTCGTCCCGGCTGGCCGCATCCCATTCTGTGGCTTTGACCAACAGACGGGTGTGCGATCGCACATGCTCTGGGTCGCTTTCTAAAGTCCGAAACAACTCGCCAAAGTTGACTAAAAAGTCCCCCTCATGTTGTCGAAAGTCACTCCAGGAAATCGACTCAAGGCCCTCTGGCAGAGTTGATTTGAGGACGTCCCGATAGATCACGGGCACAATCCGCTTTTGGCGCAATTGAGCATAGGTCAGCTCGGCTAAACAGGCCTCTGAGCGCACCGAACTCGGAGAGAGCAAAAATACAAAGTTTTCAGCATTATCAATGGCCTGGCGGGTATCCTGGGGCGTTTCTGCATCCGCTTCGGCCCCGCCCGGCGAAAACCAGGTACTCTTGCCCTGGATCAGCAGCGTGTCATTTAATCGGTGTGAAAAATCAACATCATCTACATGGTGGCTGATAAAGACCCCCAGGGTTTGTTCGGGGGGCTGGGCCTGACTGGCCTCTAGGAACTGTAGCTGCAGCGGTAGGGCTTTTTGCAAAGGCCGATTTTTAGCAATTTGAGCCCAGGCGGTGTATTTTTTTAACGCCTGCCGCTGCAGTAACAGACTGGAATTTTGCTTTTGTCGCTGCCATTTGAGAGCCTGCACCAACAGATGCTTGTGCTGGTCATAGTAGGGGGCTTCCTGGCGGATGGTTCGCAGCAGTTTGGCGAGATCTTCTTCTAAATCTAATGAAACCTGATTGTCTGCCAGGTTAATAAACTGAATGGTTTTGACCTCTTCAGTGAGCTGGCTTAGATCAAGCTCCTCTAGCAGTATGGGAATAATCCGCTTGTTGAGCGATAGGGCCTGTTTGATCTCCTGTTGACAGTAGGCTGACTTCAACGCAGGCTTCGAAATTAGATAGACAATATTGTCAGCCTCTTCGATCCCCCGCCGGATAGCGGCTTCAAAATCTTCGCCAGTATAGATATCTACTGTGTCGGTCCAAACGGTGATCCCTGCCTGGAGCAAATGGCGGCGCACCTGCTCCTTGACCTGACGATTTTCTTGGGCGTAGGAGATAAACACCTGGGTCATGCCGCCGTCGGCGGCCTTGGTGCTCTCGGTAATAAATTCGGCGTGTAACTGGGTGGGTAAACAGGGTGGCTGCTCATTCTCAAACCGTTTTGTCAGCCAAGCTTGGGCATTTAGACGGTCTTCTCCCATGAGTAGATAAGACACCTGTCGCTGATGCCGCTCCCAGGCCAGTGCCCGGATTAACAACTCGGTGTGTTGTTGAACGTATCCCTCATGGCGGTGGATGAGGTCCCTTAGCTCCGTCAAGACTGCCTCAACATCGTCGGTTTGCGCCTTGACCCAGTTGATTTTGCGGATGCTGGGGTGCATATTGGGCTCACTGGCGTGTTTACCCTGCGACTTATCGCGCTGCCACGCATCCCGGCCCTTGCCCGGATTGCGTGCCTTCCAGGTTGAATAGCTAATTTCCTCAACGTGCAAAATTGGCAAAATCCGTTTGTTGAGCTGCACGGCTAGCTCAATCTCTTTGGCACAGTAGGGTGAGTTGACCGAGTGGGGGGCGATGATGAATAAGAAATTGTGGGCTTTCTCAATGCCGTCGTCAATTTGTTGTTGATAGTCGACCCCCATAGGAATATCGTTTTGGTCAAACCAGACTTGGAGCCCCTGGGCGCTCAGCTGCTCGTAAAGCTGGGTGGCAAACGCTTTACTATCGGCTCGACCGTAGGAGATAAAGGCGTCATAAAACTGGTTGCCGCCTGCGCTGGCTTGAAGATAGGTTTCGTGGAGATCGGTGGGGATCAGGTTGGTGGGCACCGCCTGGGCTAACCAGGCCTGGGCTTCGGCAAAGGCTGTGCCCCGGAGGAGAAATTTGCGATCGCGACCCTGCCGCTCCCAGGCCAGCGCCTTGACCAAAAGCCGTTTGTGCTGATTGGCATAGTCAGCAGCCTCGGCCAGGGCCCGGATCAGCTCGTCTACGGCTCGATCAAAATGGGTTTCAGAAGCCAGGGTAGAGAAATCAATAAATTGCAGAGTCCGCAGATCCACTGGCAGGGTTTCTAGATCGGTATGTTTCACTAACAGCGGAATAATCCGCTTGTGGTATTTGCAGCCATAGTCTATTTCTTGCCGACAGTACTTTGACGCCAGTGAATTTGGTGAGAGCAGCAGCACAATGTTGTCGGCTTTTTCAATCCCCCGATTAATCGCCCCCTGAAAGTCTTCAGCGGTTTGGATATCCTGGGTGTTAATCCAAACCGTAAACCCCTCGCGCACCAAACGTCTACGAATTTTCTCTTGGATTTTGATGTCATCTTCGCTGTAGGACACGAAGATCTGAGTCATCTGGTCATCAGCACCCTTCAGACTTTCGGTAATAAACTCACAGTGCAAATCGGTGGGCAAACAAGGCGGCTGTTCTTCTCTAAACCGAGTGTTGAGCCAGGTCTTAGCCTCTGACAGGGACTCCCCCGTGAGCAGATAGGGCGGCTGTCGTTGATGACGCTGCCACTCCAGGGCCCTGTCTAATAACAGCGTATGCTGACGCACGTAACCCTGCTGCCGTGCCAAAATCGATTTTAAGCCCGCTAGCCCAACCTCAAAATCATCCAACCCTTCGCGAAAATAAACCCAGTTGATCTTGCTGATCTCAGGGTGCATATTGGGGAAACTGCTATGGAATCCCTGGTCTCGATAGGCCTGCCAATCAGCCTGATTATCATAGGGATTGCGCTGCTGCCAGGTCTCAAGGCTAACCTCCTCAACATGCAGTAGCGGGATAATGCGCTTATTGAGCGCTAACGCCAGCTCGATCTCTTTGGCACAGTAATCCGAATTTACCGAGTGGGGCGAAATGATAAACAGAAAGTTGTCTGCTTGCTCGATGCCATCGTTGATTTGATTTTGATAGTCCACCCCCAGTGGGATATCGTCAAAATCGAACCAAACTTCTAACCCCGCTTCAACCAGCCGATCGTTGAGATGCTTGGCAAACTGCTTGCTGTCTGCCCGCCCGTAGGAGATAAAGGCGTCTTGAAATCTATGCATGCTTAGAACCCGTAGCTCCAGCGGGCTTTGTGGCCTCGGGC
The DNA here is from genome assembly GCA_039180385.1 of Cyanobacteria bacterium P01_G01_bin.38. Lineage (GTDB taxonomy): Bacteria > Cyanobacteriota > Cyanobacteriia > Phormidesmidales > Phormidesmidaceae > SIO4C1. Next base: position 6,909 of record JBCDDJ010000068.1, on the reverse strand, counting down.
ATCAACATGAGTAAAACTGCTGGCACTGGCGATACCGCCCCGATCGCCCCACCAGGGCTCTAAACGACGATTGACCTCGGGGGGTGAGATCCCTTGTACCGTAAAGTCGACCGCATCCCCGACCAGATGTCGCGATCTCGATGCACCGCCGACCCGGCGATTGGTGGCCGGATCCCGATACCAGGAATTGACCGTGATTGGCTTCTCACCCAAAAACGCTCGGACTTCCTCCATTACCTTAGCAATTTTAATAATATTGTTGACCACGGTCTCATCCGCCGGGATGCGCTGACCATTTTTGGTGGCCTCTGCCCAGCTAAAATAGCCCCCTTCGATAATCGGCTCACCCAAATAAACTGTCCCTAGCTTAGGCACCGTAATCGGATTACCCCGATCAGGCGACTCAATTTTAGTCTTAGGCGGCTCTGCCGGATCCTGTGGCTGGTTGCCTGCCTCAGTCCCCAAGATTTTGATATGCCCCTTATAGGCAAACCACTCTAGACGATCTTTTTGCCCCTTCAAAACCCCGTCAGGCAGCACAATCTTGACATGGTTATCCGCAGCGGGTTCATCTTCGAAAATCCCAAACCGCGTGCCCGCCTCAACGCTGAGCTTTTCTGACGAGTCTAGCGAAGCAGCCAATCGGGCTTTAAAGACTGTATTTGAGAGAACCACCAGCTGTAGGCCCTTTGGCGCTCCAACGATGTCGATCTTTCCCTCATCTCCCAGGTGGCGAATGAGGGCCGCCGCTCCAATCTGGTCGGACGGCTGCTGAAACACGGTCGTACCGGCCCACACCCATTCAGACCTTTTCCCCACCCCGTCTTTAAACCCGTTCCACAGGTCAAAGCCCCACAGGTAGGCAGCCAGGGTTCGGGTTCTGGCTTTGTGATAGTTTTTTGCCAACAAGATTTCAGTGACCCGCTTTGTAAACAATTCAGGCTCCTTTTGGCCCCACTCTTTGTAGTGCAACACCCCCGAAAACCACCAGGGAATGCCGGTGACCCGCTCAACTGTCTCATAGTGATTGCGCAGTTCAACCATCTTGCCCGCCACGGTCTGCACGTTGCTTTCTCTAGCAGCTTGTAAACTGCATTTTGCAAAAGCCGTCTCATATTCAGGCAACACTTTGCTCAATGGATAATTCATGGCAATCACCAAACTGGTTCAAGAACAGAGTCACCCACTGGCGGGTAAACACATCCTAATTCAAGGCTAGTTCAAGGGTTGATCAGACAAACACACGTTACAGAATCGACATAAATACTCACAAATTACAGAATCGAAATGAACACTTTTCGAGACGTAAAAATCCAAAAATGCTCCCATCAAACACATCCCCGAATCATTTTTTAGCGGCCAAGCTTTTTCCTGACAGCTGTTTAAAACATCCCCCTTCTTAAAAGTCTATAACACCTACAGACCGACGCCGTAATTTCATCCGGACATTTTTCACTTTAATGGGCTTGATCCATCCAACTCAACAATCCCAGCGCCGCAGCAGACAGGGTAATGATCGAGAGTGCAGGGGTAAAATCAGAGGAAATCAAGCTAAAAATCTAGATACAACTCTAACTTTAGCCGATCTAAGCTAATCTGCAGAGTCTCACACAGAAAAATTAGACTTAAGTCTAATTCACTTCGGATTGTGTCATGAATTACCTTTGTGATTATCCGTAGCCGTCGGGTCATCGTCGTCTCGCTAATTTGTAAAGTTTTAATGAGAAGCCAGGTAGGTAGCTGGTGAATATGCCTTAATCTCAAAATAAGCCTGTTCCTGAGTATCCTATTCGTACTAAGCTCATTCTGATAGAACAGTTCTAATAGAACAGTGAGCTAGGAGGTGTCCATCCGTCGGAACTTTTGGCTATTTCTCTTAATACTTAGTTCTTTAAATTTATTGACTTTTGAAAGAGGTCTTAAACCATAAAAGCGCTTAAACCATAAAAGAATTATTTACTTTGGGCCTGTTGTTCGAGTTTAGACTTTATGCTTCATGTAAAATCCTGTCTAGGAGCTCGCGCTTTTATCTGAACCTTGCTGTATCCTTTGGAGAGATTATATTTCCTGATAGATGACTATAAATGACTTTTCGTAGGTGGCTCCCTATAGGCGATTGCGCATAAATCGGCGGGCGTTTAGATAGACGATACGGTTCATTTAGGGCTGTTTTCGGGGCGTCAAAGAATCTTGAGAAAGGTCATATTTCGGCCATATTTAGAGTTGTCATGGGCAAAAGGAACACATATCGTCAGTATCTAAAAGACACCCTGGGGGGTCTAATTGACAAATTAGAGATCTCTGACCTGCGCAAAGATTTTCTCAAAAACCGCTGGCTTGATCAGCTGTTGTGGTTAGAAGGGCGGGCTACAAAGGAGAGAGATCGCCACTACATGCTTCGATTAGTCACCATCATTGGGGGTGTACTGGTGCCAGCGATGGTGGGCTTCAATGGCTTCCAGGGGCAAGAGGAGGACAATCGGCTACAGGTGATTGCGGCCTATGCTGCCTTTGGGATCAGTCAAACGGTTGCGATCTCGGCGGCTATTGAAGAATTTTTTGGCCATGGAGAAAAGTATCGGAACTATCGCAACACCGCCGAGGGGCTGAAGATTGAAGGGTGGCAATTTTTTCAGCTGGCGGGGCCTTACCGCCAATTTAAGGCCCACAAAGATGCCTACACCTACTTTGCTCAGCGGGTAGAGCAATACATTCAGCAAGACGTACAGGGCTTTTTGGCCCAGCTTGAAGAGCGCCAGGAAGAGGATAAAGAAAGAACTCGGGATGAGATTGATCTCAATTCTCAAATGGCCCTGCAAAATCTGAATCATCAGCTTGAGATCAGTGCTCAGCAGATGCAAAGGCTAGAAGAGGAACGTCAGAAGCTGGCTGAGGAGAGGGCTCAACTGGCAGCAGGTTTAGCAGTGCCCGACGGTGGGGGAGTAGAGGGCGTAGGGGGAGCAGGCTTCGACGTGAGCTCAGCCGAACGGGGAGCAGGAGAGGCTCAGCCACCTGCGGGCACTGCAACAGTTGCTGTCCAAACCCCAGTCGCCCAGGATAATAAAGGTCTGCCGCCGCTTGGGGCGTCGGCATTGCCTTGGACAGAGGAGTTAGATGACCTGCATAAAGCATCTGGCGCAGCGGGTGGGGTCACCCAAAAACGATCTGCCCCTTCAAATGGGACGGGGACCAGCCGGGTAAATGCTAATCGGGCCCAGGGTAAAGTCGATGGCAAAATCGAGCCCTTCGTCCCGGCTGCGACTCGGGTCAGTGGCCTGGGGGGGGTATCTGGTCTGGCGTCTCAGCTATCGACCCCCACCAAAACAGCGGCCACTCAACTGGTTTCCCCTGACGAGGTGGCTGAGATTTTAGAATGTCCGCTGTCAGACTGTAAAACCTATCTACCGGGTATTCTCTCCGCGTTGGAGGAGTATGCCATTTTAGACAAGCAGGTTTTGGTGGGTATTTTAGCGACCGTGCGGGTGGAGACGGGGGGGCTTAAGCCAGTCCATGAGTGGGGCGGCGAAAGCTATTGGAGTCGCTATGAAGGACGTCAGGATTTAGGCAATGTCAATGCTGGCGATGGGATTAAGTATCACGGTCGGGGTTACATTCAGCTGACTGGTCGGGCCAACTATCGAACCTACGGCAAAAAACTCAACGTGGACCTGGAAAACAATCCTGATCTGGCGGTCGAGCCGAAGGTGTCTGCCCAGGTACTGGCTGCTTATTTTAAGGAGCGGGGTGTGGCGACTGCGGCCCGGGCGGGTGACTGGCGGCGAGTTCGCAAACTGGTCAATGGGGGCTACCATGGCTGGGATGTTTTTTCAAAATATGTTGAACGTGCTAAAGCGAGGATTGTCTAACTATGGAAGAAAATACAGATCAAATGACCACTCAAATTGATGCCTTTAAGCAAGAGTTGGCCGCCATGCGCGCATTGCAAGAGCGTCAGCAGGAGTCGATTACGTCTTTGATTGCGCTATCACAGCAGCAAACCGCCGTGATTGAGCAGCAAAATGCGGTGATTAGCCGCCTGGTGGTGGGCGGTAACGGGTCGGTTGCTAACACCGGCAGGCTGGTGGGTAATTCGACGATGTAAGTCAATCCCCGTAGCCACAGCTACAGTACCTCGGGCTGATTTAGGGTTTGATAAGATGCTGGCACACCCTTTTTGCGGCATCAATGCCCAACCTCGCCTCCCATGATTTAGATGTTTCACGGCTTTTGTTTGACCTGAAGCTGGGCGGTGAGCTGGTTAATCGATTTACGGGGTGGTTAGATCCAGATGCGATCGCAACCTGCTTTACCGATGGCCTGATCGAAAAGTTTGGCTGTGCGTTTGCGCGAATCTGGCTGGTGGATCGCGATCGCACCGCCCTACGTCTGGTCGCCTCGTCTGGGCTCTACACTCGACTGGATGGCTCCTTTGCCCGGGTACCGATGGGGGCCTTCAAGGTGGGCAAAATTGCCCAGCACTGTATCCCTTTTTTGAGCAACTGCCTACCCGATGAAGACTGGGTCAAAGATCGCGACTGGGCCATTGCCAATCAAATTCAAGGCTTTGCTGGGTTACCGCTAATGGTCAAAGACCAGGCCATCGGGGTATTGGCTGTCTTTAGCCGCCACCCCATGGCCCCCGAGTTTTTAGAAGTTTTACAAATACTCAGCCTATCGGTGACGGGGGCACTGGCCAGCGCCCTCAACCATCAGACCCTGGCCTATCAGACCCCGGTGACATCGGCAGATAATCTCTCTGAGCAACTGTCCATGCTCCTGGGCAGACAAAAGCTCAGCCTCCTGGGCACAGAGCAAGCCCTCTCGCCCACCATTAACCACCTGCTGATAGAAACAGCTAAGCGCCTGGTGGAGTTATCTTGCCACTACTGTCGCCTGGTATATGAAACAGACACAGTGATTTTAGAAGCCATGCTCGCAGCTGGTGAGACGTCGTTCAATGAGCCTCCCTCTGAGAACGTTCAAACCCAGATCTTTCAAGATATTATTGCCGCCGCTCATGAATTGGGCGGTGCATTCCAGAGCCAGATTGGCTCTGAACAAAAAGTGATACAAATTCGTCTACAGCTGCCGCAGCATATTGACGCGCCCTCTTCTGCTGGTGGGGCTATCCCTTTTGCCGTGACGGACTCTCCCCTATCCGAAAGAGAGCAAGAGGTGATTAAGCTGCTGGCCGAAGGGCTCAGGGATCGAGACATTGCAGAACAGCTTTACATCAGTGAGAGAACGGTTAAATTTCACGTTAAGAATATGTTGGAAAAACTGGGAGTAAAAACCCGCATTCAAGCTGTTTTTGAACTCACCCAAAAGGGTTGGCTGAGATAAGCAGGCTATTATTTTTACTGATAGCGAACCCCCAAATATTGAGACATTTTTGCCAGGATCTCATCTCGCCGGAAAGGTTTACTGACAAAGTCATCACAGCCAGCTGCTAAACTGCGCTCTCGATCCGCCTCAAAGGCACTGGCGGTCAGAGCAATGATAATGGGTGATTTTAGCGCTTGGACGTCCCGAATCCATCGGGTCGCTTCACAGCCATCCATCACGGGCATTTGCATGTCCATCCAAATCAAATCAGGATGCCACCTTTCCCAAAGCTCTACGGCTTCTTTGCCATTGGCCGCTGCGCGAACCTCAAATCCCAGGGATGTTAACAGTTTAGTCAGTAATTTACGACTCACGGGCTCATCTTCAGCAATTAAGAGCCGGAAACTGCGCTGGTCAGGGGCCAGCCCTACCACCTGCTGGGTCGGGGGCAAGGGAACCTGAGGAGCCGAGGTTAGACTGGCTTGAATATCAAATTGAAAGGTTGTTCCTTGATTTAAGACCGTCTTCACGGTAATCTCACCCCCCATCAAATGAACCAATTGCTGGCTAATTGGCAGACCCAGGCCTACGCCTTCAAAAGCGGTCTGACCGGCTTTACCTTGGGTGAAAATATCAAACAGAGTAGAGACTTCGTCTGGGGCGATACCGGGTCCCGTATCCTCTACTTCAAAGTGGAGGATGAGGGGTGAGGAAGATAGGGAAGATGAGGCAGGTCCTGTGCCTCCCCTATCTCCCCCATCTCCCCTATCTCTCCCAATTCCCTGACTCCGTTCGGCTGAGACGTTCGGCGAGCGCTCAGTCGAGGCGTGCTCGCGTCGAAGCCTGCCGCCTACCGCCTGCCGCCTGACTCGCAGCGTCACGTCCCCCGCTGACGTAAACTTAATCGCATTGTTTAACAGATTAATCAACACCTGGCGCAGTTTGCCCTCATCTGTGGTGACAAACTTAGGGATATCAGAGTCGTACTCAATCTGAAACTGAAGGCCTTTTTCGACTGCTTTTGGGGCCAGCATCGCCCGTAGGGTATCCAACAAATTGTGCAGGTCAAAACTGGTTTCATGCAAAACAACCCGACCAGCTTCTATCTTAGAAATCTCCAGGACATCATTAATCAAATTCAGCAGATGTTCGCCACTGAGGGTAATAATGTTGAGAGACTCTTTTTGCTGCGGGTCCAGCGATAAGTCCTGACTCATCAGCTGGGTAAATCCTAAAATTGTGTTGAGGGGGGTCCGCAGCTCATGGCTCATCTTGGCTAAAAACTGACTCTTGGCCTGGGACGCGACTTCGGCTCGAATTTTGTCTTGTTCAAGTTTGAGGTTTTGTTGGGCAAGCTCTGCCCGGTATTGCTGCAACTTGAGAATTTCGTAGCCTGCGATCGCACTGGCAGAGCCGAATAAGGCCAAAAACGAAGGCACCACCGGAATCCACCAGCCAGCCAAAAACGCTAGATAGCTGCTGGCTAATAGGATACCGCCTGCTAATACCACTGAGGCAATCCAAACAGCCAAGCGGGTTAGGACGCGCTGGCTATGACGATTGGCCTCTATCAGTCGCCAATAT
>JBCDDJ010000067.1:0-19496 GCA_039180385.1 Cyanobacteria bacterium P01_G01_bin.38 | reverse complement strand
TTTAAGGCGTTTATGTACAACGGCACTCCGGCGAAGACGCGCTAGTGGTTCTGGAAGGCACCGGGTTATTGAAGGGGAGGATTCAGACAGATGACCAGTCAACGGGAAACGAAGGCGCGGATTCAGTACTCTAGCCGGGATGAATTGGATGTGGCGGTGATTGACTATTGCCGGGGGCAGTCGCGCCATGACCTGCATCATCGAACGCGCCAGGCGTTGAATGGGTTTTATGGGCCGTTTGCGATGGCGGCGGTGGATGCATCGGCGGGGGAGGTGCGACGGCAGGCACTGCGATCGATTCGGCAGTTGACAGCGCAGATTTTGGAGATTCAGGAGCAGTTTTTGCCGGAGTTATTGGGGTTGGAGGCCGGGTTGGGCGGGCCATCGTTGGGGACGGCTCGGCTGGTGGTTGGGAATGGTAGCGGGGGTGTGATGAGTAAGGAGCGGGTTGATGCGATCGCGCCTGAAAAGTTGGAGGTTGAGATCGCGACCTCAACGACACCCACAGCGATGGAACGAGCCACTGACTTAGGGCCAGTAGACACACAGCTGCGAGCCTTCCTGGGGGAAGATGCAGCAATTATGGCGAGGCTAAATCCCTTTATTAATGATTTGACGTGAAGCCTTCTCAGACCAGAGTGCCGATCTCAGTGGATCGCAAGACGGCAGAGCAGATTGCGGGGACGGCTGTGCTGCTATTGGAGCGGTTTTGTGGGGATCAGCCCAGGGGGCAGCGGGTGTTTGAGGGGAAGCAGTTTTACATAATCGTGGAGCGAGGTCGGGATTTAAATATTGAGTTTAGGGGGGATGCAACGCATCTGCCGGAGACAATTTTGACATTACGAACTCAGCGGCAGAACGGGCAAACTTTTTATCAGGTCGAGGCATGGTTGACGCGGGAAGATGTAAAGCGATTCGGGCTGATTCGCCAAGAAATTGCGAAAGATTTACAGCGGAGTGGAGCTAGGTCTGGCCGTCTGAATGGAGTTGAATTTGAATGAATAGAACAGGGCTGGGGCAGCTTTTATGACAGCCTAATAGCTTATGTCAGGTCGAGATTCTGCTTTAGATTAGCCAGCGATATCTCCGTAGTCTCCTGTAGAGCAATATCCATATGAGACTCAATCTTCATCCTCCAAAAGCTTGCCAAGATTGTGAGTATCCATCAAATCCTGGTAGTGCCTTGGCAAGCTTTCTCTGAGCGTGTCTTCGACAATGCTGCTAATCGTTTGATCGCTGAGACCAGATATGGTCTTCAATAGCCTGTCTAAGCCAGATGTAATGTACAGGCGCAATTCTGCCTTCTTCTTCTTAGCCATCTATGATCCTGGCGCTTACCCAGCTGCAGTAACTTAACAATCGTAACTAGCATTACGGATCATTCTTAATATTCGGCGAATTTGTTTTGTACGAATTGCCGAATTTACTTTATATTGAGGTTGAATCAAAAGCATCAAAATTCCTTAGTCCGATCTCAACTCCTCTTAGTTGGGGGTAAGTTTCCCATGCCAAATTTCTCTACCTCAGACCAGCAGCCGTGCGATCGCACCCCATCCCTTCATGCCATTCTTCCTAATTCCGCACCTTTCCAAGCAGGCTACCAGCAGGCCCTAATCGATTTCGCCGTTGCTGATTTGCTTCGCTGCATCAAAACCTATTCCGATACTCACTTTGATGCTGCCTGGGTCGCCCTCAAAACCACAGAAACCGAATTCCTTGCTGCCATTTTTATCCAAACCCTCGCTGCTAATCTAAACGGCAACTGCCTCGCCACCTATCTAGACGCCATCCGCCACACCCCACTCAATACCTTTACGCCCCTCACCAAACTGCAGATTCCTTCTCCCGCTACTGACTTACCGACTACCTTCCCTGATGTCGAGATGCCTCGATTTCTCTATGGCGATCGCCTCTGCTGGAAAACCAATAGCAACGCGACTGACTGGGGCATCGTCATCGGCAGATTCTACAGCTTCGCCCCTCACTGCTGCCGCTGGCGGTGGTGCTACCTCATCTGGCTCGACCCCGACTCCCCCAGTTTTACCTGGGTCAGGGCTGACATCGCCTGGGAAGACGACCTCGAACCTCTCGAAACGGAGCTGGTCCTATGAATCCTCGTCCGCTGACGCCCCGCGAGCAACTTCTGATTGACTGGTACAGCTACTGTCAGCTTGGCATGACACCTCAAACCTTCTATGCCAAATGGCAGGTCAGCCAGGAAGACATCGCTGCCATCTGCTCCCGTTCCGTCTCTACCGTTCACCGCTGGTTTCGCAAAGGCCGCAGCTACCGCCGCCCTAATGCGGTTGATCTTCGCCACTTGGCCCTGATGGACTTCCTTTTGGATAACTTCGACCAGATTCCAGAAAACCTGCGGGAGGCTCTCTGCCCGACCGACCAAGAGAACTAATGCATATAATCTTGAAAAAGTCAATGTCACCGTGACCTGTTTTGTCAAAAATCTCCTCGCTAGGTTGGCTTCAGTTTTCAGAAGTCCATACAGTTGGAGAAGTCATATGAGCCAGGGTCAAAAGGTCGCAGCAGAAATTGAACTGATTCGAGCCGCTCTAGCAAAGGAGGGCGATCGCCTTCAAAAACTGCCCAAACAAGCTACCTGGATTATTCATCGACACAACGGTAAACCCTACCGACTGACCTATCAGCCCGCACCGATCAGCGCTTGGGCTCTGCATCCACCTGATAGTGAAGCGTCCTATCTGCTAAGCGTCATTGATCGCGTTTTGCATGAATCATCCAGTGCCCATCAGGATGAGACGGTCTACCATCAGCAGTTGCATCCTTGGTGCATCATTCAGCAGCTGCCTCAGATGCAGCATCGTGTCGTGGCTCGGTTTCGTCGCCGCAATGATGCAGATGCCCATATGCGGGTTCTACGCCAGGATAATTCACCCACGCAGTACACTATCATTTTCGACCCAGTCCTAGAGCAGACCGACGTTGCTGCTGAGGCTTGATATTCCCTCAGAGAGGCTATGACCAGATAAGGCATGACTACTGTAATAATGAGCAATGTTATTTTGCACTCGCTAACCGCTGACTCAGCAACGTATACCGCTCCTTCGCCTTCACCTGCCTCACCGCCAACCCAATCGCCTTCTTCGACCCCACCAAAATCGCCAGCCGCTTCGCCCGAGTCAACCCCGTATACAACAAATTCCGACTCAGCATCAGATAGTGCTGCATATACATCGGCACAATCACTACCGGATACTCCGACCCCTGACTCTTGTGAATTGTCACCGCCCAGGCCAGCGTAATCTCATTCAAGTCAGCCCGATCATAGGTGACACTACGCCCCTCAAACTGCACTGTCACCTCTTGCTCCTCTAGGTCAATGCCCGTGATTGTCCCCAAATCCCCATTAAACACATCCCGGTTATAGTCATTCACCTGCTGGATCACTCGGTCCCCCACCCGCAACGTGAGGCTGCCCCGACTGATCTCAGATTTGTCTGGCCCCGGCGGATTCAACACCCCCTGCAGCACCTGATTCAGATTGCGAGTCCCCACCTCCCCCCGCGTCATCGGGCACAGCACCTGCACATCCCGCACCGCCTCAAACCCCAGCGAGGGAATCAGCTCACGAATCACATCCTGAATGCCCTGCACCCCATCCGCCGGTTCTGGTGCCCCCAGCCACAAACAATCCGTCGCAGGCGAGGCCGACACCGACTCCAGCGCCGGGTACTGCCCCCGATTAATCGCATGGGCATTCTGCACAATCCGACTCGCCTGGGCCTGCCGAAACACCTGCGTCAGCCGCAAGACCGGCACCTGCCCTGAGGCAATCAAATCCCTCAGCACATTCCCTGGTCCCACGCTGGGCAGCTGGTCCGTATCCCCCACCAGCAGCAGCTGCGCCGTCGGCGGGATGGCCTTCATCAGCGAATGGGCCAAAAACAAATCCAGCATCGAGGCCTCATCCACCACAACCGCATCCACCGGCAGTGGATGCTCACTGTCCCGCTTGAAGCGCATCATCCTGGGGTCAAACTCCAACAGCCGGTGAATCGTCTTGGCTTCTTTGCGGGTGACCTCACTGAGCCGCTGCGCCGCCCGACCCGTGGGCGAGGCTAGGGCAATCGTCTTCCCCATCGCGTGCCACAGCGCCACAATCGTGCGGGTGGTAAAGGTCTTGCCCGTACCCGGTCCCCCGGTGAGGATGCACACTCGCTGGCTGGCCGCCATCTCCACCGCCTGCTGTTGCTCTTCAGACAGGGGCATCTCTGTGGCCGCGATAAACCGCTCTATCCAGCGGTGGACCCTGGGCATATCGACCTTCAAGGGTTCGGCCAGTAGCGCTTTCACCCGCTCGGCCAGGTTTCGTTCTGCCTGGTAAAACGCGGGCGCATAGCAGGCGATCTGGTCTGTCTGCGATTGCTGCATCAGCGCTCCATCCTGGGCCATCTCTGCGATCAGCTTAGTTAGCTGCTCCGGGTTAGGCTGATGCTCCTCCAGGCTCAGACATTTCACCCCGCTGGCCACCAGCTCCGCCTGGGGCAAAAAGCAGTGCCCATCTTCCGCCGCCGAGTTGAGCACATGCACCAGCCCACTGCGATAGCGGAATGGCGACCCCGGCGCAATCCCCAGATTTCGAGCAATCGTATCCGCCGTAATAAAGCCAATGCCATAGACATCCTGGGCCAGCTGATAGGGATTGTGACTGACCACCTCGATGGCATCTTCGCCATATTGCTTGAAGATCTTCACCGCGTAGGTGGTCGAAACCCCATGCCCCTGAAGAAACAACATCACCTCTTTGATCACCTTCTGGGAGGCCCAGGCCGTCTGGATCATCTTCACCCGTTTGCGGGCAATCCCCGGCACCTCCTGCAGGCGCTCAATCTCATGCTCGATAATGTCCAGGGTCTCTAACCCAAAGTGAGCCACAATCCGCTTTGCGGTGACCGGCCCCACCCCTTTAATCAGACCGCTGCCCAAATACTTTTCGATTCCGGTCAAGGTGGCGGGTTTGGTCTCTCGATACTTAAAGACCTGAAACTGCTCCCCATACTTGGGATGGTTGCGCCACTGCCCGGTCAGATGCAGCGTCTGCCCCGGCTGAATATTGGCGAAGCTGCCCGTCACCGTCACTGGCTCCGATGCACGCGGCACCTTGAACCGGGCCACCGTGTAACCCGACTCCGCTGAATGGAACGTCAATCGCTCCACCACCCCTTGCAAGTAGTCAGCAGATTGCTCCCCCATGGTTGCGATAACTTCAGGCTGATACTAACGTTCTACATTAATATAGACATGTACATGCAAGGGGTTGTCAATGACGCTCACTATCGAGATTACTCCGGAACTTGAGCATCAACTCAGGCAAGCTGCTGAAAAAGCAGGGCTCTCCCCTGATATCTATGTCCTACAGCTACTTCATCAAAGCCTTCAACCAAAGGCTTTCCAACCATCCTCAGGGACTCAACTCCCAAAAGACGAAGCTGACCTGATTCAAACCATTAACCACAGTCTGTCAGACATTGAATGGCAAACCTATGATGCTCTCATTGCGAAGCGTCAGGCTGAAACGCTCACGGCAGATGATCAAGAAGCCTTGATTGCCCTCTCCGATCAATTAGAAGAGGCCAATGTCAGCCGAATACAGGCTATTGCAGACCTGGCACGTCTGCGTCATACGTCTATTGATGCGCTGATGGCAGAGTTGGAGCTAAAACCATTAGCCCATGCCTGAAGCCAGAATTTCCTCAACACTGAAGGCGGCAGTCGCAGAACGTGCCTGAAGATGCTGTGAGTATTGCCGTGCCCAGGAACGCTACTCCCCAGATTCTTTTTCCGTGGAGCACATTATCCCACTTTCCAAGGGAGGCTCCAGTGAGTTATCTAACCTGGCCTTTGCCTGCCAGGGTTGTAATAACCGCAAATATACCAGCATCCAAGTCATGGATCCGGTTACACAGGCCATGGTTGCCTTGTATCATCCTCGTCAGCAAATTTGGACTGAGCAATTTGCCTGGAACGAAGACTACAGCAAAATTCTAGGGCTGACATCCATCGGACGTGCCACGGTTGAGAAACTGAAGCTCAACCGTCCAGGGTTGGTCAACCTCCGTAGGATTCTTTACGACTTGGGTGAGCATCCACCAGCGTTTTAATTTGGGGTAGCAATGATGGGCTAGGGGGTGTGATTCTCAGCTGGAGAGGCTATCGCCAACGCCGTCACTAAGCTGCCATCAAATCCAGCACCTGGTGCTGTACCTCTGCGGCTGCAGCTTGCGCGATCGCCTGCCAATCTTCTGACGTCAGTGTTGCCTTAAAGATGGTTTTTAACTGAGTGAGACGCTCTGCTGTTAGCTCAACCCTGGGCCCAAGCGGTTCTCCTTCAACCAGCTTTAAGAGGCTTGTTTGGATATCAGTTGACGGCTTTGTGAGCCGTTCTATGATCAGCGGCTTGGCACAATCCAGCGCTGCATCATAACCTGCACCCAGGTTACAGTCCCTAAGCACAGCAGCTGCCCCCCTAAGGACAAAGGACTTAAGCTGAGCATAGTGGGAATAGGTGGGAAGCTGGGACCAGGTATTCATCCAACCAACCTGTCCTACACCAGCTAGCATGGGCTCCGTAACTTCCGCTTCCGCATCCAAAATGGCATCGACGAACTGGGGTGTCGGGTTAAGGTTACTCATCACGGTTCTCCTGCGTTTGAGGCTGGTCCATGTCTGCAAAACGTCAATCGCTCCACCACCCCTTACAAATAGTCAACAGGCTGCTTCCCCATGGTTGCGATCGCCAGACTCCAGGATGATTGCAGAAATCCAATTAGTCCGCAATCAGCGAGCCAAAAGCTGTAGCTGCTCTTCTGGAAGTTTCACCCCTCTGCGTTCCAGATACTTGTGCAGATTAATCTGAATAAACAAATCCTTAAGTTCTTCCGCAATCTCTAAGGGCGGGACACCAGCCAGGGCCACAGCAATCAGCTTTTCAGCCATCTGCAACTCACCGCACTCAACCGCCAGAGTTGCCGCGCTCCGATGCAATACCGATCGAGTTGGTTCAGCTGACAGGTCATCCGCCACCATTCGGGCAGCTTCTGCCTCTAACTCTAACGCCTGCCTCAAAATTTCCTGAACCTGGCCCGTATCCCCCCGCAGCTTTTTAAGATCAGCCTGCTCAGCTAAATCCATCGCTTGTTGATGAAGTTCTTGAACCTTAGTCATTGCTCTACCACCCAGGCTATAGGTTGGCTAAATTCAATCACTGCAATGTAAGCCGGTGCCAGATCGTCGGTAGTCTTAACCTGTGTCATCTTCAGTTTAACCCTGCTACGAATCTGCCGCTGATCGCCCTGTCGAATTCCCGAAACTTCAAGCCGAGCAGATTTTTGAAAGGGTAGCTCATCAGATTCCACCGAGTTCCCCAACCAGTAGTCGAATCCTGTACCTCTGCGTGCCCTTTCAACAACAGTAAAGTTTGTCAGTCTCTGTATCAGCATGAGGGCAACCCCATAAGCAGCCTGCTCGGTTGTATACTCCTCGTCATTCCAGCAACGTCGCATCTGATCAGTCACCTTGGGCCACAGCAGCACAAAAGCTTCTGCAAAGTCACCCGCTAACTGAAGTGTAATCCCTGGTTGATGACCTTGATCGGTAAGACAAATCGAACAAGCCTCTGCCAGCGCTGTACCAAAAGCAGGGGTGATCGCAGGAAGACCCCGATGTAGCTCAGAGAGATCCAGTGTCTGCATAGATTCTTGAGACTGATTCATTGCTCTAGCTTATGCCAGCTTTCTGCTCAAAATCTAACCAATCAGCCATAGACCTACTCCTACAGGGGCACCAGTCATCTAAACCCCTCAGCTATCGGGAACTGAGCGCTATGGCTGCAAGCATCATCGAACGTCAGCGTGACGTAACTGTATTCGACTTGAAGCTTAATTATTGGGGTAAGAATGGGGTAGTAACAAATTTACATACCTGAAACCCTTGTATAGCAGGAAAAGAGTGCCAGCTTCCCAAGCTGAATGTCGACGGTTCGAGTCCGTTCACCCGCTTCCTCAAGCACAGAGCCGAAAAGCAGCTACAATAAGGCATTTCAGAGTTGGCTGCTATCATTTTTCTGCCATGGTAGTGAGAAGTTGTTGGTCATTTTTAGACGTTTTTAGCCCTAAAACTGGTATAAAACTGGTATAAAATTCCCCCGATTTTGGCTCAGGATTGAGGATTAAATAAATCATCCGATTTGAGGTTTTTGAGGCTTGGCGGTACAGTTCCAGTCTGGTAACACCTCATCAAAGACAATTTGGAGATTTGACTTGAGTTCATCCGTCGCCTGCTTGCCCGTCTCATAGACCTTATCAATCACGGTCGTCAACACTTCTAAGCCTGTGGAGGTGGTTGCAGTTGCCATCAACGCTTGAGCGGTTTCCACGCTGTCAAAGATGACCCCTCGACAAACTCGACTCAAATGAGGGGATAAGCGATGCTCAATCGGATTGTATTTGGAAGTATAGGGCGGATAATGAGCGATCCGAATATCAATGGCCAACTCATTGGCTAATCCTTGTAGGGCATCCTTGAATAGATAGGAGCGTGAGCGATTGCTGCCCCCCCATCACACAGCACCAAAATCGAGGTCGATTGGGCATAGAGTGAGCGACCGTAATGTTGCTACCAATAGCGCATTGAATCGATAGCAAACTCATGGGTGTCATGGGAGGTGCCAATTTGAACGTACCCCAGATGATGGCTCAGGTCATAGAGTCCATGGGGAATCGCTTTGCCAGTGGCAAGCTCACTCCAATCGTGGTTATAGACTGCTAACGGCGCTTGCGTATAGGTATGTCCCTGTCGGTACAACAAGCCTATCCACTCCTTTTTTTAGTATCCATGCTGACCACCGGATTGCCGGCTGATTGGTATTCGTCTACGAGCTGATGAATCTTTTCAAACTGGTCGTTGCGATGGGGATGGCCCCCGGTTTCAATCCTCAATCCTAAGCGACTGATTTATCAGGTTGGTTTACCGGCAGCTCAATTACAAATTTGGTCCCCTTCCCCGGGATGGAGTCGCAGTAAAGGCGGCCATGGTGGCGCTCGGTGATGATTTGATAGCTAATCGATAGGCCTAACCCAGTCCCCTGACCGACGGGTTTGGTGGTAAAAAATGGGTTGAAGATTTGCGATCGCACATCCTCCGGCATCCCAGCCCCGTTATCCATAAACTGAATCACTACCCAGCCGTCCTTCCGCGCCTCTGTATAAATCCGAATTTGGCTAGGGTTGGCACGCTTCTCTTCAAGCGAACGGCTCTGATCGCGACTGTTCAGAGCGTCAATGGCATTCCCAAAAATATTCATAAACACCTGATTGAGCTGCCCTGCGTAGCAATCCACCTCGGGCAGTGTGCCATATTCTTTGACCAGTTGGATATTAGCTCCCCCCGTCTTTGATTTCAAACGGTTTTGGAGAATGGTCAGGGTGCTGTCAATGCCTTCATGGATGTCAACTGACTTAAACTCAGCCTCATCAAGCCGCGAGAAATTTCTCAAAGACAGCACAATTTCACGAATCCGTTCAGTGCCCATCTTCATCGACTGGACAACCTTTAATAAATCCTCCTGGAGGAAGTCCAGATCAATTTCTTCAATCTCTTCTTGGATCACCAAAGGCGGGTTTGGAACATGCTCCTGATAGAGTTCAATCACACCTAGTAAATCTTCGGTGTACCG
Organism: Cyanobacteria bacterium P01_G01_bin.38; assembly: GCA_039180385.1. Lineage (GTDB taxonomy): Bacteria > Cyanobacteriota > Cyanobacteriia > Phormidesmidales > Phormidesmidaceae > SIO4C1. The sequence goes on along the minus strand of JBCDDJ010000067.1, from coordinate 9,787 downwards.
GCTTACATGGCTGAGGTTGCCATGGATAAAATTGACCGGATTGTTAATTTCATGGGCAACCCCAGCCACCATTTGCCCTAGCGCCGACATTTTCTCACTTTGGACCATATGAGCTTGGGTCCGGCGCAGCTCTCCTAAAGTCGCTTGTACCTCAGCCGTGCGCTCTTCTACTCGCTGTTCTAGTTGATCATTAAGGGTTTCCAGTTTCTGGTTTGATTTTTCCAGTTCCTGGTTTGACGCTTCCAGGGCCGTAAACGAATCTTTGAGCTGTGAGGCCATCTGGTTAAAAGAATCTCCCAGGCTCTCAATTTCGTCAATGCCCTGAACCTCAATGTGCTGGTCTAGTTTCCCGGCAGCTAGTGCCTGGCTGGCCAATTTAAGCTCTGAGATGGGTTTTGAGATCCGCCGAGCGATGTAAAGCCCAAACAGCGTCGCAAATCCCAGAGTTCCTACACAGAGTAAAACCGTATTTCGGGTATTGGCATAGATCTCCGCCATAAAGTCTGACTCAGGCACGGCCACGATCAACAGCCAATCAAGCCCTAACTCATCTTGCCAGGGCGTGATCTGGAGATAGTTGCGCTGCCCGTCTATCTCAACCGAGAGTTCTTGATGACCACGTATGGCATCGAGTCCACCAGCTTGCCCCTGTAAATATTTCGCCGTAGACCGAATCAAAGATGAATCACTATCAATGGCACTTAACCGCTGGGCTTCGCCACTCACTAACCTGAAAGGGTTTTGATCGGACGAATTGGCAATCAAATTACCATCTCGCTCGATGATAAAAATCTCCGCTGATGGGCTAATCTCTATGGACCGTAAAAAATCACTGATTTTTGACAGTGTGAATTCAGCATACATAACCCCTTGCAAACCTTGCTGATTGTCATGTATGGGGTACCCAATGGGTACTGAAATAATATCTGGATCATCTTGCCAGACAAATACTGGGGCAACCGTCGGCTTGCCTTGTTCAACCGTTTTGGTATACCAGGGATCCAGCTGCGGATTCCACTCTTCGGGGGTATAGACCCTAACCACGTCGGTGCGTCGTCCCTGGCTGTCAGTTGCGTAGGTGAAGTTGTTCCCGTTAGTATTTGGTGAAATCTCATCGATAGTCACCCCTTGGCCTTCTAAAAAACTACCGGCCCCTGCAAATTCTCCTGTGGTCAGGGCATATCCGATATAACTAATATTGTCAAAGGTCTGGATTTGTTTCCAAAAGTAGCGCCCTGATGCTGCAAAGTCCTTTAAGTCTAGCTGCCCAAGGTCAATCATATTGGTTGACACCTTCAAGAGCTGACGGGGGCTCTCAAGATAGTCATCTAAGTTTTGGGAAACAAGATTGTTGGTTTCATCCATCAGCTGATCGACCAGGGTATTTACTGATCGCTGCTCATTTTTGAAAGAAAGGTATCCAATCAGGCCTACCGCTGCGACTTGGACGGCGAGCGGCACAAAAAGCAGAAACCGTAGGGGTAAATGTCTGGGCGAACGAGCAGAGAAAACACGCATGGCAAACAGTACGGGGAAACATTATCCAGATAGCCACAAAGAGGCATCCGCCTCTTGACTAAATATCTTCGCCCTAGTTTGCCCATGCAATTAAGATCTGTCCCACTTAAACTACATTCGATTCACAGCCATGGAATTTTCTCCTAAAGGTAAGCTTTGAGATCAAATTTGAACAGGGTTTAATGAGCGGATGAAATAATTGGATGGGGGAATAGTTCCATCGCAAGATCGACTTGTAACGGGCCCTCAATGCAATCGAGTAATTTAGAAAAGTAATCAGCGACTCGCTTATCCTGGGCAAAGGCATCTGTTTGTTGGCCATAGCTATCTAGATTGAGATAGCGATAAATGTTCAAAAACCGTCCATAGCAGCCAGCCTCGGTGACCAGCATCGAGACGGGGTCAATGCCCGCATCTTGCAGGATAGGGACTAAGATATCTTGGTGAGCTTGGGCAAACTCTGCCTGTTTACCTAAGCGAAGTTGACCACTGACCAGTTCATAAATTGGAGAAGCTGAACCTAACATATTGACTCCTTTGGATTGAGAAAATTGTGGAAACCTGAAAGCGAGGAATTTACTGAATAGAGGAGTTTTACGACTACGCAGCAGCAACAATTTCTTGGGCAGCTCGTTCCCCTGACTGCAGCGCCCCCTGCATCCAGCCATTCCAGGGAGAAGTATGCTCCCCGGCGAAATGGATACGACCCTCGGGGCGGCTCAAGGTAGGCAGTAGCTGACTCATTTGTCCAGGTTGGAACCAAACATATCCGCCTTGGGACCAGGGTTGTTGGTCCCAGCTGACAGAGGTGCTGGCCAATATCTGGGGCTGCACGCCTGGATAAACGGCTTCCAGGTGCGGCATGACAAACTCGGCCCGACGGTTGGCAGCGATCTCAGCCGCTTGCCTGGCATCGTCACCGGTCATTAAGGTCTCCAAAATACCGCTAGTGCCTGATTGGGAAAAGGTCGCATCACCCACTAGTCCGATCGGCAAATCGGTGGCTGTGTAGCCAGGCTTCCCGTGCTCTTGCCAAAATTTGCTACGCGTTTGCAGCAACACCCGAGTCACCGAGGTATAAGCTAACTGCTCAATCGCCTGCTGTTTGTCATTGGATAACCCAGGCGATATTTGAATACGCTTCATCACGGATAGCGGCACCGTGCAAATGACATAGTCCCCTGTGAGGGTTTGGGCAGAGCCCTGCTCTGAGAAGTCTACACTGACGCCTTGATCAGTCTGGGCAATCTGCGTGACGGCAGCCTGATAAATGATCTGATCGGACAAAGACGCCGCTAACGCCTGGGGTAAGCGGTCGTTACCACCTTCGATTTGATAGTAGTTAGGGGCAGTATTCAGCACTAAATCACGCAGCAGCTGTAGGACAGAATAGGTGTCAATGCCATCCCCCCAGACATCTAAATAGCCCAGGCGCAAGAGTGCGATCGCATCAGGTGATGCTCCTTGCTGACGGAGGTATTCGGTGACTGTAAGCTGATCGTAGCTCGCCAGGGCAGGCTCAATCGGGCCGGTTAGATCGGTACTCCCAACCGCCTCCAGTGCCGGTCCAAAATAGGTTAGAAACAGTTCGTTAAAGTCTAAGTTGGCTTCCTGAGCAGTTAGCTGATAGGGCAGCTCGGCCAGATTGTCCAATTGTAAATGTTGCCCTCGTCCATAGTAATTACCAAAGACATTACGAACCGTATTGGGTAGCAGGGGCAAATCGAACAAATTTACGTACTTCAGGGTCAGTTCGTGATTCTCGGCAATCCAAAAAGCACCGGCTTCGGCATACAGCCCTTCTGTAAAGGGCTCTCGCAGAGTGTAGACGCGCCCGCCTGCTCGGGGGCGAGCTTCTAGCACCGTGACGTCATGCCCTGCCTGGGTTAGCTCATGGGCCGCCGCCAACCCCGCCAGCCCCGCTCCGATGACGACAATTTTCTTGGCTGTGGTGGTTTTGGAGATGACCGGGCTGGATAAAGCCGCTGTTGATAGAGCTGCCACACTTAGCAGCCCATATTTCAAGAGCTGTCGTCGATTTAGGGAACGCCGGATTAATGACATTTGAGGGCCTCCTTAACGGCTTTTGCGGATGGCAGAGATAGCCTGACGCCTCTCGAGGGGCTTAAGGGGCGGTTCGAGGAAGCCGCTACTGATAAAGTAGTCAAAATAAGTGGACAGCAAGGCTGTTACGGCTGGATAGGAAGTCCCTAAGTCCGCCAGTCCCCGCTGCAGGTTCTGGGTATCAAATCCTAGCCCATGGGTCTGAAAATACATTTCAGGAATCGTCATTGGGTATTCGGGCGATAGGTCGGTTAAAAAGGCCAGGAAGGGAGCCAGAGCATTATCAGACCCAGGTCTGACTTGTGCTTTGATCAGCGTCAGCCAGTCTGAATAGGGGACACGTTGGAGGCGATAGCCATAGGCCGTGATCCAATCGACGAGCTGATTCCACATGATCGATTGGGGGTTTGCAAAATTAAAAGCCTGCCCGGCTGGCTGTTGCTGAGAAAGATGCACAATGGCCTGGCTGATATAGTCCACCGACACAAAGTCGACGGGCATGGCCCAGTCCGGCGCAACGCCAAGTTGCAGACAGCCTTTGATCAGACTGCGCAGAAAATCACTGCGGTTGCAGACCCCAGTCTGGCTATGGCCCTCAATCCAGGCGGGGCGATAAATCGTCGTGGGAATCCCTCGCGCTTGGGCAATGGCTAAGAGCTTTTCGGCCACCCATTTGCTTTGGGTATAGCCATATAGCCCCTCGGGTCGCTCCGCCGCATCTTGCTCTCGAATCACCTGACCGTCATCGTAGGCAATCGGCGAAAACACCCCCATCGTTGAGAGAAAATGGACGGGTTTGACCTTAACCCGGCTGGCCAATCGAAGGATAGTCTCGGTTGCGGAGACATTGGCCGCTTTCATGACTGGATAGGGATGCATGAAATTGACCATCGCGCCATTGTGATAGATCACATCGACGGTTTTAGCCAGGGTTTGAAACTGTTCTGGAGAAAGGGCTAGGTGGGGCTGCGAGAGATCACCCACAATCGGAATAATGCGATCACCCTGCTCGGGCTGCCAGAGTGCATACTGTTGTAGATTTGTCTGAATGCGTTGTCTGGCACTGGCCTCGTCGTCGGCCCTGACCAGGCAGTATATGTCTGCCTGAGTTTGTTGCAAAATCTCATGGATTAAAAAGCCTCCCAAGAAACCGGTTGCCCCGGTCAGCAGGACAGCCTTGGGATTGTCGACATTGGCTGGTGTATCGGTGTCAGGGTAAATATCCTCGGCTAAGGTAGCCTCTGCCCAAAGGTCAAGTTTGGGTTGGTCAGTAGGGGTGCCTGATTTGCGATCGCAAACCAACTGAGCCTGCCCCTCCACTGTCGGTGACATAAAGAGATTTATCAACGACAGCTCTACCTCAAACTGCTCTTGTAACCGAAACAGCAGCTCCGCCGCCAGGAGTGAATGCCCACCGAGATCAAAAAAATTATCATCGATGCTGACTGCGTCTAAGGATAAAATCGCCTTCCAGAGATCAGCAATTTGTTGCTCGACGAGCGTGCGCGGCGCAATCACATCCTCGCGCGATTGGGGTTGCTCTGTCTGTGGCTCTGGCAGTGCCCGCCGATTCACCTTCCCGTTGGGCGTTAAAGGCATTTCGTCTAACACCACAAACGTTACCGGTATCATATAGTCAGGCAACTGACTCTTTAGATAGCGTCGCAGCTGGGGAACGAGCTTTGTGGTCAAATTGGGCTGGGCCGGTTGATTCGCGTAGGCTGACCAATCCTCTGACTCAACCATGGATGTAAAAAGCATTTCAAGACTCCCTTATCTTTGCTGAAAAATCACATCATAAGTACCCTTGCTGCCATCCTGAGACCAGGTAATGGATACCCGATAGGCCAGCTCTTCGCCTAACCGCCAGAGGTCTTCTGGATCTAATCCTGAGGGTTGAGCCTGATGTTGTAACCCGGCTCTCAAATTAGCCACTGTGGTTAACTCAGCATCGGGCTGATGCAGTAGCGCCATGGCCCTGAGTGTCGATACCAGTCTGGCATTCGGAACTTGCTTGAGCCCCCATACAGTAGGTTGAGTTGTGACAAGCTGTTGACGCAGGGCGGCTAACCTCATCTCGGGTTGCCAATCCACCAAAATAGGAGTCTGGTCTGATCGTGATCGATCTGGGTGTGTAGACGATCCGATATGAAGCACAACATCATAGCGAAACTGGGTTAGTTCATTGTGATGCTGCCCTCGTTTGAGCTGAATCTCGACCTGACTAATGGCGGGATAATGATGCTGCAGAGCCTCAAAAAATTGAGGATCAATCGCCAACTCACGCTCTTGGCTAAATCGCTCTTGAATGCGTTGCTGTAACTGTTCAACCGGGAGGGCATCCTCTGCTTGAAACAGCTGAATAGCGGTGTGAAAGGCTTCTAGCAAGGGTAAACTGCGCACATCTCCGATGAAAATTCGACTACCCGGCTGTAATCCCCGCACGATTGGGTCTAAAACAGTCACCAAGTATTGAATATTTGGGAAATACTGCGCCACTGAATTGATCACAACCGTATCAACTCCAGATAAATCTTGAGTGGAGAGACTGTCAGCTGCCCCTATCGATAATTGCATATCGCTATTGATAGGCTGGTTTTGTAACTGGTGTTGGATAGCCTGAATAGCGCTTTCCGCCAGATCTAGGCCTTGGTATGCCTGGCAGTGTGGGGCAACCCGATACAGGAGTAGCCCAGTCCCACAGCCAATTTCTAAAACGTGATCAGGCTGTAGCGCCAGGATACGATTGACGGTGTGATCGACCCACTCTCGCATCTCATCAGCAGGCATGGGTTGCCCTGTGTAGCTGTTGCTCCAACCCGTGATGTTAAAGGTTGGATCCACATCGGATGAAGATCTACGATAGGTTTCATCCCAAACGGTTTGCCACTTTTGGGTTTGTGCCTGATTCCCAGGGGCAGCGTTAATCGAGTGTTCATCGGCGACGAGATAGGCAACCAGTTGTTTGTTCCCGACGGACTCTTCCCGAGCGACCACCACCGCTGATTGGATTGCCTGATGATGGTTCAGTGCTGCCTCAATATCACCTAGCTCAATGCGAAAGCCTCGAATTTTGACCTGATGATCAATACGACCCAAACATTCCAGAGCACCATCTGGCAAGTAGCGAGCCAGATCGCCCGTGCGATAGAGCCGAGCATTGGGATCTGGATCAAAGAGATTGGGGATAAATTTTTCCTCGGTCAGGTCTGGGCGATTTAAGTAGCCCTTTGCCAGACCGTCGCCGCCAATATAAAGCTCACCGGTTACCCCAACCGGGACGGGTTGTAAGGTCGTCTGTTCGCCATGGGTAACTGGGTTTAACAGATAAATTTGCGTATTGGCGATGGGCCAGCCAATGGGAACGGGGCTGCGCCCCGGATCAACTTCATACACGGCTGACCAGATAGTCGTTTCAGTGGGCCCATACAGATTCCAGAGAGATTGCCCCCGCTGGATCAGCTGATCGGCTAAATCTCGAGGTAAGGGCTCCCCCCCACACAAGATTTTAAGCTGAGGCTGACCAGACCAACCTGTTGCCAGTAACATCCGCCAGGTAGCAGGGGTTGCCTGCATCACCGTGGCGTTTGAGGTGGCTAGTAATTGAGCCAGCTGTTGAGGGTCACTGGCGGATTCTCGGCTGGCTAATATCACCTGGGCACCCGTAATCAGCGGCAAATATAGCTCTAGACCCGCGATATCAAAACAAATGGTAGTTACGGCAACCAGAACATCCTCGGCGGTCAATCCGGGGGTCTGTTTCATAGACCAGAGAAAGTTTACCAGCGCCCTATGCTGAATTTGGACGCCCTTAGGTTTACCAGTTGAACCGGATGTATAAATCGTATATGCCAGATCGTCAGGCGTATTGACCAACCGCAGGTTCTCTGGGTTAGATTGTGCAATCATCGGCCAATCGCTATCCAGACATACCACCTGAACCAATGGAGACAACCCCTGTAACCGCAAAGCTGACTGCGTTAACAATACTGAGAGGCCACTGTCTTCTACCATAAACTCGAGACGCTCTTTGGGATAAATAGGATCCAGGGGAACGTAGGCACCGCCTGCCTTGAGGACAGCTAATAGAGCGATAACCAGATCGAGGGAGCGTTCCATAAAGACGCCTACCAAGGTTCCCGGTCTGACTCCCAGGGCTCGCAGATAGCGGGCACATTGATTGACTCGTCGATTCAGGGTTGAATAGCTCAGCTGCTGATCTTGAAACTGGAGTGCGATCGCATCGGGCGTTGCTGCTACCTGGGTTTCGATCAGCTCATGTAAACATTGATGTTTGGGATAGTCGGTTTGAGTCTTATTCCAGCTAGCCAACTGCTGCCGTTCCGCCTCTGTGAATAGAGACAGTTCTGCAATCGATTGATCAGGATGAGCCACAATCGACTCTAGCAGTGTTAAGAAATGCCCACCCATACGGTTAATGGTCTCAGGTTTGAATAGATCGGTGCTGTACTCAAAGTAACCAGAGAGCCCAGCCAAATCCTCTGTCAACTCTAGAAAGAGGTCAAACTTGGTCGTTTTGTTGTCCAGTTTCAAATGGGTCAGTGATAACTCCGTATGTTGCCAATCTGCAACAGGCGTATTCTGCAAGTTAAAGAGAACCTGGAAGAAGGGATTTTGACCTGGGTCATGGTCTGGATGCAAGGCCTGCACAACTTGATCAAAGGGCACATCCTGATGGGCATAGGCTCCCAAGGTGACTTCTTTCACCCGCAACAATAAATCCTGAAAGCTGGGAGTTCTGGTTAAATCAGTCCGCAAAACCACCGTATTTGGGAAAAACCCAATTAAGCTCTCTAGCTCAGGACGAAGACGATTGGCTAACAAAGACCCAACCGCAATATCATCCTGGCCGCTGTAGCGATACAGCAGCGTCTGAAAAGCTGCCAGCAGTACCATGAACAATGTTGTGCCCGATTCTCTGGCGAGATTTTTTAAGTCATGGGTTAAATCGTCCGACAGGGTCAGAAACTTTCTACGCCCTGCATAGGTGGGCATCGCTGGCCTGGGAAAATCAGTCGGTAACGCCAGCCTAGGCACCCCATCTCCCAACTGCTTCTGCCAATAATCTAACTGCCGCTCACACAGGTCTGAACTCAACCACTGACGATGCCAAAGGGTAAAATCGGTATACTGCACTGGCAAAGGCGATAACGGTGAGGGCGCACCCATCTCATAGGCAGTATAGAGGGTTTCTATCTCTTGCATCAGCACGCCAACGGACCAACCATCACAGACAATATGGTGCAAATTCAAAAGCAGAATATGGTCTGTTTCCCCCAGTTTGAAGAGGGTTGCCCGCAACAGCACATCCTTGGCCAAATCAAAGGGGGTTCGAGCTGCTTCCACCAACTGTATCTGGGCTTCTCGTTCTCGATCGGCCTCTGGTAGTGATGATAAATCAACCACCAAGAAAGGACACTCCACCGTCCTGTGGATGACCTGAACCGGCTTGCCCTCGATTACCTCAAAGGTGGTGCGCAGCGGCTCATGGCGATCTACCACGGTTTGCAAACTCTTAGCCAAGGCTTGAACGGATAGCGCCCCCTCTAAACGAAAGGCTTCAGGAACTGTGTAGAAAGGATGCTTTGCCATCAGCTGGTCTAAAAACCAGAGCGGCTCCTGCATCCACGTTAGGGGAGGAAACTCATCATGGGTTGAGGGTTTCAGTTGCAGCAGTTTAGGGGCTGATGGCTTAGTTGATAACCAGGCTGCCAGTGCCCCCAACTGAGACGTCTCAAAAAATTGATGAAATGAGACCTCGCGATTCAAGTCTTCTCGAATTCGAGTGATCACTTGAGTGGCTAAGAGTGAATGTCCACCCAGTTCAAAGAAGTCGGCCTTAAGGCCGATTTGATCAATCCCTAACACTGTTTCCCAAATGTGGGCGAGTGCCTTCTCCAGGACTGTCTCAGGGGTCACAAAGTCATCGGCTGCTGGTTGATTCGGGACAGGTAAAACGCGGCGATCGACTTTGCCGCTGGGAGTTAGCGGAAAAGTCTCCAGACAAACAATCGCGCTAGGCACCATGTAACTGGGAAGGCGATCTTGCAAAAACTGGCGTAAGGTCCGCTCTTGAGTGGATGAATGAGAGGCGAACTGACCCGTCAGCGCTGATGCGATCGCATAGCCCACCAGACGTTTTTGACCGGGGCGATCTTCTCGGGCAATCACCACCGCCTCTGAC
>JBCDDJ010000066.1:0-19625 GCA_039180385.1 Cyanobacteria bacterium P01_G01_bin.38 | reverse complement strand
GTAGTATCGGTCTAGCAGTGATTGCACATCCGGGGTGGGCTCAAAGTTTCCCAGACCCAAGACGGTGTAGCCGCCGGTTTCTAACCGACCCGGTTGGAAGTCTGCTATGTCTAATTGGGTTAGCCACCGTTGCCACTGGTCATAGAGGTGATGCCAGTCGGCGGGGGTTAAACTTGTAGTGAGTTGCTCAGCATCAAGATTAGCTGCGCTTGCCAACTGCCGAATCAGCGCAGAACTCAACCCGCTATAAGCCTTTAGGATCATCTTACGTAACTTGCCCGGCACTAAACTCACCCGACTTTGCCAGCTCTCAAAGGATTCTGTTGGTTTGGGAAGGGTGCCGACAATCGCGGGCGGGTGCTGGTAGCGATCGCCTGTGCTAATGGGGCGCACGCTCGATTGTTTGTCGCTGACCTGGTGGGCGGCGGTGATAATGTCTTGCTGGGCATTGGTGAGCAGAACGTTGCTGTATTTGCCCATGATTTCTACGTAAATATGCCAGCGGGGCGCATCGCCAGGGCGTGGGGCAAACTGGAGGTCAAGGGCGCGTTCCCACGGAGATAAAAACTCAAGGCTGGTGAGAGCTAAGCCGTTGAGCTGATGCTTAAGTTGCTGGCTAAATGTGAAGGTGTCAGGTTGTCTTGGGGGGGCGTCTCCAATGTGTATCCTGGCTGCCTGTGGATGCCAGGAAAGGGTTAGCCAACCTCGTTTCTCAAACGTTCTGAGGGCCAGGCAAATGGTGTGCCGATCGCGCTGCACGATCTGCTCACAGCGGGCGGGTAGCCAGTGAGATCGCAGCTCGTAGCACACCGCTTTTAACGTTGTAAAGTCAACCGGCTGCACGGTACTTACACCTAATTTTTCTTGCGGATAAGTTTAACAAACTACGTAAAAACCCTACTTTTTCTATTGGTAAGTCAGAAAATATCAATTTAAGATTGTATGTAAGAGCACAAAAAGTCCTTAAAGTTGAAAAATAAGAGAATTCTCACCATATATCCTCATTTTTTTGAGTAAGATGGGAATATCACACACTAGTTCTCATTTGCTCGAGTCAGAAAATCTTTACTCTATGGATATCAAGCTTATCAATATCGGGTTCGGTAATATCGTAGCTGCCAACCGAGTGGTTGCGATTGTTAGCCCAGAATCTGCCCCCATCAAGCGCATCATTTCGGACGCTCGTGAACGTGGCCAGCTTGTGGATGCCACTTATGGCCGTAGAACTCGGGCGGTAATGATTACCGACTCCGGTCACATTATTCTATCTGCCATCCAACCCGAAACGGTGGCCCATCGATTTGTGGCTCAAAAGGAAGTCCACAGCGATAACTAAGGCAACGGCAATTAAGACGGTTTACAATACGGTGTCGTAGGGCGAATAGTTAGGATAACGATGACAGTCTTCTCATTCTAATTGTTTGTCATTACTATTCTTGTAATAGCGATTACGGCCCACGTTCTTACCCCGTTTTATTACCCCCCATGTCTGCAACGTCTCCTCGCCCAGCGGCCCTCGATAAGATCGTCAAGCGTTTTCAGCGGATTCAAGACCCAAAGCGGCGTTACGAGCAGCTGCTTTGGTATGCCAAAAAGCTGGAAGCGTTTCCCGCGGAGGCTAAAACGCCTGATAACAAGGTCCGTGGCTGTGTTTCACAGGTTTATATTATTGCCGAGCTAGACGACGGCAAGGTTAATTACCAGGGTGACTCAGATGCTCAAATCACTAAAGGCCTGGTCGCTCTGCTGATTGCCGGACTGAATGGGTTGCCGCCTGAAGAGATTGTGCAGTTAGAGCCGGATTTTATTAAAGACACCCACCTGGATGTCAGTCTGACGCCTTCTCGCGCCAACGGGTTTTACAATATCTTCAAGACCATGCAGCAAAAAGCACTGCCGTTTATGGCGGAGGCAACGGCGGAAGGTTAGATGCGGCGGCAAGGGGCGCAGAACCCATGGGGCTATCCAGTGCAGGACCCGCTAGCCATAAAAATCAGCGGCCAAATCGTCACCATAGAAATCATCCACGGCGACCGCTGGCTCCTCAGCTGTCTCGGCAACGACGCCTAAGCTATTTAGCAAGCCCAGCCCTCCCTCAGCCATAGAGCCCAAGACGGTTTCCTGCAATTCGTTCCAAAGCGGGGCCACGGTGATCAAGAGCTCTCGCCCAGATGGTGTGGCTTTGAGGCATTGGCTGCGACCATCTTTGCCGGGGCCTACCTCCAGCCACCCTTTCTTAACCATCCGATCGATGGTGCGGCTGATCGTTGATTTTTCCATGCCGAGCCTGCGCCCTAGCTGACCCGGTTGGATTTGGCCTTGACCCACAATCGTAGCCATAATATTGAGTTGATTGATGGTGAGACCGTGCGATCGCAACGCCTCATCATAAAGCCGGGTCACCATCCGGTTCACTTGCCTGAGTCGTCGGGCAATGCACTCCTGAGACATCTGCCGGGCAATTTCTCTGGGGGTTTGGTTAGCCGATTTATGAGGGCTCATTGACGGGATAGACACCTGAAGTTGACTATACAACTAAATTATGCGTCAGAGATTAGTAATATTCCAGCAAACTTTGACATATTTCTTCATAATGGGGAGAATGACATTTGCTGGTGTGCAGCGGCTGTGCGCTGAAAATGCGTGCCGAGGACGTGCGCTGAGTGATGACGCTGTGATCTTGCCGTGCCGGGGAGTGCTCAAACATCGTGTCTGAAATCTGGATTATTGGAAGCATTATTGGTTTGGCTGCCTTTGTTCAAAGTTTGACCGGCTTTGGTTTTGCTTTAGTGGCGATTTCCCTCTTACCGCTGCTGATGGATTTGCACGCTGCAGTGGTGCTTGTGGTGATTGCCTCTTTGGTGGGTAACTTGGTCCTGTGTTGGTGCTATCGCGAGGGCTTTGAGTGGCAGGCTGTGGTGCCCTTGATGGCAGCGGCACTGCTGACGATTCCAATCGGGATTGTGGGTTTGCAATATGTGCCCGATCACCTCGCCCTCAGAATTTTAGGGGGGTTTGTGCTGGCCTATGTGCTCTATGACGGGTTTAAGTTTGCGCTGCCTGAGCTGGTGTCGCCTACTTGGGCCTATGCCTTTGGGGCGATGTCAGGTGTGTTGACTGGGGCCTTTAATACCGGGGGGCCACCCATTGTGATTTATGCTAACTGCAACGGATGGAGCCCCGAACAGTTTAAGGGTAATATCCCCGGTGTGTTTATGGCGAGTTCGCTCATTGCCATGGCTGGCCATTATTTCCAGGGGAGTCTGACGGTAGATTTGTGGCGAGTCGCCCTTTACGCTGCACCCTTTTTTGCAGGGGGTTTGATCGCTGGGATTGTGTTGTCTAAGCGAATTGATCCCAGCCTGTTTCGCCAGGTGGTCTTGGTTTTGTTAGGTGTGATGAGTTTAAGGTTGATCTGGTAAAGCAGACTTGAAAAGGTCTCAATTTTAAGTTTTGAGTTTTGAACCGGGCCATCTATTGAGAATTCAAATCAAAACTGATTTACGGTGAGGGAACAGGCTGCGCTAAGATATCGCCGATGCTGCGATGGCTTCTACCCATGACGCTTTTGAAACAGATTACGGCCACCACCTTGATAGGGCTAGGAAGCCTTTTTGTATTGGCGGCTCCCTATTCGCTCTCCAAGGATGATGTGCCGCAGCCTCAAGGGGTGATTGGCTATCTCGTGATGGGCGCGCCGCTGGCGGCGGGGGGCGTTTGGCTGTGGGGCGCGGCCCGAGGGCAAACACGGCAGTCGCAGCGGGCGTTACTCTCGGCTGAAACCCAGCGGCGGCAGACGGTTTTATATCAGTTGATCCAGGCGCGGCAGGGGCAGTTTACGCTGATTGAGTTTGCCATGGCGGCGAATTTGCCAGGGGAGGAGGCGCGAGATTATTTGCTGGCCCAGGCCCGGGCGTTTGGGGCGGATTATCTGATTACAGAGACGGGGGAGATTGTTTATCAGTTTGTCTCGCAATAAGGGGTTGATTTTCTTTTTATGTTGTCTTAGCAAAGGTGTCTGGCAAATGCAGCACGGCGCGATCACGACCGGCTTGTTTTGCAGTATAAAGCCCTAAATCTGCAATCTCGACCAGGGCGCTAGTGGGCAAATGCATGGAGGGCACAAAGCTGGTGACTCCCAGGCTTAGGGTGACAAACTCAGATACTTTGGATCCGTCGTGGATAATTTTTTGTCCCTTCACTTTTTCTCGGATCGCTTCGGCAATTTTGAGGGCATCGTTTGATTCGGCACTGGGCAACAGCACCACAAATTCTTCTCCGCCGTAGCGAGCGACTAGCGAGCTAGACCATTTCACCGCTGATTTCATGGCTTTGGCGACGAGGGTCAGACATTCGTCGCCTTTGGGGTGGCCGTAGGTGTCGTTATAGGCTTTGAAAAAGTCAACATCGCAGATGATGAGAGAGAGGTAGGTTTGCGATCTCAACGCCCTAAACCATTCTCGCTGGAGGGTTTCATCAAAGGTACGGCGGTTGGCCAGGCGGGTGAGGCGATCTTCGGCGGAGAGCGTCTTAAGCTGCTTGGTGCGATAAAAGCCAGTAATGATGGTTGCAGTCAGGGTTGAGATTATGCTGGGGACGATCGGTACCCACCAACCCCATAGCAGCAGTGCCAGGTAGCCGCCACCCACCGTGACCACAAGTACCCCAATCAATCGAGCGATCTGTCGTGATTCGCCTGTTTCTTGTAGCTGTAGGCCCACGCCGATATAGGCAAACAGGAGAATGGCGATGATCTCTGTCCACTCTGGCAGCATCTGGATTGAGGGGCGACCGTCGAGGACGGTGCTGATGATTTGGCTGGTGATGTGGGCGTGGATTTCGACCCCGAAGGTGGTTCTCACCTGAGGCCCAAAGGCGCTACTGTAGGCCGTATAAAAAATGTCAGAGCTGCTGATGGCGGCGCTACCGATTAAAACGATGCGGTCTTCTATCAGTTTGGGCGAAAACTCTCCTGACAAAACCTCTTGCAGGGTAAGCTGATCAAAAGTCCCCACCGTGCGCATATTTAAAAGGATTTGATAGCCCCCATCGTCGGCGCGAATATAGCCACCGTCGTTACTATCAACGGCGTAAAAGCTGCCTGCCCCGAGACGCAGCACATCCGGGTCAGGATCTGGCTGAATGCCCTCTGCCAACAGGTAGTCGAGGGCAATTCTAAAGCCAAACCCTTCGATTGCCCGAGGCCCCACCGCAGATGGGAACAATAATCCGCGTCGTACGCGACCATCGGCATCGACTAGCACATCGCTAGCAGCTACCTGCCCGGCCTCAGCCAAAACACCATTGCCGGGGAGTTTCGATTTTTCGCCGTCGCTGATGACTTTCTCGATGCCAATCAGGTTAGGGGTTGTCTTAAATACATCAGCCAGGGCCTTAGACCCTGGCTCAACGGGTAGATTGCGGTAAAAATCTAGCCCGATAATGCGTGGATTGTGCGTCTTGACTTGTGTAATCAGCTCGGCCATCACCTGGTCAGTGAGCACAGAGGTCCCGAGCCAGTTCAAATCTGATTCGGTGATGCCAATAATCAGAATCCGCTCATCGGTTGCCTCGGCGGGCCTCAGTCTGAGCATCCAATCAAAGGCTCTGAGCTCTAGGAGTTGAAAGGCTCCCAAGAGCCTGAGGCTCAAAACCCCACCAAAGGCAATGCAGCCAGTGATCAGGGCAAGCTGGTTTCTCCTCAAAAATGATTGAATGCCAAATCCCATGGATACACTGTGATGACTGAGGCCCAGAGTCAGTAGATCTCGGGATGAACTAACATCGCCAAATACGCCTCAGCTTCTGCTGACATCGCCTGTTGCAAGAGCGTCTCAAGTGCTGAATGCACTTCGATATTGTCAGGGGCCTGGTGATGGGCCCTTAGCAGCTGGGCTAAGGCGTCGTACCAAATCCCCTCGGCTGCGTAGGCGGCTGCTCGATCCAGGCTAGAAGCATTGCTGAGGGCTTGATTTAAGGTTTCCCCGTCTTGGCGCTCAATAAAACTTCTGGCATGAATTTCGCGGTTGGTGCCGTCCGGGCACGAGGCGATCACGGTCCAACGATAGCGGATGCCTTTTTCTAAGACTTTATTGGTTGGTAGGGAGACACTGGCAATCTCACGGGCGTCGGCCTGGATGGTTTGTGAATAGATGGGGGCTGCTTGCCGGGGATCAAAGAGGACAAACTGCATGTCCGTCGTCTCTTGGGTCGCAATATGCCATGAGAAGGTGGGGTTGGCCTGGGTGGTTAAAAGGCTGACGCCATTGCTAGGGACGAGCAGGGTTAATCGGGTGGCTGCTTCGCTGGTTTCACACTCGGCCTCCTGGCCACGTCGACCCCCAGAGAGGGTGCCACCAGCCTGGCCGCGGTCTTCGTTGGGGGTCCAGCGGACAGTGTCTCCGCTGGCTTGGGCGGTGAGGGCATAGCCCAGGCAGCCAACTACCATCAGCGGCATCGCTAGCCTGAGGCATTTTGAGGTGATGTTGGATGTGATATTTTGCGCTTGGTTTCGCATAGCTAATGGCCTCTTAAAGAGGTTGATTTCTCTTGGTTTTTGATATCTTTATTGGTAACGCACCTAGGCTCAAAGCCTGCTTTTACTTCTGAATTCTTCTATATAAAGAAGATAGCAAATTTGACTATTTAAATGGGTAAATTTGGTTTGCAAAAATCAGTCTAATTTGTCTATTTATTGTGAATAATTTGACCATTTTATTCGGAATTTATCGGTGATTTTACTGATCTATTAATTATGGATTTCCGATGTCATTACGGTTTTACAGATTCTGATTTAATTACTTTCGTAGATATCCCCTTTCCTTCTAGCGCTAACGGTCCGAAGTGTAGATAATAAGGGGCATATATCGATTGTTTTAGCGACTGAGAATCCCCCTGCTTCCCTTTAAAAAGGGGAGATAAAGAACTCGAATATGCCGTTTTTATGATTTGAGTGTCCTTCGAGGAAGACGAAATAACGGCCAGGTTTCTGCCAGGCTGAAGGGTCGGTTAATTGTATTTAATTTACTGGTTTATCTATGTTGAGAAGGGTCGAGTTTTGATTGAATAAAAAACTGAAGCTTGCGATTTAGGCTGCTTTGTTTGACGGCTGTAAGCTGTGTCTAATAATGAAAAATAAACCTGTGCTGATTAGGTGAGCTTGCTTGAAAAGCTTGGTCCGTACGGCGGACTTTGTATGAGTGGTTTTAATTGCCCAACTAACAGCTTTGTCAGTCAATCAGGGTCCTTACCAAGGATTGCCAATTAATGTGAAAGCGGACCAATAGTAAGGGTGGTTGAAAATAAAGGAATCGGGTAAGTCTAGCTCATTGGGCATTGGGATTGCTCCAGCACTGGTAATTAGATTGCCGTTTTCTAATTTGACCTGACCGCTGATTAAAGCCTGTTGAGTTTTTTGCAAGGCTTCAGTGATGGTTTGGCTAGTTTCGAGTTGAGCATAAAACTCACCCATCAGGGCGACGGTGCCAATGTCAGAAATAAACCAGAGGCTGCCCAGGGCAGATCGCACCCCAGAGGCGGTGGCGATGCCTGCAAACCCCAGCTCGGCGTTGCGATCGCCAACGGCGGTGGTGCAGGCACTGAGGATCAGAAGCTCTAAACTAGAGTTTTGCCAATTTAGCGATCGCACTTCATCCAGGCTCAACTGCTCATCCCAAAATTGAATAAATGAATCTTGGGGCTGCCCAGGATTAAATTGAGCGTGGGTGGCTACGTGTAGAACGCCCGGGTTGTGGCTGTTTTGGGCCTTGATTAAATTGTCGAGGGTAAAGTCTTCGTTAATCAACGATGTGCCCCCCCCCAACTGGGATTGCACCCAGGCTAGCTCTGCCTCGACTGCGGGTAGGGGCTCCATGGTTTGGAAAGTCTCAGAGCCTGTGGCTAGGGTGGTTTGGTCTTTTAGCCATACCAGACTACGCTCGGTCAGGCCAAAGCTGGGAATAATTGACAGCCCGTAGCGATTGATTACATAGCCGTCGCGATCCATCATCGCTGCCAGGGGAATGGTTCTGAGTCCTTCATCGAGGGTGTAGACCAGGCTGGTGATGGCCTGGCGCTGGAGATCAGCCTCAAGTGGGTTGAGTAGCCATTGATAAAACTGCTGAGACAATGCTTGAAAGCTGCGAAAATCTTCGGGGTCTGAGACGGCCATGCGATAGTATTTGGCCAGCTCAATCACCTCAGCTCGTGTGGCATTGGTCACATAGCGAATGGGGTCTTCAGTTTCGGTGATCAAAATCAGCTCGAGCTGGTCATCCGGCTTCGCTTCGTCCGGGCGCTCGAGGGTGTCTAGCGAAGCAGACACTAAGTCTGGATAGGCTGAGCGGGTTTCGTCTTTAGGGGTAAAGATGGCGTAGACAATGGCTGATTTTTTGGCTCGTTCATTGCGTACCCGCTTCAAAGTTTGTTGAATTTCGGTAATTGATGCGCCGCCTGCGTTGAGCCCATCGTAGTAGTCACCATAGTCAGTGCTGAGGGAGCGATCAAATTCTTGTAGGGCTAGATCAGCAGCGGTGTTGGTGCTGAGTTTGACCGTCATGCCTGCTTCAGCTTCGTCCAATCCAGCCTCTGGCTGTTGCATGACAAATTGCCACGCAGGGTTTGTAGCGGTTAAGGCTGCGGGCGAAGACATCTGTGAGGGGATCGCCTCGTCAGGATGTGGCATGGTGTCAGGGCTGGAGACAGCAGGAGAAGCAACATTGGTTAAATCCAACTGGGTGGTGAGGTTGCCTGTTGACGCGGTGACACTGTAGTTGCCAGAGCTTGCGTTTGCGGTGACTGACACAGTGGCTTGACCGTTCACATCTGTGACTGTTTGGACCTGATCGGGGGTAGCACTTGCACCCGTTTGGGGGGCTACAAAGTCAATGTTGGCCCCTGGCAGTGGGGTGTTAAAGGCGTTTTCGGTCAGGCTCACTTGCAGCGGAGCGTCAAAGGCTGTCTCAACCTCAGTGCGTTGTCCTGTACCGCCGGTGGTCTGTAGCCTATAACCCGTTGACTCAAATGCGCCGATGTCGGCTGAGCCATCGGACCGGGTCACTCCTCGTTGGTCAACCGCAGGTACAGCGCTGTTGTTGCCTGCGTCAATGGCTTCACTATCGGGAAGCAGAGCATGGGTGGAGGTGTTGCCCCCATAGTTGCCAAGGGGAGCCAGCTGTGGATTGATCGGGGCTGTCATATCCCCTACTAGGGTGCTTTGACTAAAGCCGGTGCTGCCGTCGCTAATCCCAATCAGGTTGTTGCCCTGATCATCAAAGTCGCCTGCAACATCGGGGGAGACCGCTGCCTGATTGTCGGCAACAAGACTATTTGTCAACGTGGTTGTGGCTGAGGTTGTCTCGGCTGAGATGCCGCCTCCGGTGCCATTGACGACGGAATTGTCAGTAATGGTGACATTCGTCAGGCGGGTATCGCCAACGGTGCGTATGCCACCCCCCAGTTCTCCGGCCTGATTGCCAGAGAGGGTACTGTTTGTAATCTCTAAAACGCTTGTCTCCTCTCCGCCACCGTTGATAGAGGCTTGAATGCCGCCGCCTCGTAACCCAGCGCTGTTGTTGGCGATAGTGCTGTCAGTGATACGGGTCGTGGTGATATTGTCATTGGCAGCATTGAGGATACCGCCCCCCAATACAGACGATGTGTTACCGCTGACTTCACTTTGGTGGATGGTTAAGGTGCCGCCGTCACGATTGCGGAGACCGCCGCCGCCCTGGGAGACAAAAATAGAGTCATTGCCGAGGTTGGCAGTCTCTGATGTGGTGTTATTGGTTACCTGACTGTTGAGCAGGGACAGGGTGCCACCAGCGTTATCAATGCCGCCGCTGTTGAGGGCTTGATTCCCTCGAAGGGTGCTGTTCGTAGCGCTCAAATTCCCGTGGTTGAATAGCCCCCCACCGCTGCCGTGGGCCTGGTTTTGCTCAAAGGTACTGTTGGCAATGGTGATGTCACCGATGTTATAAATGCCCCCGCCACGGTCACCTGCTGTATTGTTACTCAGCAACGAGTCAGTCAATGATAGATACCCATCGTTGCGAAGGCTACCCCCTTCATCGCCAGCGGTGTTGTTAATAAATTGACTGCGGAGGATGCTGACTGGTCCTGGGCTACTTGTGCTTTGACGATTTTCTAAAGCACCGCCATCATCATTGGCATGATTGTTGATAAACAAGCTATCTACAATATTTACGGTGTTGTTTTGCCCGCCAATAGATACGGCACCGCCATCGTTGTCCTGGATGATGCCTCCGTAAGTGGAATTGTTGCTAAAGGTGCTGTCAATGATCGCTGAGGTGTTACCTGTACCACCTAAAAACACTGCCCCCCCTCGCCTTTGGGCATGGTTGTTGTCAAAGTGGGTATTTAATAAAGTGAGGTTGCCAGTGCTATAAACCCCACCGCCAGCTTCGTCAGTGGGGGTAGTGCCTGCGGTAATGGTGAGATCTTGCAGGGTGGTCGTGGCTGCATTCGTTACCTCAAAAATTCGAGAGGTATTGCTGCCGCTGAGAATTGTGGTGTTACGGTTTTCACCTGCGATCGCAACATCCCGGTCAATGGTGACGGGAGTGCCGTTGGTGAGATAGGTGCCTGCCCCCAGGTTGATAGTGCGATCGCCTGCGACATCCCCGATGGCATCAATGGCGTGTTGAATTGAGGCGGTGGTCGGGTTGGCTTCTGGGTTGACCTGGTTGAGGTTAAAGGTCAGCCCGCCGGTACTGGTGAGATGAATCTCATCGGTGCTGCCGTTTTGGGTAAACCGCCGCCCGGTGAGGGTGAGGGCAGCATTGCCGCCGCCGGTTTGGTTAATGGAGTCGATCAGGGTGATATCGCCATTGCCACCCGACCCGTTTGTGGTGGTGATTTCGACACTGGTGCCGCTGTCGAGGGCGGCTTCAATGGTGTCAGGAGAGATTTGGCTAGCGATTCCAGTTGTCGCGGGGGCAAATAACCCCGCTGTGGGGCTACCCCCAGCGCCATCTACAATGTCAATGTCAGTGGGGTCTAATAGCCACAGACCAGCGTCGCCGTTGGGTGTGCTGGCATCGACACTGCTCCCGGTGATGTCTAGATAATCTTGTCCTGATGTTTCTATATGACCACCGTTGCCTGATGTGGCTCCCCCTCGGGCTGAGGCAGTGCCGGAGAACCGAGCGGTGTGGTCGGCCCAAACGGTAATGTGTCCGCCGTTGCCGGTGTCGCGGGCGTCGGCTTGAATAATGGATAGGGCATCTACAACCGTGGTGGTGGCATTGGGGACCGTGCCTTGTCCTCTGGAATCGCCGCCGATGCGGATTGTGCCGCCGCCGTGATTACCCGAGGCATTTACGTCGGCATTGAGAATACCGACGTGTTGGCCCAGGATGTTAATTTGGCCGCCGGTTTCGCTGGTGGTGTCGAGTTGACCGGATGCAATGGCTACCCCTGATAGCGGCTTAATATCGTCGCTGGTTAGCGCAATCGACCCGTCCGCATTGGTTACCAGTTGGGTGGCCCCCGATTGCTGTCCGCCCGTGAGTAATTCGGGTAAGGTGGCAGGGGCGAGGCGATCGTCTATATCGGGTGTAGTAGAGGTCGGGGCTGTGGCTAGATCTAAACTGATCAGCTGATTTGCCTGGCTAATGCGGATCTGGCTTTCTCCTGGGACTGCCGCGAGGGTAATTTCTCCGCCGGGGGCGGTCAGTATGCCCGTATTTAGGACATGCCCTCCGGCTAAGCGTAGCGATTGCCCTGTAGAGACTGACAGCTGACCCTGGTTGATGAGACTGCCGGGGTTACCCGAGGAAAACACCAGGCTATGGGGCGTATCGACCAGGTGAGCATAGTCAGTGGTGCCCAAGACATCCAGGTCGCCGCCGTTAAAGCGCAGACGATCGGCGGTGGCAGCGGTAAACGAGCCCGAGAGATCTAAACGGGCATTGGGGCCAAACAAAATGCCGGATGGGTTGAGCAGATAAAGATCGGCTCCGCTGCCGCTCACCTGGAGAAGCCCATCAATGTAAGACGTGTCACCCCCCGAAATTTGACTCAGGATGAGTTGGACGCTGGGGTCGCTGAGAAAGTTGGCAATCTGATCGGTGCTGAGATTGAGGGCGTCAAACCGATGAAATAGGTTATCTCCGACGCGGGTGCCGCCGCTGATATCAAATTGGTTGCTGTTAATATCAACTGTGGTGCCAGTGGCATCTGCTGTGGGAGTAACCTGTGCTTTTAGCTGTTGTTGAAAAACAACTAACTCCAGCAAACAGAGTGATGAAAGTAACCAGTAAGTGCGACCCATGATTTGTTATTAAAACATCAATGACGTCGTCGTCAGTACGTACAAAATCCTAGCGATTGACTGAGTGAGTGCAAAGGGTAAAAGCAACAGACTCACGGTTTGATAATCTTGATTCAGTTATTTACTTCTTCTGTTGTGTGCGAAAATTTCAGCATATAAATACTCTGTGTAAATACTGAAAATAGAGATTTATTTTTGGTGAGGTAACTATAGAAATTAACTTTTTTAAGAAGACTATTTGGTGATAGTTTAATTGACTTATTTTTGCATCGGTGTTTATCCTGAAATGGATTTTTCGGATTAGCTTTTGTTGGTTTCTGGAAGGTTGTATCGAAAGAAAATGGATGGATCTGAACACAAAACAAGAGGAATTGTTTTACTGTGTAAAAGGATTGCTCTAAAAAAGATTCCTCAAGGCTGTTTATGACTGCACGTTTATTGATTGCGATCGCATCCATCCTCGGTGCCCTCTCTGTCGCGGGAGGTGCCTTTGGAGCCCATGCCCTCAAAGATCAGCTCACCGAAAAAGCCCTGGCGACCTTTGAAACCGGCATTCGCTATCAGATGTATCATGCCCTGGCGCTGCTGCTAGTGGGCCTGTTACTGCAACAGCAGCCCGAATCTTCGGGGCTTGCCAACGTGGGTTGGGCCTTTATCATCGGTGTGGTGATTTTCTCTGGGAGTCTGTACGGCTTGAGCCTGAGCGGCCTTAAGATCCTGGGGGCGCTTGCCCCGGTGGGGGGTGCGGCGTTTATTATCGGGTGGCTGATGCTAGCCTGGGCTGCGATTGGCAAGGGATAGACGGCGAAAAGGAGGCTGAGCATTGCGTTCAAGCTTGCCCCGGATGCACGCCGTGACACCCCTACAGGGTTCCGGTCATGCTTCCCGACTTCTTCCACGCTGAATCGCTATCCTAATAACCCATAACCCACATCCAAAATCCCCTTTCGCCTTTCTCCCTTCGCCTTTTCTCTTTCCACCTATGTGTCGCATCCTCGCCTACCTCGGCTCCCCCATTCCCCTCGACCAGCTATTGCTCAAGCCTGACCACTCGCTGCTGGTGCAAAGCTATGCCCCTAAGGAGCTAGAAGTAGCTCTGCTGAATGCCGACGGGTTTGGGCTCGGTTGGTATCGCTCAGGTGAAATGCCAGATGGAGTACCGACAGGCGAAGCTCCATTTACCTATCGCAATATTTTGCCGATGTGGAATGATGGCAATTTACCCAACCTCTGTCGGTATGTGCGATCGCACAGCTTTGTCTCAAATGTGCGCAGTGCGACGCCGGGGTTGCCGTTGGACTTTAGCAACTGTCAGCCGTTTCAGCATGGCAATCTGCTGTTTATCCACAATGGTTATATTGAGCGCTTTCGTCAGACCCTGTATCGCCCGGTTAGAGATTTGATTGGGGATACGGCCTATCAAAATATATACGGTCTGACCGACTCAGAGCATATCTTTGCCCTGCTCACCCATCAGCTTGAAGCGCAGCCGGGTCTGGATTTAGCCGACGGTATGGCCCAAACCCTAAATATTCTTAAAACCCTGGCTGATAAAGACGGCGTTAGGGTCTCGGGCAGCATTGTGGTGAGCACGGGCGACCGACTGGTGGCCGCCCGCTTTGATAACCAGGCAAAGGCTCCGACGATGTATTGGTTAGACAATCATCCAGACTATTCCGGAGGGTTTATTTTGGCGTCAGAACCCCTGTTTGACGCTGATTGGACGCCCTTTCCCCAGTCCCATATTCTGAGTGTTCAATGGGAAGGGTTGCCGTTGGACGATGCTCAAGTGGACGGTGCTCAGCCGGGTCGCTTGCGATCGCATCGCGTTAAACCTAACTTAAAGCGACATACCCATGCCCTTACCCTTGCTATCTAAGATCGACGCTGACCCGCAAACCTTACGCCAGGCGTTTCAGCAGTGTCGTCAAGGGACCCTGGCGTTAGTCCATGATTTGGGAGAGAGTCCCTTTCGCCAGCAAGCCCATCCTGACTTTAGCCCGATTGGCTGGCACCTCGGTCACATTGCCTTTACCGAATCCCTCTGGATTTTGGAGCATCTGGCCCAGCAGCCCTGTTTGTTTCCCCAATATCGTAAACTCTTTGCTGCGGACGGACTGCCTAAAGCTGAGCGACAAAACCTGCCGGGGTTAGATGAGATTCAATCTTTTTTAGCCACCGTACGCCATCGAGTAGACGCTTATCTCGCCCACGCACCTGTCAAAAAACAACCCCGTCTCTGGCGCTGGCTGTTGCAGCACGAGAGCCAGCATGGTGAAACGATTGCCCTGATTATGGCGCTACATCAGATCCAGGGCCAGACCGTTCCCTTAAAAATGCCGTCGGTTGTTCAGCGCCCTCGAGTCTCGATAGGGGATATGGTTCACGTGCCTGCGGGTGAATTTTTACTCGGGGATGACGACTCGGATGCCATTGATAATGAGCGGCCCAGCCATGTTGTTGCGCTAGATGATTTTTGGATTGACCGTGCCCCCGTGACTTGTGGGCAATATCGCGACTTTATTGAAGCCAGCGGCTATCAAAATCCTCAATGGTGGTCGCCCCAGGGCTGGCGCTGGCAGCAGGCGACGGGTGTGCAACAACCACTTTACTGGTTAGAGGCGGTTGCCTTTAAGCATCATCCTGTCAGCGGCGTGAGCTGGTATGAAGCCGATGCCTATGCCCGCTTTGTCGGAAAGCGCCTGCCCACCGAGGCCGAATGGGAAAAGGCCGCTGCCTGGCATCCGGAGCATGGCAAACAGCGATATCCCTGGGGGCGTGAATGGCCGACTGCCCAACATTGCAACCACGATCATTATGTGGGTCATACTACCCCTGTAGGGGCGTTTGAGCAAAATGTGAGCCCGGTTGGCTGCTACGACCTGCTAGGAAATGTTTGGGAATGGACTGATTCATGGTTTGGTGACTATCCTGGCTTTGAGGCTTTTCCCTATCGCGGATATTCTCAAGTTTATTTTGACCAGGCCCATCGAGTGTTGCGGGGTGGCAGCTGGGCAACTCGCCCCTGGGCGCTGCGCAACAGTTTTCGTAACTGGTATCATCCCCAAGTGCGACAGCTTTTTATGGGATTTCGCTGTGCGCAATCGACTGCGCCTTAGTGCCAGGGCCTTAAATCTTTTTTAATGTTGAGCGCAAAGCCATGGTCTAAAATCGTTCTGGAAAATTCTATCGAGTTTATGGATATTACAAAGCTGCCAACCGCCGATCAACCCTGCCAAGCCGAACGGCTCCATCTGGTCAACCTGTTAGATAACAATGCGACCGTCCGGACTGAAGGGCAAGATGTTTTAGATGGGCTGGCCCGTGCGCCTAAGGCCTTGCCACCCAAATATTTTTATGATCAGCGGGGGTCAGCGCTATTTGAGAAAATCTGCGATCTGCCTGAGTACTATCTCACTCGCGCTGAAACCGCTATCTTTCATCAGTATGCGGCGGACATTGCTCAACTGACTGGCCCCTGTGAATTGGCCGAACTGGGCAGCGGTAGCGCCACCAAAACCCGCATCTTGCTGGATGCGTATCAGGCCCAAGAAATGCCGCTGCGATATATCCCCATTGATGTCAGCGGTACCATGCTAGAGGCGAGTTCCTGTAGTTTATTGGGCGATTATCCAGCGTTAAAAATTTATGGGTTGGTCAGCACCTATGAGCCTGCTCTCAAACGCCTGCCGCCGCTTTCCCTACCCACCCGGATGCTGTGCTTTATTGGCAGTACGATTGGTAATCTGCAACCCCAGGAGTGCGATCGCTTTTTGGCTCAGGTGAGTGCGGCCCTCGACCCAGGGCAATACTTTTTGCTGGGGCTCGATTTACAAAAGGAGAAAGCCTTACTCGAAGCTGCCTACAACGACAGCCAGGGGATCACCGCTGCGTTTAACTTGAATATGTTGGCCCATCTCAACTGGCGCTTTGACGGTGATTTTGACCTGGATAACTTTGCCCATGTGGCGTTTTATAACGAAAATGTGCATCAGATTGAAATCTACATAGAAAGCCTCAAACGGCAAACAGTGCGTCTCAAAGCGCTAAATCTGTCGGTGACTTTTGATCAGGGAGAACGACTCCTGAGCGAAATTTCTCGCAAGTTTAGTCTGTCTCAAATGCGTGAGGAGTTAGCCCAGCATCGACTGAAGATAGTTCGTTCCTTTACCGATGCCAAAGATTGGTTTGGGTTGATTTTGTGTCAACGTTGTTAGTGGGCAAATCCAGGGTGCCCCATCCGGCAGCACCCTGGTCGGCGATTATGACAGCAGCGTCGATATCGGTGAACTGGACGTTCTAACCGCCACCGCCACCGCCGCCACCCCCACATCCACCGCCGCTACTGCCGCCCCCGCCAAATCCACCCCCGCTGCTGCCGCCACCGCTAAACCCCCCTCCTGTATAGCCACCAGCGGCCCCTGCGGAGTTGCTAGTCGATTTTTTCGGGATAGTG
Organism: Cyanobacteria bacterium P01_G01_bin.38; assembly: GCA_039180385.1. Taxonomy (GTDB): domain Bacteria; phylum Cyanobacteriota; class Cyanobacteriia; order Phormidesmidales; family Phormidesmidaceae; genus SIO4C1. The sequence goes on along the minus strand of JBCDDJ010000066.1, from coordinate 2,877 downwards.
CGTGAAAAGGAACGGTGATAGTCGCAGCGATCGCAATGGTGGGTGACCCGCTCTGAGCCAGACGAGAGATAGGTTGCAGCCTGGGTGGTGCGGCTGGTGCGTCGCAGGGTAAATCGACCGCATCTGGGGCAGCGACGATTGAGCATAAACACCGCCCTCAACAAGCCACCGATGGGCAAAATCCAAAAGAGATTCCCCCAGGCCGCTTGAGGATTGCCTCGGTTGGTAATCACTCGGGTGGTCGAGTCTTGCTGTGGCGGGTTGGGTTGATTGTTTTGGAGTTGTTGCCACTCTGGCTGAGGCACTGCCAGCAGCTGGGACGGAAACGTAACTTGAACCTCTAGCGCCTGTTGAGGGAGTATTTTGTCCTGGGCGATAAACTCAACCGTGCGTCCATCGAGGGCCTCTGCCGTGGCGGGTGCGCCGAAGCTGGTGAAATTTGCCTGACCCGCGACCGCTTCGGGGAGGTATACGCGCACCTTAGCGGTTTCAATGGGGGCGTTGCGATCGGGGAAAATGGCTTTCCAATAAACCTGCGTGTTTTGAGAATCGACTTGCAGACCCCCAACGACTCTATATTTGAGGGTAAACGTGCGGTCTTCTGGGGCATTGAGGTCGTGCTGCCAGCTGATCCAGAGCTGATTGTTTTCGCGACCGACTTTTTCACTTAGCCGAGTCTCTCCCTCAAATACCTCAATATCTTCGATAGCGTCTACTTTATCGAGGGGAATGTAGCGATAGCGTTGGTTGGTATGGGGTTCTGTAAAAACATATTTCTGGGTCTCAGTGACTAGCATATCTCCATTGGGTTGAACGTCGAGATTGACATTGATAAAGTCCCAATGGAAGGGAGAGTCTGCCAGGGCTGGCATGATCAGGGTTAGCAAAATGCCTAAACAACTGAGGCAGAGGGTCAGTAAAGCCCGTTTGAGCAATCGGTGTTTGTGTAGGTGATTTAACATAGCCAAAAGTGGGTTGAGTCAAAAGTTTTTTGAAGAATGAATCAAGCGGCAGTGCTGTTATATGTCCATCGTGCTGCGCCAGGATGAGGTTGCTCAAGGGGGCTGGTGTTGTTGGTTTGAGAACCATTGACAACAGAAGTCTGTGGAATGACGGTTTCGGTGACGGGAACCAGGGCCATTTGTATAAGGCCAAGCCAGAGTGTCATGGAGAGTTGAGGCATGGGGTGACGTCCAAAAAATAGGGAGCCTATATTGTTGCTAGATATCAACAATGAGGCTCCCAAACACAGCTCGGAACAACAAGGGAGACAACAGGGAACACGGGGTCTGGTGTTCTGTTGACATCAACTGTCCTAACCATAAAAGTCTATTAATGTAAGGACAACTAACCCTGATTAGGTCATTGAGTTAGGGAGCGAAATGCTTGTCTAGTCAAGACTTTAGCGCCTGCCTGGAGGTAAGATGTCACCCTGGGTTAGGTTGTTTAGTCATGGCTGGCGTGCTTTATCTTGAGCGTGCTTAAAGTATCTTCTAGAGCAGCACAGGTACTTAGGCTCTTTTCGGAAAAGTGGTGTATTCTGACAAAAAGGTTGCCCTTTTTAGCAGTCTAAACAACGATGAGATGATTTGTGTTTACTGAAGCGGCTAACCATTGGGATTTAGAGCGGCTGAGCACTGACCTGGCTCAGGTGCGGGGGAATGCGCTGACAGAGACTGAGCTGATCAACCTGAGCGGCCTGCTGTGCGATCGCACCCCCGAAGAAATCGCCACCCGCCGTCATGTGAAACGCAAAGGGCTCGACGTTGACTTTAGCCGCAACCTCTACCCCAGTGTCAAAAAATTGGCAGGCCTGCCCGAAGCAGAGCGGATCAGCTGGCGCGATGTGCCCCGATTGTTGCAGCAGCAGGGCTATAAGCTCACCCAGGCCAGCTGGAGTCAGGCCCCGGATGTGTCAGTTTTCTATGGACGCACCGACGAGCAGGCCAGGCTGCACCGGTGGATTGACCCCGAGGGCGATAACTGCCGGCTGGTGGCGATTCTCGGTGCGGGGGGCATGGGCAAGACGGCACTGGCGATCCGGCTGGCGGAGGCGTTGCGATCGCAGTTTCAATGTTTAATCTGGCAGCGGCTGCATCTAGCCCCGCCCCTGGAGCAGGTGCTAGACAGTTGGCTACAGCAGCTGCCTGGCTACACCGGGAGTTTGCCCAACGGGCTAGACGCCAAGCTTGACTGCCTGAGCGAACGGCTGCACGACCACCGCTGTCTGCTGCTGCTCGATAACCTCGACTCGATTTTGCAAAGCGGTCGATTTGCGGGGCCGTATCAGCCGGGCTATGAAAACTACGGCGAGCTGCTGCGGCGCGTCGGGCGAGGTCGGCACCAAAGCTGTTTGCTGATCACCAGCCGTGAGCCGTCGAAGGATTTGGTGATGCTGGCTCGACCCAATGGCACTGCCCGGTCGTTTGAGCTGAGCGGGTTGGAGAAACCAGCGGCGGCTCAGCTACTGGAAGATGAGGCCCTCTCCGGGCAGGATCACTGGGACCAGCTGATTAAAATCTATCGCGGCAATCCCCTGGTGCTCAAGCTGATTGCCGCCAGCATTCGAGAGCTGCGCAGCGGCAGCGTGTCAGATTTTCTAAATCGGGACAATACGACTCTGATTACCTGCGATGTTTACTACTTGCTCCAGCAGCAGCTGGATCGCCTCTCAACCGAGGAACAGCAGGTCTTGCAAAACCTGGCCCAGGCAGAGTTAGCCTTGAATGTGAGCCAGCTTGAGGCCGCCCTATCTTTGTCTGCGATGGCTTGCAACTGTGCGCTACAGTCGTTAGTGCGCCGCTCCCTGGTCGAGTCAAGCGAAGCGGGGTTTTCGCTACGACCGGTGGTGGCTGAGTATGTTTGCGATCGCTGGGG
>JBCDDJ010000065.1:0-19937 GCA_039180385.1 Cyanobacteria bacterium P01_G01_bin.38 | reverse complement strand
TATCGGCCTTTGGCACCATCCCAGAGATCGCGACCGCTCCAGCCCTCTGCCGTGAGAGCATTGGTCAGGCTGCGAATGGTGTTGGCGGCAAACTGCACCTGCTCTGGAAAGGCATTCACTTGTTCTGCCGGGATGCGATTCGCGGGCGAAATCCCTAGCCCAGTTTCGCCATCGGCCAGCCGAGGGGACTGGTGGACCGTATAGAGGGCCGCCAAAATCGGTTTGTGAATCCCTGCCCGTTCGGATTCTAAGAGATAGTAGTAATTACGCTGATCAGGTACGAGTTCAGCCATGATTGAGCGCCCTGGTAGTTGCCTTTCAAAAATACTCTCAAAAGTGTAAGCCGTTATGGATAATCCGCAAGTACTCACCGCAAAGAATGTCACTTTTTTATCGCAGATTGGCCTGATCGCCACCGACGTGGACGGCACGCTTACCCACAATGGGGGGTTTAATGCCAAGTTATTCGTCGCGTTAGAAAAACTACAGGCGGTTGACTTGCCAGTGCTGATCGTGACGGGGCGCTCGGCGGGCTGGGTGAGCGGGCTGGCTCACTATTTGCCGGTGGTCGGTGCCATTGCAGAAAACGGCGGGATTTACGTTAGCAAAGCTCACCCTAAACCGTCATTTTTACAGCCGATTGACGATGGCAAACTGCATAGACAAAAGCTAGCTCAGCAGTTTGAGACGCTGCGGCAGCAGTATCCTCACCTTACAGAGGCTACCGACAATCGCTTTCGCCTGACTGACTGGACCTTTGACATCACAGGGCTCAGCCCAGCCGACCTGGCTTGGATGGCAGATAGTTGTAAAGCCAACGGTTGGGGGTTTATCTACAGCACTGTGCAGTGTCATATCAAACCCCTCACCCAGGAGAAGGCCCATGGATTAGGCCAGGTTTTAGGGCAAGACTTTCCTGCTCTGACCCGCAATCAGGTGCTCACCGTGGGGGATAGCCCCAACGATGAAAGTTTGTTTGATACGGGTCAGTTTCCCCATTCGGTGGGTGTCGACAATGTAAAACATTACCTGGATCGACTTAACCATCAGCCAACTTACCTAACCCAAGCAGAGGCGGGCGAAGGTTTTTGCGAATTAGTCAACGTTTTGCTCCGTCAGAAATCCCCTGCATGATTCCGGCTCATCCAGGGGAAAGAGGCTATAGGGGATACCGGTGGGGCACGGTTGGGAAATATCCGCATACAGGTTGTATCTGTCTTTATCTAAAAGTTTTGGATGCCTTGTAGACAAATATTTTCAATCTGGATGGAGTGCTATGGCTGACCCGACGACCAACCCTGACTTTGTTTCAGGCACTTCTGCTGCAACGCCTAAAAAGAGCAGCAATAACGTCTTGTGGATTGGGCTGGGCTGTTTGGGCTGTGGCGGCTTTGGCGTTGTTTTGACAGGGATTTTGGCTGCGATCGCACTGCCCAGTTTCTTAAGCCAGGCCAATCAAGCGATTGAATCTGAGGCCAGAACCTATGTGGGCTCCATGACCAGAGGTCAACAAGCTTATTTCTTAGAAACCCAAACCTTTTCACCCAACATTAAAGATCTGGGGTTAAGCATCGACTCCCAAACCACAAACCATAGCTATGCCATGGAAGTCCAACCCGATGGCGGGGGAGTCATCATCACAGCCGACCCCATTGATAAACCTGTAAAGAGCTACATTGGAGCCGTTTTTGCGACAGGGGAAAGCCTTGATACAGCCACAACCTATAGTCAGGTTTGTGAGGTAACCGGCTTTATCGCCTCTGGGGTGCCCACATTTGCCCCTGAGACAAACACGATTGAATGTCCGCCAGGTTCGGAGCCTATCAATTAGCACTACATCATATCTAAAGCCGGGCCAAATGGGTCGCCAGCCTGAATCAGGTAAGTAAAATTATCTGCCCCCACGCTGTTGGTCAGTTTGGCAATGATTTTGTCTGGATTGTCATAAGGCCCGCTGATGTAGTAAGGCTTGCCGTCTTTGCCAAACTCTAGTTGAGGCAGATCCTCCAACCTCGGTCCCATCTGTTTTTTAGCCCGTTCAAAATCCGGATGGGGGTCGAGCCCCAACGACTTCGCATAGTCATAGGCTCCAAAGACAATGGCTTGAATCTGCTCCAAGGAAATCTGTTTGAAGGCTTGGTCGTAGTTACCGACAGCCATGTCAACCATGCGTTCGTAGTCAGCCGGGCTCATTTTGCGAGGGCCAAAGGCGTCTTTGACGCCAAGGCACCAATAATCAACCAGGAAGCTAGTGACGGCATATTGGTGACCGTCCTGACGAACTAAGAAAATCTGTGCCAGCCCACCGACGCCGTCTTTTTTCAGTTTTTTGCCCAGGGTTTTGAGCAGGTTCTTCTGCTTCTGAGCCCCCAAGAAATAATCGGCGGCATTAGCATTAATCAGGCATTCTTTAAGCGGTGGGAGTGCTCTGGGGTGGCTATATTTTTCTGGGTTGGCTTCGGCCTGGGTTCGGATAATGCTGCTGACCTCCGCTGGCCGCAGCCCCAGTTTGCGAGCAATTTGTTTGGGGGCGACTTTGCGATCGCGTAATGCCAAAATTTCTTGAACTTGCTCATCTGTAGCTGACATCACCCCTGTCTCCAAACGCAAAACAGATATGGCTTATTTTTGCGCAATTGCCGGAAAGCAAGGCAAACGATTAGCAAGTTTTTATAAAGCCCCCTGCATAGGAGAAAGCCAATGACTTTAACGATGTCAACTTTCCAGTTCTAAGATGCCGATCAAAATGGACAAGATGTCGGACAGATCAGACAGCAATGTGTATGCATTGATATCTTTGAGCAGCAGCTGACTGTGTCGATCTAAAACACCAAATCGCCAGACATCTCCCAACATGACAGCACCATTGGGTAGCTGTAACTCTTCAAAGCGATATCGATAACCAAAAGTTTCGATAATCTCTCGGGTCGGATAGTTCGGCTCAAAATAGTCAGAAAAGGTATGCCGTTTGTTCTCTTTGAGAATGCCATCTATGGATTTACCTTTGAAGGGCGCTTGCTCCAGGATGGCGTTGATGGCTGGCTGGCTGCAATTACAAGGAATTACAATCGCAAGGAATTACAATGGATGTCTGATGTAATTTGCGATCGCAAATGGTCACCTCCTCCGTATCTAGTGCCGAAATCGAAGAAGCCGTTGAGCAGCGGCGAAACTTTGCCATTATTTCTCACCCTGACGCCGGTAAAACGACGCTCACCGAGAAGCTGCTGCTGTATGGAGGGGCGATCCATGAAGCAGGGGCTGTTAAAGCCCGACGGGCGCAGCGCCACGCCGTCTCTGACTGGATGGAGCTAGAGCAGCAGCGGGGGATTTCGATTACCTCGACGGTGCTGCAGTTTCTTTACCACGACTACTGGATTAATTTGCTCGATACCCCGGGTCACCAAGACTTTAGTGAAGACACCTACCGCACCCTGGCAGCAGCGGACAATGCGGTCATGCTTGAAGACGCGGCCAAGGGGCTAGAGCCTCAGACCCTAAAGCTGTTTGAAGTCTGCAAAATGCGTGGGTTGCCAATTTTTACCTTCTTTAACAAGATGGATCGCCCCGCCCGCGAACCGTTAGATTTGCTTGACGAAATAGAAAAGCAATTGGACCTAATGACCTATGCAGTCAACTGGCCCATTGGCATGGGCGACCGATTTAAGGGGGTGTTTGACCGACGCAAGCGGCAATTTCACCTGTTTGAGCGCACCGCCCACGGCAGCCGCGAGGCTCAGGATACGGTGATTGATCTGAGCGACCCGCGCATTGAAGACCTGATTGACGAAGATTTATACCATCAGTTTAAAGATGAGCTAGAAGTGCTCGACGAAATTGGACCAGAGCTTGATTTAGAAATGGTTCACGCAGGGGAGATGACGCCGGTCTTCTTTGGCAGCGCTATGACCAACTTTGGGGTTGAGCTGTTTTTAGAATCTTTTTTGGACTACGCCCTCAAGCCGGGTCCTCGTGAAAGCACCATTGGTGAGGTGCCGCCCACCCGTGAAGATTTCTCGGGGTTTGTCTTTAAGCTCCAGGCCAATATGGACCCCCGCCATCGCGATCGCATCGCCTTTATCCGCGTGTGCTCGGGCAAGTTTGAAAAAGATATGGTGGTCAACCACGCCCGCTCTGGCAAAAACGTGCGCCTGTCCCATCCCCAAAAGCTGTTTGGGCAGGGCAGACAGTCCCTCGATGCTGCCTACCCCGGTGATGTCATCGGCCTCAACAATCCCGGTGCCTTTGCCATCGGTGACACTATTTATCAGGGCAAAAAACTTGAATACGAAGGAATTCCCTTCTTCTCACCCGAGCTATTTGCCTATCTCAAAAACCCCAACCCCTCAAAGTTTAAACAGTTTCGCAAAGGCGTCGCTGAACTGCGGGAAGAAGGGGCCGTGCAAATTATGTACTCCGCCGACGAGTCAAAACGCGATCCGATTTTGGCAGCGGTCGGTCAGCTCCAGTTTGAGGTCGTTCAGTTTCGGCTCAAAAACGAATACAACGTGGATGCGCTAGTGGACATGCTGCCCTACAGCGTTGCCCGATGGGTATCTGGCGGCTGGGAAGCCCTTGAGAAAGTTGGTCGACTGTTTAACACTGTCACCGTCAAAGACAGCTACGGTCGCCCGGTGCTGCTCTTTCGCAACGAGTGGAACTGCCAGCAGGTGGAGGGGGAGCATCCTGAGTTGCAGTTGAGTAAGACGGCTCCGGTGGTGTCGGGGAAAGAGCCGGAGGCGATTTAGTGCAAATTTATCTTGATTACAGCGCGACAACTCCCCCGTGCCCTGAGGCCGTTGCGGCTATGCAGACAGCCATGCAGCAGTCCTGGGGCAACCCCTCAAGTCTTCATCATTGGGGCAATCGCTCAGCAACGGTGCTAGAGCAAGCGCGGATGCAGGTGGGCGATCTGATCAACGCGCCCATCGATTCGATCGTCTTCACCGCTGGGGGGACCGAGGCAGATAACCTGGCGATGATGGGGGTTGCTCAACGGTACCTGAGCCCGCGTCACATTATTATCTCCAGCGTGGAGCACTCTGCGGTGTCAGAGCCTGCTCGACAGCTTGAGAGCCGAGGTTGGGCGGTCACTCGCCTCCCAGTCGATCGGCTGGGGCGAGTGCAGCCCGACGATTTGCGCGTAGCTCTGCGAGACGAGACGGTGCTGGTGTCGATTATCTATGGTCAGAGCGAAGTGGGGACGCTCCAGCCGATTGCTGAGCTGGGTGCGATCGCGCGCCAACATGGTACGCTCTTCCACACCGATGCCGTACAGGTCGCCGGTCGACTGCCCATAGACGTGCAGCAGCTCCCGGTGGATCTGCTCTCACTCTCCAGCCATAAGATCTACGGTCCCCAGGGGGCTGGGGCGCTGTATGTGCATCCCCAAACAGACTTAATCCCCTTACTCAACGGCGGTGGCCAAGAATTTAAGCGGCGGTCTGGTACCCAGGCCGTTCCGAATCTTGCCGGGTTTGGCGTCGCAGCTGAACTTGCTTCCCAGTCTTTGGCTACCGAAAGCCAACGGCTGTCCCAGTTACGTGATCGCCTTTTCTCACAGCTAGCTGATACTCCTGAACTTGAACCGACTGGCGATTTGCAGGAGCGCCTCCCCCACCACGTCAGTTTCTGTATCCCCACCGCCGACGGCGAACAGGTCAGCGGTAAAACCCTGGTGCGCCAGATGAACCTGGCGGGTATTGGTATCAGCGCTGGCTCTGCTTGCCATAGTGGCAAGCTCTCTCCCAGTCCGGTTCTCTCGGCGATGGGGTATTGCGATCGCATCGCCAAAACCGGCATTCGCCTCACCCTGGGTCGTCACACTACCGCTGCTGACATCGATTGGACGGCTATGGCCCTCAAGCAAGTTTTACAAAGACTGATGGCTGAAAGATTGGTCAAGGTTTGAGACAATGATCATTGAGATAATGAGCACAAAAATTCAAGTGCTCAATTTTGAGTTCTCAGTTCAGGTGTCAGGCTTCTTGGAAATCGCTAGTACACAATTTATTTTCAGATGCCCAGCCTTGACCAGGTCAACTTAAAAATACTCTGCGGGAAGCCGCTAAGGCGTCTACAAAACTCAAAACTGAACCCTAAAGGCTTTTAAGATACCAACCCTTCAAAAAACAGATGTCTTCTATCCCCACCACCCTCGAAGCCGCTACCGAGCAAGCCAAAACTGCCACTAAAGCAGCAATTCAAGCTGGCCTGATTCGACTTCAAGTTGAAATGGTTATCCCAGAGCTGAAGCATCAGCCAATTGCCGAACAGTTTTTGGATGCCTTTCGAGACTTAGGTCTGCGTTTCAAAGTCTACTTCCCCGATGCAGGGGCCGCGGCCCTGGCCCGACGTGATTGGGAGGAGCCTGATTTTAGTATTCGCGGCATCAACGAAGTCAAAGGACAACCCGAACCTGATGATGATGCCTTTTTAGTGGTTAATCCCTCCTCGGTTGAGGTTACAGATGTTGAAAAACTCTGTGAAGCCGCCCTCGATCGCCCCGTCATTTTACTCAACCCGCAATTAGAGGATGTTGCCACCATCGGTATTGGCTATGCTGGTCGACAGCTGAGGGAGCGGTTCTTAAGTAAGCTCGAGTCTTGCTATTATCTGCGTCCCTTGGACGGTGCAGCCATCCTACGTAGTTATCCACATAGCTGGCAGATTTGGAAAGAAACTGACGACAGCACTCATACATTACTCACAGAGCTGCCGCAACGGCCCTCTAGTGAGGCGATTGAGCGCCTGCTTTATGGCGAAGACAGTCCTGAAGCGAATCAGCCCAAGCGAGGGGTTTTTGCAGAACTGCAGCAATTTATCCGCGCATTGACGCAATAAGATCCGCTCTTGGCTGATTTGTTACGTACCTTATCTAAACTAAGATTAGAGCTAAGGTTGCGGTCATGCTATCCACATCCCTGGGCCTAGAGTCGTGTCTGAAGTCATCACTGGAGTCATGCCTGGAGCTGTATCTGGCGTTATTGTTGCCCTGGTTGCACTCTATTGGGTGTTACTGGTTGTGATGTTGGCGGGGGTGGTGGGTGCTTTTGTACCTGCCTTGCCGGGTAGCAGTTTGGTTTTGGTGGCAATTTTAATCTGGGGTGCAGTTACAGGGTTTGCCAATATTACGGTCCCACTGGTGGTCGCCGTTTTGGTCCTCATCTTGAGTACAGCAATTGATTATTTGGCAGGCTATGTCGGGGCCAAAAAAGTAGGCGCTAGTCAGTGGGGGCAAATCGGCTCTGTGGTGGGGTTGATTTTAGGGATGCTGGGTTTTTTACCTGCGTTACCGGTGGGTGGACCGATTTTTGGTCTATTATTTGGGGCCATGCTCGGGGCCTTTGTAGGTGAATTTATTCATCGCCGAGATTTAGCTGTGGGTGCCCGCTGCCAGCTGGGCCTCAAAGTGAGTCTAGCGATTGTCGTGAGTTCCTTAATTGGCAATCTAATCCAGGGTGCGCTGGCGATGGCTGCCGTGGTTGTTTTCATCTTTACCACCTGGTCGGCGGTGATGTAACAAGTTGCACTGGCAATTGATCGGGCCCGTCCAGGCTGTGATGAAAACCGTAGATATTTGGTGCTGAGACGCACACTTGGTGTCTCAGCTGTTGGTTATCCTAGATACATAGTGTGAGCCGCCGCTGATATGGCTGATCCAGGACATCTTGAGATTTTGCAAGCAGGGGTGGCTGCTTGGAATCGATGGCGGGTCAGAAACCCGACCTTGCGTCCCAATTTGAGAGGGGCTGATTTGCAGGGACTGTCCCTATCGGGCATCAATTTTCACAATACATATTTGGGTAAGGCCAATCTTAGCCGAGCCTATCTCTTTGAGGCTGACTTTCAGTCGGCAAATCTGCGGGCCGCTAATTTGAGTCGATGCTGCTTGATTGGGGCTAATTTGCACAATGCTTATTTAGCGAATGCCAATCTACGTCAGGCTTATCTGTCATACACTGATTTGAGCAATGCCTACTTGCACAATGCTAACTTGCAAAAAACTGACTTAAAAGAGGCGATTTTGACGGATGCTGTTTTGAGTCAAGCCAATTTGCAAGAAGCAGACTTAAGCAACGCAGCCGACCTGGAAATCGCACAGCTTAAATCGGTGCAAAGTTTGGCAAAAGCTATTTTAGACGATGCGTTGCAAGGGGTATTGGCAAATCGACCCTCTGTTTCCATCACGGTAGAACCCGTTTCAGGGCAACCCGTTTCGGAGCAATCTGTCACCTTTTCCCCAGCACCTACGGTAAAGCTCAGGTATGGGACCACTGAACCTAATGGTTTTATCCCCTAATAGCTTTATCCCCTAATGCTTTATACATTGGCCGGCAATGCATTGACCGACATCGAGTAGCGAATATTGACGTCTCGCATCCGGGCAACAGCCTCACCCAACCGATCACAATCTTCAATCAGGCTAATCCTGACATAGCCTTCGCCCCCTTCGCCAAAGGCGCTGCCAGGGGTCACGACAACGCCGGTTTTTTGCAGCACGGTAAAGGCAAAGTCAGAGGCGGTCATGCCTGGTGGGCAGGGTACCCAGAGGTACATAGTGGCTTTGGTTTTATCGACTTGCCAACCTAGATCGGCCAAAGCCTCGATCAAAAAGTCACGACGGGTGCGATAGCGCTGTTGGACTTCTTCGAGGTAGCTATCGGGCAATTTTAGGGCTGTCTCAGCGGCGGTTTGAATGGCGCTAAAGATGCCGTAGTCGAGGTTTGTCTTTAAGGTCCGCAGCCCCTGAATGATATGCCGGTTGCCAACCACAAACCCGACACGCCAGCCAGCCATGTTGTAAGTCTTGGAGAGGGTGTGAAACTCGACGCTGATGTCTTGAGCACCGGGGATTTCTAATACACTGGTGGGCTGATAGCCGTCAAAAGCCAGCTCGGCATAGCACAGGTCGTGGACGAGTAAAATCTCGTAGTGGCGGGCAAAGGCCACCATCTCTTCAAAAAACTCACGAGGGGCGGTGGCCCCGGTGGGGTTGTTGGGGTAGTTAAAGTACAGGACCTTAGCGCGGCGGGCCACGTCTTCGGGAATCGCGGCAATGTCTATGAGCCAATCGTTCTCAGCAGTGAGCACCAGGGGATAAATCTCGGCACTTGCGATCGCAGGCCCCCTAAAGTGAGCCGGATAAGCTGGCGTTGGCACCAGCACCAGATCCCCCGGATCGATGTAGGCCAGGGCTAAATGGCTGAGCCCCTCTTTGGAACCCAATAGCGGCAGCGCTTCGCCCTCGGGGTCAAGGGTCACTCCGTAGCGGCGGTGATACCAGTCGGTGATTGCTTGCCTAAAGCTGGCGGTGCCCTCAAACGGTGGATAGCCATGGTTATCCGGGTCTTGCATGGCCTTTTGAGCCGCTTCGACCACCGGGGCGGGGGTGGGGCCACCGGGGTTACCCATGCCCAGATCAATCAAATCGACCCCCTGGGCGCGGGCATTGGCTTTTAGCTCATCCAATCGAGCAAACACGTAGGGTGGCAGTGCCCCCAGTCGTCGGGCGGGTTTAATCCAATCTAAAGTCATGACTTTACCTCCGACGGGCTATTTGTGATTGCCAATCGCTGTCCGCTGTCCGCTTGAGCTGTGGTGGAGACCATTGCCGCCATGACCTGCTCAGCCTCAACGGAGAAGGGAAGATGATAAATGTCAGACCCCTCTCGGCAGGCAAACTCAGCTGCCTGGGCCAGCTCACTCAGGTGAATGTCACCCATGCCCAGTGTTTTGAGGGTGCGGGGTAAGCCAATGGCACTGTAAAACTGTAACAGCTGCTGGCGGGCCGTTGCGGCTAGTGCGTTACCACCCCCGATTTCTTCGAGGCGCAGCTGCACCAAAATGCCGTAGGCAACTTTCTCGCCGTGGAGGGTGCCATGGCTGGCGGCAAGCTGCGTGAGTCCATTATGGACCGCGTGGGCAGCCACGGTTCGACACTGAGCCCCCCCCATGCCACCAATCACCCCCGCCATTAGGACACTGGCATCGACGACCTCGCGCCAGGCGTCACCGCCCGGGGTCTGCAACGCTGCTACAGACTTTTGGAAGAGGATATCTCGCAGCACTCGGGCCTGTTGCACTGCGCCAATGACTAAGGTTTGGTCTGAATGCCCGCTGCTGACGGAGGCCTCGTACCACTTTGCGATCGCATCGCCAATACCCGCTACCAGAGTCCGCTGGGGGGCCGTGGCAAGCAGGTCGTAGTCTAGCAGCAGGAGGTTGGGGCACAGCGGCAACCCCACATCATATAAAAAAGCCCCCGCGTCCGAATACACATTGGAGAGCGCTGTCCAGGCTGCGCAGGTGGCCGCCGAGGTCGGTATCGTAACGATAGGTAGCTGAGCTTGATGAGCCAGTAGTTTGGCTGTGTCCAAAGCCTTACCCCCGCCGACACCAATGACAAAATCGGCTCCATGGCGAGTGAGCGCCTGATGTAGAGAGGCCAGGGCTGATTCGCTACAGTCAGTGTGATAAGACGCCTGGGCCACCTCAAACTCGGCCAGGGCTGCCTGCAAAAAGGGCCGCGCCGCTGCCAGGGTATGGTTTCCACCCACCAATAGAGGCCGCTGTCCAAATCGGGTTAACAGGGAGCCACACTGCTGCAAAACACCGTTGCCACGAACCACCTGGGCCGGGGCAACCATCAAGGCTGGCAATAAGGATTGTGTCATAGGAATCTGCTTAGGAATCAGTGTGGGCCTCTATTCTATGGTGAGGGATTATCTACGTTGAGGGATTGGAATTAAGACGCTGATGCCGCTGCCCTAGACAGTTGTCGATCGTCAATTTTGACCGATAACGTATCTTCGGGTCCCGGCTGCACCTGGCCCAGGTAAACCAGCTCAGAGACATTGTCTGCCTTGTGAATAATCGTCCGGGCACGGATGATTGGGGTTTGCCCAGGGTTCCCTAGACGGCTGGCTTTTAGCAAGTTTTTCGCAGCTTGCTGTAAGGTTGCATCTAGCTCAGTTGCTGTGATAGTGGGAGGGACTTTGATTACAATCTGCGCGGCCCCCGAGTCAAATACGGTGGCATAAGGAATAGCCCCAGGCACAGCCGCGGGGGTAAAGGGCTCAAAACTCAGGCCAAACAGACCCACGGTCAACACCGCACTAAACCCAGCAGCCCCCACCAGTCGAAACCGCACCCCCCATTGCAACCCAAAGGCAAGGATGGCTAATGCCGCAAGGGCGAGGGTCGCAATTCCCATCCATTTTGTCGCATCTAAAAAAGTTTCTGGCGTTGGCATAACAGCGTTAGAGATAGCGTGTTTCTTGATCCTATCAGTAGAGTCCTCGTTGCTGTGACCGTTAGGGCGGATTTTTCGATGGGCTTAATAAGCATATTGACGGATTAGGGTAGGTGAGCGCTGAGGTGTGAGGCGAAATCAACGAATCTTAGGACGGTGGGGACTGTGTTTTGTGGCTGGGTTACTGATGGCCCTAGGGGTGTTTGCCTGGCGCGGCAACTCTTCTGGCCCACCGGTGATAGATGCCTTACCGCAAGACCCTTATATTCAAGTCTTCTTTAATCATTCGCAGGCCAGTACCTACACTGAGCCGTATCGCCACACCGAGCGCTATGGCGATGATTTGGAGGCGGTCATTTTAGATGCCATTGGCTCGGCAACGATGTCGATTGATATTGCGGTACAAGAGCTAAATCTGCCCCAAATTGCTGAAGCTCTGGTCGACAAACATAACGCGGGTGTCAAAGTCCGCCTGATTTTTGAGAACCAGTACAGCCAACCCTGGAGCCGTCAGATGGGCGGGGTGTTTCAACAGGACGAGCGCAGCCGTGGCAAATTGGAAAACCTTTTGGCCTTTAGCGATCGCAACGGTGACGGCCAGCTGACGGCCCAAGAAGCCTTAACCAGTGACGCACTGCTGATTTTACAGACAGCCCAGATACCGCTCCTCGACGATACCGCCGATGGCAGCAAGGGCAGCGGTCTAATGCACCACAAATTTATGGTGGTGGATGGTCAGCGGGTCCTCACGGGTGCCGTCAACTGGACCTTCTCAGGCATCCATGGCGATCAGCTGGTGCCTGAGAGTCGCGGCAATGCCAATGTCTTATTGCAAATTGAGAGCCCAGAGCTGGCCCGAAGCTACACCGATGAATTTAACCTGATGTGGGGCGATGGTCCTGGGGGCCAAACCAATAGCCTGTTTGGCTCACCTAAGCCAGCGCGGGCTGCTCAACAAATACTGCTGCCTGGGTCCACCGTGACCGTGCAGTTTTCGCCCAACCGAGCTGACGCCCCACCCCCTGAGACGGTTAATGGCTTGATTGCCAGCACCTTAGCTCAGGCCAACCGCGAGATTGACGTAGCCTTGTTTGTGTTTAGCGATCAGGGCATTGCCGATACCCTCGAGAAAGCAACCCAGACGGGTGTTGCAATCCGGGCGTTGATAGATCGCAGTTTTGTCTATCGCAGCTATAGTGAAGCCCTGGATATGGTGGGGGTTTCTCTGCCAGACCATCGCTGTCAGTATGAAAAAAACAATCGCCCCTGGGGGTCGCCCATTCATGCCGTTGGCTATCCTGAGCTACCCGATGGCGATAAACTACACCACAAATTTGCGGTGATGGATGGGACCACGGTTATCGTGGGCTCCCATAACTGGAGTAAAGCTGCCAATACCAAAAATGATGAAAATCTGCTGGTGATTCGCAACCCCACCGTCGCTAGACACTTTCAGCGAGAGTTTGAGCGACTGTATGGGCAAGCAAGTCTAGGGCAGACATCTTATTTGCAAAATCAAATTGCGAAGCACCAGCAGAAATGCGGATAATCAAGCCTGTACGTGAGTGCTGATGATTTTTGCTAAGCCAGGTACCGCCTCTTCGACATCCCCTTTCACTGATTTGCGCAACTTATTGTACGCGCCTCGTACGATGCTGTTTTTTGAGCCTTGGATACGAGTATCCGTAACACTGAGGATTGTATCAGCAGTGCGGGCGCGATGCTGGACCAAGTGCTCAACCGGATCCCCATTCTGCAAACCTTCATTCCACATCGGATCGAGGGCTTCACAGGTTTCGGGTAAGAGCTTTTTAATGGCGCTTGACACATATCCCTTACCAACGCCTTTAACCATGCCATAGGTCGCCTTTAAAGCCATGCCAGACAGGCCGTTTTTGGTTGCCACATGATCGTCAATCAGTTTGGCACAGTCAGAGGCAATATTTTCTCGTATAGTTTGATCTTTAACTTTTTCACTAAGGGCCATATATAGATTCTCCCTAGGGCTAAAACATATCGTTCTCAATTATTAATCCATTCTGGAGAAGATGGCCATTTTTGCAGTGCCGTCCTGCTTGGCTTAACAAAAATGTGAATATTTGCAGAAAAATCCCTTACTTGTGGCGGTTTCCATTCCAATGAGGTGTATCCGAACCTACAACTGACAAGCTTTCTAGCCTCAAATATGTACCTCGCCAGATACAG
The DNA here is from genome assembly GCA_039180385.1 of Cyanobacteria bacterium P01_G01_bin.38. GTDB lineage: Bacteria > Cyanobacteriota > Cyanobacteriia > Phormidesmidales > Phormidesmidaceae > SIO4C1. Next base: position 6,478 of record JBCDDJ010000065.1, on the reverse strand, counting down.
AAACGTTAGGTATATTAAATCGGCGCAAGCGAAGCACTAGAAAACCAGGCAAAAAATGGGATTTCAGACGAAAACCTGGTTAATTGCACTGAATGATATTGTTGCTAAAGCAAATGACCCTTGGATTGCGAGAGCTTTAATCCTCGCCGCCCAGAATCTTAGGCACTTTGAAGAAATCCTCTTCGCGATCCGGAGCACAGCCTAAAATCGCCTCGCGGTCCTCAAAAGGCTTGAGTTCGTCCTTGCGCGTGACGTTGCTGACCTCAATAGCGCGGGTGGTGGGCTCAATATCACCCGTGTCTAACTCGCTGAGCTGCTCGACGTAGCCCAAAATACTGTTGAGCTGCTCAGTAAACTGCTCTTCTTCGTCAGTCGTGAGGTCTAAACGGGCAAGGTGGGCGACTTTGCGGACCTGATCTAAGTCAATCATGGACACACTCCTCAATACATCATGTCCACTTTCATCCGGCCAGTATTCTTTAACCAGTTTTGAGCCTCAATGTAGTTATTGGGGGCAATCCGAATCGCTTCCATCCAATATTGGGCGGCTTCGTCATACATAGCGTCGGCGGTTTGAGCATCTCCCGCCGCTTCGGCTTGCTCACCTCGGTAGTGGTAGATGACGGCGGTGTTATTTAGGGCCTGGGGCATGCGGGGGTTGAGTTCTAACGATGCTGCGTACCGCTCTAGGGCGATGTCGTGCTCACCATTGCTAGCATGGATCAGGCCCATGTTGTAGAGAATAAAGCTTTTATCGTAAGGGTCTTCCTCAAGGCGCAGGGCTTCTTCGTAGTTTTCCATGGCTTCAGCGTATTCGCCATCGGCTTGGGCTGACATGCCATCGCGGTAATAGGCAAAGGCTTCTTTGGCCTGCTTTTTGGTGGGCATCATCTTTAAGATCATGTCTGCCATCACCGTAAAAGATTTGTCGATAAAGTTATCGTTACGCTGGGTTCTTGGCATGGAGGTTCCTAAAAGCGCTGTTTTCTAATTTAGCGCTCTTAGGGGGGAGTTGTAGAGTCAATTGCAGTTTGTAAAGAGACTTGCTGCATTGCCTCATTCGGAAGATCGATAAGAATGGGCTGACAACTAGCAGCGGGCCATGGCGGCTTCGCAGGTGCTGACTCGCCGATCTAAGAAGACCAGCAAATCTTTTACCGTATCGAATTGGGTTTCGTCAAAGTCTTCACTGATATCGACGCCAAAAACGCGTTCAACGTCTTCGCAGAGCTTCCAGGCCCAGTCAAACCAGCACACCAAGGGAAATTGCAGGTCGTCTACAAGATGGTCAGAGGGGCGCACGCGGCTAAAGTTAAGCCCAGAGTAGCGCTGTAAACGACTGTGCAGAAAATCGAGCAGTCGCTGGTCGCAGTGGGTCATAAGTCGAAATTCGGAGTACCAGTCTTCGGATTTGAGGGCGGGACGCTGCGATCGCAATCGACGATTTACCTGTCGGCGCACTTGAAGGTCAGGGCTGAGATCCGGGTAAGTACGTACGCTGTTGAGTGTATTTTTAAGCTGACGCCACATAAATCAACCGTTTCAGAAGGGCAATTAGAAGATGTATCTAATATTCCCAGGTGGCCTCGCAGAAACACGGTGTCTGCGTCTTCTAAATAGCTGATTGGGCAATTTTGATGGGCCTTGGGTGTCTAGTCTGATTCCAGATTGCCATGGCTGGCAAGGGTTTGCACCCGTTAATGCGCTTGTACAAAATTGCATTGATATTTTGTCAGAAAGGCTTGTTCGGGGGCGGTTTCTATGCCCTGGGCATCGTTGTAGCCAGGGCTGAAGCTATCAGGTGTCTACAAAAACCCAAAAACCGCTGCTAAGACAGGCAGGATGGCGGATGACTCAGGATTGACTTAACTGGAGTAGGGTGTTTGTAAAGGTGGGGTAAGAAACCGCGGCGGCTTCGGCCCGGTGGATCTGGGTGGTACCACTGGCGCGCAGGGCTGCGATCGCAAGGCTCATGGCGATGCGGTGATCGGTATCGCTATCCACTTCGGCCCCGGTTATGGACTGGCCCCCGATAATCTCTAAGCCGTCAGGGTGCTCTGTCACAGTTGCCCCCATCTGGCCAAGCTGGGTAGCCATGACAGCGATGCGATCGCTTTCTTTGACCCGCAGTTCGGCAGCATCTTTGATCACCGTCGTGCCGTTGGCAAAGAGCGCTGCCACCGCCAGAATAGGCACCTCATCAATCATTCGAGGAATAATATCCCCACCGACAGTGCAGGCTTTGAGCTGACTGCTGCGCACGCGGATATCGGCAACGGGTTCGCCGGCCACCTCTCGCTGATTTTCGAGGGTGAGGTCGGCTTCCATTCGGTGTAATACGTCTAGAATGCCGGTTCGGGTGGGGTTGATGCCGACATTCTCAACCACAATGTCAGACCCTGGCAAGATGGACGCAGCCACCAGCCAAAAAGCTGCGGAGCTAATATCACCTGGGACGATGACCGTTTGCCCCGTGAGCTGGGCTGGACCGTGGAGGGTGACGCTGCAGGTGTCTGGATCAACGCTCAGGTTAGCGCCAAAGGCCTTGAGCATGCGTTCGCTGTGGTCGCGGGACAGGCTGGGCTCGGTGACGGTGGTATCCCCGTGGGTATTCAGGCCGGCTAGCAAAATGCAGGACTTGACCTGGGCTGAGGCGATGGGGGAGTTGTAGTGCATGGGTTTGAGGGCACGACCTTGGACGGCTAACGGCGCGAGACGATTGCTGTCACGCCCCCAGATAGTTGCTCCCATCTCTGATAAAGGATTGATGACGCGGGCCATAGGGCGAGATCGCAGCGAAGCATCCCCCGTCACCACGAAAAAACGCTCGGGCTGGGAGGCCAGTAGCCCTAGCATCAGCCGCATCGTGGTCCCCGAGTTGCCTGCATCTAAAACATCTTGGGGCTCTTGTAAGCTACCAATGCCGAGCCCTCGGACCGTGATCCAGTCTGCCTCTAAGTCTGATATTTGAGCCCCCATTGCTTGAAAACACTTAGCCGTACTGCGGGGGTCCTCGCCCAGCAAGAGCCCTTGAATCCGGGTTTCACCACTTGCGATCGCGCCCAGCATCAGCGCCCGGTGAGAGATCGATTTATCGCCAGGGACTCGTAAGCGCCCCTTGAGACCCCCTCCACTAGATTGAATCTCAAGGGTTTGATGGGGCGATCGATCGATCACGCGCAGTAGGGCAGCAGACATAGTTAAGAGGGTGAGACGAAAATGGGCGGCGGTACCCATTTTAGCGTTTAGCAGCTTTCCGTTTGGTGAGCCTGCTCAGCTTACTGGGCAGGCTCTGCGGCAGGCGCTTCGGTAGGGCTCTCGGCCTCGTCTGGCGCAGTGCCCTCGGCATCGCAGTGAGTATTGATGTTGCTCACTAGCTCAGACTCACGCCCCGAAAGGTCTTGCAAATTTGTAAAGGCTGTATTGGCCTTTTGCTGAAACGCCTCTAGCACGTTGCCCAGATCGGCCTCAGACTTGGCATCTGCCACAAGCTGCATGGCTTCGCTGGCAACCTGTAACTCGGTGGCTGAGCCTGAGATAATAGACACATATTCGCCGCGATACTGCGCGAGTTGCTCATCGGCGAGGGAGAGACCTTCGAGGCTCGAAACCATCCCGCCGATATTACCGACGACGGTATCCACTGCGCCAATATACTGGGTAGCTGCGCCTTGAATATCTTCGAGGCTTTGGGCCTGGGCTGCTTCTTGAGTGAAGCCGTCAATTTCAGATTCAAACTCAGCTTTAAAGCCCTGGGCGTCATTAATCACCTCGGCAAAGCTATTGCATTGAGCCACCTTAGACGCACCGCAACTCGATAGCCCTAACGCGAGTGCCATGGTCAGTAAAGCTGTGACGCGTGAACGACGCATTTTCATGATGATTTCCCTCATCGCGTTTGTGTGTTTGAGCAGGTGGCGATTTTCGTAATCGACGCTACCGGATTTTAGCGTATCCAGGATGGGTCTCTCCTAAAGGCGGAAAAGGCTTTAGCGAAGGCAAGGAGCAGAGGGAGCAGGGGAGGCAGGGGGAGCAGGGGAGGGTTTGAGTTTGGATACCCCCCCTTTAAACTTCCCGCTTGTTTGTAAAAAGCTAGCCATTTTATTTAGGAGCGGATGTGCAAAAATCGTGAAACCCCGTCCGGTTACTAACTGTCCTCACTTCAGGAGTCTGTGTGAATAATCGTCTGGATCTTAAAGCGCTACAGCAGCATCGGCAGTCTATTCCAGCCCTCAAGGACAAGCTCTACGGTAACTATGGTGGGCAAGGGCCCATGCCCCAGGTTGCCCTGGAGGCCATCTATGTCGGACATCAGCAGCTTCAACAAAATGGCCCTTTCTCCAGTGCGGCTAATGAGTGGCTAAAGCATGAAGCAGATCTCTTGAGACAAGCCATGGCAACTGAGCTGGGCACAACTCCAGAGAGTCTGACGCTAACCGAAAATGTGACAGTGGGCTGTAATATTCCGCTGTGGGGGATGCCCTGGGAAGCAGGCGATCACATCTTGATCTCGGACTGCGAACACCCTGGCATTGTGGCGGCGGTCAAAGAAATTAGTCGCCGCTATAGGGTTGAGGTCGATTGGGTCTCCCTAAAACCCCCGTTACGGATCTCGCCAACGATGGCCATCGCCCAGGCATTGCACCCTCGTACCCGGTTGCTGGTCATTAGCCACGTGCTTTGGAATACGGGCCAGTTGCTGCCCTTTAAAGACATCGTGAATCTGTGTCAGAGTCATGCTCCTCAACCTGTGCGGACATTAGTCGATGCGGCTCAATCAGTAGGGATGTTGCCCCTCAATCTCGACGAGCTGGGGGCTGATTTTTATGCCTTTACGGGTCATAAATGGTGCTGCGGTCCGGCGGGGGTCGGGGGTCTCTATGTCAGGCCAGATGCCCTAGACGCGATATCTCCGACGTTTATTGGCTGGCGCGGGATTTGTGTTGATGGGGAAGCAAATCCCATTGGCTGGCAACCCGATGCGCGTCGATTTCAGATTGCCACCTCTGATGGGCCTTTATGGCCGAGTTTGAGGGCTGCGATCGCATTCCACAATCAGTTGGGCACCGCCCAGCAGCGCTATTTCAGAATCTGCCAGCTCAGTATTGATTTATGGGGGCGTCTCAATCGCCTCCCTCAAATCACCTGCTTACTCAAAGCCCCGCCTGAGTCGGGACTGATCTCATTTCAAATCACCCCAGATGGTGAGCCCGCGCCCGACTTACACGCTCAATTAGTGAAGCATTTAGAAAGTCAGCGAATCTATCTACGCATATTACTATCCCCCAACTGCGTCCGTGTCTGCGTCCACTATTTCACATTGGAATCAGAACTTGATCAACTGTTGGAAGCGATTGAGCAATTTTTACGCTCAATTTGAAAGTTTTCAAAGGTTTACATAAGTGTGCTGCCCGGGTGGAGCTTAGATATCTTTGAGTCTTAACCGGCCAGGAATCGTTATTCTCTCGAAAGAGAGAATTTTAGCTTGGGAAAGCAGTGCTGTGCGTGGATAGCGTCTCTTATAAGTGTCTCCCATATAAGAGAGCTGTGCTTGTGAGTATTTAAGTGTTTAGGAAGGTATCAGAATCATGAAACCATTCCAGGCTTTCTTGGCAGCCCTCTTTGCCGTCCTAATTATTTGTATTCAGCCTCAGCTTCTCGCTTTGTCTGCCGTCAATACAACCGCCGTTGATACAACCTCAAATACGGTGGATGTTTATGTTGCCGAAGCGGACTCTCATTCTGAAGTCAGGGAGCTTTTAAGGCGAAGCCATACTCAAGTCTCTCAGAGAAACTTTGAAGCTGCGATCGCAACCGTCTCAGAGGCGATTCGCATAGCCCCTGATGATAGTTCGCTCTACAGCTTGCGAGGTCGTGCTTATCTGCGATTGCAAGATGACGAAAGAGCCATTGCAGACTATACCCAGGCTATCTACCTCGACCCGCAAAATCCTTTGGGATACGCTGATCGAGGCTTTGCCCATAGATTATCTCAGGATTATCAAAGGGCCCTTAAAGACTTGAACGAAGCGATTCGACTTGGCCCAGACGTTTCTGATTTCTACAGCGAGCGCGGGGCTGTTCGTGAGGAGTTGAATGACCACCGTGGGGCTGTGCAGGACTATAGCCAGGCAATTCAGCTGGATTCTGACACGATTCGCGAGCTAAAAACCGATCGGATTCGCAAAGAAGTAGAACGCCGGACTGTTCAACATTATATAGACAGAGGTAATGCGCTATATAAACTGGCAGACAAACAGGAGGCTATTGAGGACTACGCCCAGGCTTTAGAGATGACGACCTCAACCGTCGAGTTACAAACCCAAAAACTTGGACCTTTTAGAGCATGGTATGCCGTTTTAGTGACCTCCATAAGCCTATGCCTGCTCTGGATCATATCCATTAGTCTGCATGAGTTTGGCCATGCCATCGTAGCCTATTGGGGCGGTGATGAATCGGTCAAAACAAAGGGCTATTT
>JBCDDJ010000064.1:0-20100 GCA_039180385.1 Cyanobacteria bacterium P01_G01_bin.38 | reverse complement strand
CAAAATCCTCCTATGGCATTACATCTGCCAAACACAGTGAAAGCTCACTCAGCATGGGCGACTTAATCGGTTCATGCAGACGATAAAGTTGCTTTTGATAGTCTTCGCCGATCAGTTGACAAACGGTTGAGGTAGGTTGCTTTGGGCGACCAATGAAGTCAAGGCCCCCTAGACCTCGATAGTCGGCAATCCAATATTCAGGCACGCCTAGGAGGGCATATTCCTCAGTCTTACGGGCATAGTCGTCTTGCCAGTTGGTGCTGACCCCTTCGACGATGAGTCGAATAGCATTGCCAGAGGTAATAATCGACTCTCGTTGCCAGAGGGGTTCGGTGCCTGGCGCAGCTTCGTCTAAAACGATTACGTCGGGACGGAAGGCAGTTGCCTCAGTCGCAGGTGGCTTAATCAAGCAGGTTTTAGGAATTGTCCAGCTCAACCCAAGGCGCAGGATTTCAGCATAGAGGCGACCGGAAATTTTGCCAGCCTTACTTTCGTGGGGGCCTGTGGGCTCCAATTCGCGAAGTTCTCCATCAATCAGGTCGTAGCGAGGATCATCACCGTACTGGGCAATAAAGTCCGCAAACGAGATTGATTTAGATGAGGTGTAGACCATGCTATGCCAGCGATGCTGTTATCATCCTATCGCCTCGCATCCCCTATGCTTCAATTTGTTGATTGTATTTGACTACGTAGGGGATAGCCAAAGCACGTCACTTTGCACGGACGTATAAAACTTTTTGAGCACTCCCCTCTAAAGCTCTTTCTTCTGTGACAAAAACTTCTGTCATGGCCTTGACAAGCTGAGATAGTTTTTTATAGCCATACATACGCGAATCAAAATCTGGTTGAAGCTTGTTTAAGTAGCTCCCAAAAGTACCTAGGTTGGCCCACCCTTCGTCATCGCTTGATTGTTCAAGTGCATCTAAAACAAACTTCCTTGGAAAAGTCGATTTTGCCTTATGAGACTCACTATGTGTACCATTTTTCTCCGAATGTTGAGAATTTCCTGCTTTTGGAAAAGCATTTTCAGTCTTGTCAGCAGGACGGAGCACTTCTGTAAAAATAAATTTATGACAGGCGTTCCTAAAAGCTTCAGGTGTTTTTTGCTCCCCAAACCCGAGCACCGTTAATCCCTCTTCCCTAAGACGCATGGCAAGGCCCGTAAAGTCGCTGTCACTGGAAACCAGGCAAAAGCCGTCAAATTTACGGGTGTACAGCAAATCCATCGCATCAATAATCAATGTGCTGTCTGTGGCGTTTTTGCCAGTGGTGTAAGCAAACTGCTGTACGGGTTTGATAGCGTACTTTTGTAGCACCTTTTTCCACGACGAACTTTGTGTTGTGGTGAAATCACCGTATATGCGTTTAACGGTGGCTTCTCCAAACCTGGCAATCTCAGCTAAAAGCCCTTTGATAACTGCAGCTTGCGCATTGTCAGCATCAATTAGGACTGCCAATCGCAGCGTCGGTTCTTCGGATTCGATTTTTGCAATGAGCTTTGGTGACACCATTGAGTGATTGCACTGACCAATGGTCAATAATCAAAAGTTGGTTATCTGATTATTCCCGGCTGAGCTCAGTTGATACAAACCAAATCGCCTTTATTTTTTGACATCGGTAACGCGCCAACTGAGCTTGAGGTTGAGCCAGAAATTCCAGACGGTGACCAGCGCGATCGCAATCAAGTTAGCCAGGTAGCGATACTGCCCGCCAAACACCACGTTAAAGAAGAAATTCAACAGCAGGACGTTAAGGATCAGGCCCCCCAGGCAAATGAGATTGAATTTAAGAAACCGCTTTATGCGGGCCTGCCAACCCTTTTGACTTTGGGCAATGTCAGCAAAGGTCCAGGCGTCATTCCAGATAAAATTATTTAGGATGGCGATCTCAGAAGCGATAATTTTGCTGCGGGTGAGGCCCCAGGCAAGGGTGCTAGGGTCGCTGAGCAAAAACAGGAGGGCCATATCTACAAAGACACCGCTAAAGCCCACTACCCCAAATCGCAAAAAGCGTTTCAGCGGAAACTTTTGAGGGAGTTTGGCTAGCCGACCACTCGAGAGCGCCAGGGCCGATTTATCCGTGCGCAACCGCACCAGATGGCCGATATATTCAACATATTGCTTCCAGGTGACCTTACTCTCCCCCGACTCCCGCTCTTGAAAGACATAACCCGCTTCTGCAATCTCTTTGACTCGCCCACGACCGATCACCTCCAGCAAGATCTTGTAGCCCAGCGGGTTCAACGTCGGTCCTGAGATTGCCTGACGGCGCACCATAAAGTAACCACTCATCGGATCGCTGACCCGACCCACCACATCTGGCAAAATCAACAGTCCCAACATCTGTGCCCCACGGGACAAAAATCGCCGCACTACACTCCAGTCGCTAACGCCGCCCCCCTCAACGTGACGACTGGCCACGGCTAGATCGGCCCCTGCCTGAATTTTTTTAAGCAGCTGGATTAAGGTCTCAGGGGGATGTTGCAAATCGGCATCAATCACCCCTAAAATCTTGCCGCTGGCGGCTTGCCAGCCTCGGATCACCGCCGATGAGAGTCCTCGTTCTTGCTCTCGTCGCATGACCCTAAGCTGGGGATATTGCCGCATGAGAGACTGGGCCACTTTCCAGGTCTTATCTGGGCTGTTGTCATCTACCAAAATCAGCTCATAGGCCCCCGGCAGGTAAACATCCAGCAATCCCGTCAGCTGGGCAATAATTTTCTCAACGTTGCGGCTTTCGTTATAGGTGGGAATCACCAACGAAAACTCAAGCAGGGAGGTGGACTGTTTGGCTGCGGCAATTTGTAGCGGCCCGGTGGGCGGCATCAGGAGGGTGGGATGAAGCATACGCAAAAGCTTACGGAAGAGAAGCGGATAAAAGAATTAGCGTCACGCCATTAGCGCAACACTACTTGATAGGTCGGGTATTTGCCAAACGTGCCGAGGAGGTTGAACTGCATTTGGGGACCTTGCTCAGTTAGCTGCAGTACTTCGGGGGCTAAGTCGGGGACGGGGCAGTCACGATGGGGATAACACACATACAAGAAGGCAGACTCGCCCTGCTCCTGTAAAGCATAGCCTAACTGCTTTACAGCCTCTGGGGTGGCGGTTAAGAAAAAGGTTTTGTCTGGCAGGCTAGGCCACAGTTGTTGGGCCACAAACTGATGGGACATGGCAACCCAGGGCAGTGGCTGGTCATTGAGCGCCTGCACCATCGGCGCAATCGGGCCGTAATTTTTAGCCAGGGACACCGACTGGGTCTGCGAATCGCTATACGCCGTTAGACCCCCCTGAATGGTATTGACATGGACCCCCATCGCCAGCAGCAGTGCAAAGCCGCCCAAGGCCAATCGGCGGAACAGGGGGCGATGGGTCAGTAGGGTTCTAAGTTGTTGGGCGATTACCAGAACGGCCAGCGGGATCAAAATCAGGTAAAACCGAGGTCCCCACTGTTTGCCCCCGGCCCCCGGGGGCACAATCAAAGGGACGCTGGCGGCATAGAGCCCCCCCACCAGCAGCAGCACCTTAACATTGGCGGGTAGCTTAAAGTTAGCCTTGAGTGGGGTGCTTAACAGGGCCAGTAAAGGGGTTGCGATCGCAAACACCATGATCGGAAAATAGCGAAACAGCGCCGTCAAGAGCTGCTCATAGCTGGCCTTTGCCTGAGCCAGCTGCTGAGCTGGGGAAGATTCTTCGACGATTTGGATGGCGTGAATGCCCAGGGGGTGACCATATACCTGCACATTAATGGCAAAGAATGCCAGTACCGTGGCCCCCATGGCCCCAATTAAAACAGCGGTTTTGAACCATCCCAGGCGAAAATCCCCAATTCGAATCAGCTGACTCAGGACCGCTACGGTTCCCAAGGCGGCGATTAAACACAGAAACTCAGGGCGAAACCAAACGGCGAAACCAATCAGCGCTCCACCCATGGCGACGCCCCCCAGGGTCGGGGTCAGGTTTTTAGAAGTCGGAAACAAAACAGCGGTCACCCCCCAAAACGCCAGGGCAACGGCCAGAGTATGCTCCCAATACATTGCCCCATAGGGCAGCAGCGGCGACGCCAACACCACAGCGACCAGACTTAACATTGTGACTAAGGGAGGCAGCGATAGCCGTCGACAAATCTGATAAAACCGTCCCCAGAGCACCCACAGCGCCACCAGCGGCACCACGTAGAGACCGCGGTAGCCCATCAGGGCATAAAACGGAGCGGTCACCGCCGGAAAGGTAAACGGGAAGGTGATAAAGTGCCTGGCCCCCTGCTCATAGACATAGGGCGGTGTAAACGGATATAACCCCTGCTGCCAGAGCGCCTGCACCCAGGGCTCACCGGGCAGCTGCAGATCTAGACTAAGGTTGCCACGGGTCAATTGCTGGGCCATTTGTTGGGCCATGAGGGCCTTGAGCCCACCGTCGCCGCTAAACAGCACACCGTTACGGGAATATACTTGCAACCCCAACGTCAGCAAACCGCCGATCAGCAAAATTACCAGGGGCCAACCTCTGCCCCCACCTTTGTCTGTGCCCTGCTCAATCAATGAGGGCTTCGGCAGGGTGGTGGTTTGACGACCGTTGAAGGGTTCAGGGTTCATATTTTTGGGGTCCGCTTTTCGGAGTCCGCAATCGTTGGCAGATAGCCTAGCCAAATTTTACTGATCTCCGGGAAGCTACTGACTCCGTAGACTCCAAATTTCCAGGATGTCTTCAAAGAAGGTAGCCTTCCATGAAGTCCATATGAATGAACCAGACTTGATGACAACCTGTGAGAATGTCGGGATCATTGACCGATCACCCATTCCCGATTCCTGATTCTCCGTTGCCAATTACTTTCGCAAACTGCCCCTGCGATCGCAGCACGTCTAAAAACATATCCGCGGCTGGGGTGAGCGGCGTAGTCGATAAAGCCGCCGCCCCAATCACCCGCTCTAGCGGCTGGGGTAGCGAGCGCACCTGCACCCCTTCAGGGATCGGCATCGCTGCTAGACGCGGCAAAATGGCAGCTCCCAATCCCTGAGCGACCATGCTGACAATGGTAGAATCTTCTTTGATCACATAGGCAACGGTCAGCGACTGGCCCCACTGCGCCCAGTGATCGCGCACCGCAGAGGTGCATTCGGCATAGTTGAATAAAATGAACGACTGGTGGGCGAGATCTTGCCAGGTCAGCACCGCTGGTAGCGGAGCGGTCTCCTCAGGCAGCAAGACCACGTACTCATCGCGGGCAATCTCCCAGCTGGCAAACTCATCGGAGCGGGGCAGGGGCAGCAGACCAATATCAGCACGCCCCTCTCGCAGGGCGTACTCAACCCCCGAGGGGTCTAGCTCCGTTAGCGACACCTCAACCCGTGGAAAACTGCGGCGAAACTCAGCCAGCTTGGGGGGCAGCAGGTGGGTAGCGGCGCTGCGAAATGAAGCAATGCGCAGACGGCTGTTGTAGAGTCCTTTTTCTAAATTGACTTCATAGTCGATCTGCTCTTTGAGATCGAGTATCTGGTGGGCGTAGCGAACAATACGCTCACCGATGGGCGTGAGCTTGGCCCCAAATCGCCCCCGGGTAAATAAAGGAACGCCTAGATCGGTTTCTAGGGATGCGATCGCACGGCTCACTGCAGACTGAGATACTTCGAGCTTTAGGGCCGCTTCTGAGAAACTACCTAGCTCAGCGACGGTCGCTAAAATTTCTAGCTGGAGAATGTTCATAGATACCATCTATGCGCTTAGCGAATAGATATACCCTAATTGGCGGTTTGATCCATCAAAACAACCCGATTAGTCTGGGGAACAATAGCATCAAAGCTTGATTGCAGCACACTTTTATTGTCCTGGTTTTGTCGCCGCAGGTTCCTCCTATGTTTGAGCTTCTACCTTTTCAAAAGTTTAGAGATACCCCTAGCGTTCAGTTTTTTGATATCACTGTGACCAGCTCCAATGCACGGGATTTAGTCTTCCATAATGGTCCAGCGGTGAGCCCCAACAATACCCGCACGGGCGACTGGCAGTTTTACCTGCATCCCGGCCAAGAAGACAATCTGCTGGCGGTGTCCGGTGGGCGCACTTTCTACCTGGTCAATTTTGACTGGGAGCATCCCTTCCATGTGGTGCGGCTCGATGCCAACACCCACATTTTGCGCATCCCGCCGGGCACTTTTCATCGCTCGGTGTCCGATCCTAAGGGGTCGCTGGTGATCAACCAGGCTGTCCGTAAGGAAAGCGCCACCGTCCAAAGTGAGTTTCGGGTTTATAACAGTGGCAAAATTGCCAAGCTCCAGGTGCTCTTGTCCTCTGGGGTGCAGCCAATTGCCCATGGGTTTGAAGAAGAAGAAGAGTATCGACGGGCGGCTTAAACCCCAACCGCAATCCCATCGCTTCTCGGATCGCAGGCTCCCTCTAAGCTACCGTCGGCCAGTCGGCGAATCATGTGGGCATGGCCTAGCTCGTCGGACCAGTCGGTGGTGGCGCGCACGGCATGGCCGCGACGGCTCAGCGCTCGACGGACTTCGACAGGAATTCGATTTTCGACCACTAGCTGAGCGCTGGCGTCACCCCAGGCGCGGCCCCAGCGCCAGCGAGGGAGATTGACCGCGGTTTGCAGATCAAAGCCAAAGTCAAGCACTCGGGTAAGTAGCGCCAGCTGAGTCTGGGGCTGGCCTTCGCCGCCCATGGTGCCAAAGACAAGATCAAGCTGATTGCCCGCCAGCGCCATGGCTGGGATCAGGGTGTGAAACGGGCGCTTGCCGGGGGCTAGGGCATTGGCATGATCAGGCGCTAGGGAAAAGAGAGAACCTCGATTGTTGAGCACAAACCCCAGACCCGGCGGAACAATGCCACAGCCGTAGTCAAAATAGAGACTCTGGATCGTAGATACGGCGTTGCCATCACTATCCACCACGGCAGCATACACGGTATCTCCACCGATGGGAGCCGCCTGGGGCTGCTGGGCATAGCTCAGACTGAGGCGAGCCCGCCGCCGGTCGGCATAGGGTTTTGAAATCAGCGTCTCGACGGGGATCTCGACAAAGTTTGGATCACCAAGCCAGCGATCGCGATCGCAAAACGCTAGCTTGGTCGCCTCTACCATCAGGTGATAGTAGTCAGCGCTGTTGGCCCCCATCTTGAGCAAATCAAAGGGCTCAATGATATTCAATATTTCTAAAACCGCTAGCCCTTGAGTATTGGGAGGCAGCTCATAGATGGTGCGATCTCGATAGGTGGTTTTAATCGGCGTCACCCACTCAGACCGATAGTCGGCCAGATCCGCCAGACTGAGCAAACCGCCCTGTTGGCTCAAACAATCAACCATGCGCTGGGCAATCTCACCTTTGTAAAAGATATCAATGCCTTTAGTGGCGATCGCGGACAGGGCTCGGGCCAGCGCCATATTTTTGACCACAGTTCCTTGCCTGGGGACCTCTCCATCGGGTAAAAACGACTCCGCGCCGCCGTATTGCTCTAGCAAAGCCCGATCTTTTTGAGTCCATCGCGCCTGGGAGGCTGATAGGGCATAGCCCTGACTCGCCAGCTGCACTGCCGGTTTAAACAGCTCGACCCAGGGCAGCTTGCCAAACCGCTGATGGGCCTGCCACCAGCTGTCGAGGGCACCGGGCACCGTGATTGCCGCCCGCGGACCCCGCTGGGGAATGTGCTTGCAGTCTCGATAGTGATCCAGGGTTGCCGTCTGGGCCGCTCCTCCTGAGCCATTCAAACCATGTTGTTGATGGGTGCGGGCCTCATGGATCAGCCAAAAGGCATCGCCGCCCAGCCCAGTCATATGGGGGTAAACCACCGATAAGGCAGCATGGGTCGCAATGGCAGCATCCACCGCACTGCCACCCTGGCGCAGTCCCCAAACCCCAGCTCTGGATGCCAGCGTATGGGGCGACACCACCATACCCTGTTGCGATCGCGCTGACGGGTCAGTTTGCGTCAGTTGGGTGGGCATTCGCTACCCCAAACGGTATCCAAATCCACGCACCGTCTTGAGATAGTGGGGATGACTGGGATCTGCCTCTAGCTTTTCGCGAATCCAGCGAATATGCACATCTACTGTTTTGTTATCACCCATAAAGTCATAGCCCCAAACCTGATCAATGATTTGATCCCGGGACCAGACCCGACGCGGCTGACTCATGAACAGCTCTAAAATTTTGAACTCCTTGGGAGAGAGGCTGATCTCTTCACCGCGCAAAAATACGCAGCACTCCTGGGGATGGAGAATAATATCTTCAAACTTGAGAACAACATTCTCATCTGCGGTGGTTTTGGACTGGGCGCGACGCAGCAAAGCCCGACAGCGGGCAATCAGCTCACGCATGCCAAAGGGCTTAGTCAGATAGTCATCGGCACCGACCTCCAGTCCCACCACCCGATCCATCTCGGTGCCCTTGGCACTCAAAATCAAAATCGGCACGTCCAGAGCTCGATGGCGAACCAGGCGACATAGGTCTAAGCCATTCATCCCTGGCAGCATTAAATCTAGAATCACCAAATTTATGTTGGCCACCGGCTCTTGGCTGCCATCCGCAGAGCCAATCAGCTTTTCTAAAGCCGTTGGGCCATCTTCTGCGACTAAAATATCAAAGCCTTCTTCTGCTAGCGCGAGTGCGACTGTTTCTCTAATCAGCTCTTCGTCTTCGACCACTAAGACCCTGCCTAACCCAACACGGACTCCAGAATGGGTAGGCGCTAAGCTTGTAGAAACCATGGGATATTTTTTAGTTTAAATCACCTCTTATTGGTGATTTTATCAGGGATAGGGATGTTGAAATAGCCTCAAAAATAAAGTTTTTTGGCAACGCTGGCGACCTTCCAATAAGCTGTCAAAATCAGCCTTGCCTCAGCCCCGGCTAGACAGCGCTTTAACTCGACTAGCTTGAGGCGCGGTGGCCCCGTTAGCCACGGGTCGTGGCATCGCCAAACTGGGCATCACCCGAATCCTAAAGGGCTGGTCAATCGAGACCCCGCGTCGGTCAGTACAGCGAATCACAACCGTGTAGCGATTGAAATTTTCCTGGTCGGGGCGATGATGGGTCAGCCAAAGCTCTCGATTAATCAACACAAAACTGCCATCGGCATCATCCACCAACTGATATTCGTAGGCACTCTCAGGCGTACAGTCGTTTGAAACCAGCGTCGCCACCAGGGTCTTAGCACGACGGGCCGTTAACTTAGTGGGTTTTGATGCCGTTTGCTCAACCACAGGCTCTTCCGAGGTCGGCAAATCGGCCAGCAGTAGCTCAATGTCACTCGATAACCCCAGATTTTCTTCGCTCAGGGCATTGCGTTTGGCTTCGCGGCGAATCACCACACCCCAACCCGCTAGCAGCGAAAGCCCAGCCATGACGGCAAATGCTTTTTTGATCGGGGTAGAGGGTGAGCCCAACGCGGTCTGAATGGCCGCAGTCGAGCTAGACCATAGCGTTTGAGCCCCCTCCGGCTCAACCACGGGCGGGGTCGCCTTGGGGACATTGCTGGGGGCGTCGCTGGGAGGATTTGCAGGCGTAGTGACAACGGGGGGGGAAATCACTATCTCTGGACTGACAAACGGTTCAGAATCAAAGGATGGGCGGGTTGTGGCCTCGGTGGGTGGCTCTGCCAGGGCGGATGCGGGGTCAGGAGCGGACGTAGTCGTAGAGGGTTTAGCCAGTGCTGCTTGGGTCTCAGCTCCGACAATCCCATCGGTGCGGAGTCCGTTGTCTTGCTGAAACTGAGTGACCGCCGAACGGGTTAGGCGACCATAAATACCGTCAAGATCGCCGGTGTAGTAACCCAGCTGATTGAGCTGCTTTTGTAGCTCGATCACTCGTTTGCCCTGGCTGTAAGGACCAATGGGGGAGGCCGTTTGGGCAGCAGGGCTAGGGGGTGCTTGGGCGATGATTGCAGTGGGCGTAGCGGATGAGCACTCGGCTGACTGCTGGGGAGAATCGCAGACAGCCGTCGGCAACTGGGCCTGTGCAATGTCGGGGCCATTAAGACAGGTGGTGCAGGCAAGTAGCAGGAGGGTGGATAGCTCTGACATAGGATTTAGAATACGGTAGGTGTTTTAGAGGTCTGGGGCAGTGGCTTTAGCCACTGCGGATCTAGCCGCTATGAATTAGCAGACAGCAGGTTGTCAGAAGGTTGTTTTCTCGCAGACGGACGGCTACCCAGAACAATCACAAATAAAAGCGCAGAGAGCACGCAGAGAATCAAACCTGGCAGTAAAGTTTGCCAAAGGATTTGCCCAATAGGTTGTCTTAAAAACCCCCACAGTAAGTATTGCAGACTGTAGGCAACAGCTGCTAGCCCAAGCTGTTGTCGACATCGGAACAGCCAGCTACGCGATCGCAACCCCAAGGCCAATAACAAGGCAACCCAGCACAGACCACAGAGATAGCCCAGCACCTGACCGAGGTGATTAGGATAAAGCCAACCGGCCAAAACCCAAATCGCCACACTGCTGCCCAGCAACCACATGATAAAGTCGGGGCGAATCTTGCTCAGGCGAACACCTGAGTGCTGAGTATCAGGCTCCAGGCGAGGTCGGAACCAGCGCAGCCGCATGGAATTGAACACCACGGCCACCAGACTCAGTGCGATCGCAATGCCAGCAATTAATGGGCTCAGCAGCCACCCATACCAGGGGAACAGCAGCCCAGCCGCCACGGGTAGCCCAATCGCATTAAAGATAAAGGCCAAAAACAGATTTTGACGAATATTGCGCACCGTGGCGCGACTCAGCTGAATCGCCTCGACCACACCAGGCAACCCAATGTAGAGCAAGGCCATATCGCTGGCGGCGATGGCTAAATCATTGGCCACCCCCATGGCAATGCCCACATCGGCCTGGGCAATCGCGGGCACGTCGCTGAGACTGTCCCCAACCATCCCCACGACGCGCTTAGGGCCTTTGCCTCTGCCCGATTGTAGCTGCTTAATCACAGAGACTTTTTGGTTAGCTCGCACTTCGGCAATGACGTGCTTGATGCCCACCTCTTCGGCGATGGCTTCGGCGGTGCGGCGATTATCGCCGGTCATCATCACCACTTCGATGCCCATCTGATGTAGAGAATTGACCAAAGCAGGGGCATTGTGGTTAATCGGATCGCTGACCCCGATCAACCCCTTCACCGCGTGGTTAATCGCCACCCAAATCACGGTTTTGCCTTCGTTCTCCCAGGTCAGCTGCAAACTCGGCAGCGAGTCGCCCTGAAAGTTTGTCAGCTGGGTATTGATGCCTTGCTCCTCCAGCCAGCGGCGGGTGCCAATCTGAATAAATCGCCCCGAGACCTTGCCTTGTACGCCGCTGCCAGCCACCAGTTCAAAATCTTTCAGGTTGCTGTTGGAGGGAAACCGAATGGGGTTAATCAGCTCAATGGCCTGGGTTTGCACATAGTCGCAGACAGCATCGCCGATGGGATGCCCAGAGTACCCTTCAATTACTGCGATTAGCCGCATTACATCCGCCTGGTCGAGGCGGGGCAGGTTGAGCACACTAAAGGTATCGGTCGCTGGCTTGAGGGAAAAAGAATGGTGGTGAGACGCCCCTCGCACCGAGAGATAGTCGGTGACTCGGGGTTTGCCCTGGGTGAGCGTTCCAGTTTTGTTGAGCACAATCGTCTGGAGCTGATGGGCCAAATCTAGGGTGTCGGCCCCCTGCATTAAGATGCCGCGCTCGGCACTGCCGACCCCGCCAATCATCAGGGCGAGGGTCGTTGCTAAGCCTAGCGCCGCCGGACAAGAGATCATCAGCACATTGGCCATGGTGACGGATGCCAGGGTCAGGTTGCTGGTTACCACCAGCCAGCCCACAAAGGTTGCGATCGCGAGCAAGATCATCAGGGGCACAATCCACCCTGTCAGCCGATCCACCGTCCGCTGGCTGGGCTTTTTGTTGCGCTGGGCTGATCTGACCAGCTCAATCAGCTGGGTAAAGACCGTCACCGCACCCACTCGGGTGACCCTAAACACAAACTGACCCGATTGGTTAAACGTGGTGCCAGTCACCGGATCGCCCTCTCGCTTTTCGACGGGGGCATCCGCGCCAGTCAAAATAAATTCGTTGACGCTCGAATACCCCTCGACCACCTCACCATCAAGGGGCACC
Organism: Cyanobacteria bacterium P01_G01_bin.38; assembly: GCA_039180385.1. Taxonomy (GTDB): domain Bacteria; phylum Cyanobacteriota; class Cyanobacteriia; order Phormidesmidales; family Phormidesmidaceae; genus SIO4C1. Next base: position 8,016 of record JBCDDJ010000064.1, on the reverse strand, counting down.
TGCTCACCGGGTCGCACCAGCACTAGATCACCCAGCTTGACGTCCACCAGGGGCGTATTAACCGCCTGACCTTCGCGCAGCACACAGGCCGTTTTGGCCTGCATTTCTACCAGCTTGCGCATGGCGTTCGAGGTTCTCAGCTGGGCGCGCTGATCAAGGGTCTGGCTAATGAGTACTAGCGTAATCACCAGGGCTGAGGCTTCGTAATAGACCTCGGGCGCTAACCCCTGCTCGATCAAAAGCTGAGGAAAAAATGTGGGCAACAGCGAATAAAAATAGGCAGTCCCCGTTCCCAACACCACCAGCGTATCCAGGGTGGCCACCCGCCGCCGTAGAGAGCGCCAGGTGCCGACATAAAATGACTGACCACACCAAAACTGTACCGGCGTTGCCAGCATCAGCTGCACCCAGGGGAGCTGCAACACTTTAGGAATCCAGACAATGTCAACCTCGAGCAGCCTGGGCAAATGCCCAAGCACCAGCAGACAGCAAACAACAATGCCCAGCACCTGCTTATAAAGAATTTGACGGGCATCTCTGCGCCGCATCTGATCGCCCGTATTAAAGACCTCATGGGGCTGGTCGTATATCGGGTATACCCAAAAACCAGCGGCTTCCAGGGCCTGCTGAAAGCGGTCGGGCTCGACTTGCGGCTCGTGGCGGATCACCACCTCTTCGACGGCAGCTTTGACCTTAAAATCGGCGATGCCCTTCAGGGACGTTAATGTTTTCTCAGCGAGGGAGACTTTATCAGCAGAGTCTAACCTGCTCACTTTGAGGGTCAGGGTCTTCATATACCGGCTCGGCGAATTTAATAGGCTACTGTATCAGTCATTCTTATCAGTCATTCGGGGGGGTCGTCTGTAGTTATCCTTTCCAAACAGCCCATGCCTGAGAGCTGGAAACAGCTATTTAGCAGACTGATATGCTCAGTTTTTAGAGCTTAAATAACGAACCCCAGCCTTGGTAGAACAAGCTGGAATACTAGCCGTAATTTCACCCTACAGAGAAACATCCGGGAATCAGGAAGCCACACCCTTTTTCAAAGCTTGTTATTTTTAGCCCTCAAAAAGCTCAAAAATTAATGATCAGATCGCGCTTTTTGAGATAAGCACCCTTAAGTTTCTACGAGCATAGCAGACTCCTGCTAAAACAGCAGTGAACTAGGCCCCCCCAGCCCCCTTCTCAACAGGCGATTTTTTCTCAAAACGACCCTCCCTTTATCTAAACTTGATACAAATCAGCCCTTATTTGAAGTTAAGACTTTGTCTGGATTGGGAGCTTTTATCAGTTGCTAGTAGTCCTGACATCAACAACGCCATTCGGGTTCCGAGTGGGCATATCAGTTAATCTTTAAAGCAAATGCCAGAGAACGTACTGTAGCCCATAGGCACAGGCGACGCCCCCCAGCCACTGATAACAGTGCGCAAAGACTGCCCAGGGTGACTTTGGGGTTGTCGGAGAGATTTGCAATCGCAGCCCCAGGGAGAGCAGGGTCGCGCCCCCACTCAAGCCAAACAGGTAGCCCAATACCTTGCCTAACTGCTCAGGGTATAGCCAATAGGTTAGTAGCCAAATCGCGGCGCTACTCACCGCCAGCCAGGTCAACATCAGCGGAAACGGGCGGGCAGTCCGCTGGCGGGCGGTGCGAGTCCGGTGGGTTGGCTGAAACTGGCGTAACCGGAGGGCGTTGGTGACCACCGAAACAGAGCTAAAGGCCATGGCTGCCCCGGCGACAACCGGGTTCAACAGCCAGCCATAAAGGGGAAATAATACCCCAGCCGCAATTGGGATACCGGCCACATTATAGATAAAGGCAAAAAACAGATTTTGGCGAATGTTGCGAATGGTGGCCCGACTCAGCTGAATGGCGGTGGCCACCCCGTGCAAATCCCCTGAAATCAGGGTCAGGTCGCTGGCTGCGATCGCAACATCGGTGCCAGTGCCAATGGCAATGCCCACATCCGCCTGGGCCAGGGCCGGGGCATCGTTGATGCCGTCGCCGACCATGGCAACGGCCTGCGGGTCTAAATCCGCTGATTGCAACTGCTGAATCATCGCTGCCTTTTGGGAGGGGCGGACCTCCGCCACCACCTCTCGAATGCCGACCTGCTGGGCAATGGCGTCCGCCGTGCGGCGGTTATCGCCGGTCAGCATGACTACCTTAAGCCCCATTTGGCGCAGCGTTTGCACCGCCTTGGCCGACGACGGTTTGAGGGTGTCCATAATTCCCATCAGGCCGCAAACCGTGCCATCCACTGCCAGCCAAACCACGGTTTTGCCCGCCGCCTCCCATTGGGCCTGTAGGTTAGATAGCAGCTCCCCTTGAGGGGTCGTCACTTGGGTGGGGATATTAAGTTCGGCCATCCAGCGGTGGGTGCCAATCTGGACCCGATGATGGGCGACATTGCCTTGCACCCCACTGCCCGCCACCGCCTCAAAATCACTGAGCTGACTGTTGGCCAGGGCTGTACTGACAAACACCGGGGCCTGGGCCTGGGCATAGTTTAAAATCGCCTCCCCCAGCGGATGTTCGGAATTGAACTCCAGGGCCGCCATCAGCCAGAGCAAATCCGCGGGGCCCAGTCGGGGTAAATCTAGCACCTGGGATACCGCCTTCACGGGCCTGAGTGAAAACTGAGCGCTCCGGGGCCCCCCGATCAGGGTGATGTAGTCAGTGACGCGGGGGTTGCCCTCGGTCAGGGTGCCGGTTTTATCTAGGACGACGGTTTGCAACTTGTAGGCCATCTCTAGGCTATCGGCCCCTTTGATCAAAATGCCGCACTCTGCGCCACGCCCGGTCCCCACCATGATTGCAGTGGGGGTGGCCAACCCCAGGGAACACGGGCAGGCAATGATCAGCACGTTGACCATGGTGACGATAGCTAGGGTGACGTTGCCAGTCACTGCAAACCATACGCAGAAAGTGGTGATTGCGATCACAATCACCACTGGCACAAACCACTGCGTCACCTGATCTACCACCCGCTGGATCGGCGCTTTTGACATCTGCGCCGCCTGGATCAGCTGCACGATTTGCGATAAAACCGTTGCCTCCCCCACCCGCGTCACCCGAAAGGTAAACCGCCCGGTTTTATTTAAAGTCGCCCCGATCACCTCGTCGCCCACTTGCTTTTGCACCGGCAGACTTTCCCCCGAGATCATCGATTCATCGACGGTGGAGGTGCCTTCTATAATTTCGCCATCCAGGGGGACTTTCTCCCCTGGGCGCACCATCACCCGGTCGTCCAGCTGCACCTCAGCGATGGGAATCTCAACCGGCTGCGACCCCCGTAACACCCGCGCCGTTTTAGCCTGCATCCCCATTAGCTGACGGATAGCCTCAGAGGTTTTGTGCTTGGCCCGCTGCTCGAGCGCCTTACCCAGCAGCACCAGGGTAATCACCACTGCCGCCGCTTCGTAATAAACATCAGGGGCAAGGCCCTGCCGTTGCAACACCTCTGGCCAGATCGTCGGCACTAGCGAATAAAAGAACGCTGCGGTGGTCCCCAAGGCCACCAGGGTATCCATATTGGCATTGCGATGCCGCAGATTTTTCCATGCGCCGACATAAAAATCCTGGCCGCACCAAAACTGCACCGGGGTCGCCATAATCAGCTGTAGCCATGGGTTGTGGAACCACATCGGCAACCACATCAGGTGCAACCCCAACATCTTGGGCGTGTGAATCACCACCAGCACTGTGCTGACGATGCCTCCCACCCACAGCTTTCGCCGCAGTTCACGAGCCGCTTGCTCGCGTAGCTGTTCTTCAATATCTTGTGTTTCGTCTGAGTGAGCGACCAGGGGATAGGCCCGAAATCCAATCCCCTCAATGGACTGCTGCACGGTTTCTGAGTTGAGCTGACGCGGTTCACACTGCACCGTCACCTGCTCAGTGGCAAAATTGACTGTGCATTCAGCCACCCCCGGCAACGCCGCCACCGTCCGCTCAACCATCGAAACACAGGCGGCACATTTCATGCCACCCACCTTTAAGGTTAAGGTTTCCATGGGTTTACAAGGATTTACGACGCGGTTTCTAGGCTAAAATCACCGGATTTGACCGCCGCTTGCATCTGAGCCAGCGTTACCTGCCCCGGGTTGTACTGCAGGGTTGCCTGTTTTGTGTCGTAGCTTACACTGCACTGGGTCACCCCTGGCAGCGCCGCCAGCCTGGTTTGCACATTCTCTGCACAGCCTCCGCAGGCCATGCCGCCAACTTTAAGTTTGAGTGTCTCCATAGGGGTAAGTCCCAAATTTGAAGCGTGTTTGGTTTAGCTATTCAGTGGAGATGCCCGTTGAACAGAAAGGTTCTTTGAGGATAGCAGAAAGAAGGAGGATGGGGGGCAGGGGGGCAGGGAGGCAGGGGAGGATGGGGGAGGAAAGACGAAAGGCGTTTGCGTCAGCCATGCTCCTTGGGCTATAGGGCGAACGGGGGCAAAACCGTAGGGTGGGTTGCTGATGGCCTGGATATATTGGGGAACTGACCCATCCAAACCCACCATCTCGATCAATTCAAAGGTCAACCGATTCCCCATTCAAACCCAATCATTTCCGACGGCGAAAAGCCAGCCCAACCCCCGCCGCTGCCGCCAGCACCCCAATGCCAATGGTGAAGGGTGTCCGCGATCTCACCTTTTTCTCACCAGACGATGCAGTCCCGTCAGCCTCGATCCGAGCCGTTCCAGTTGCTTTAATTTCAACCTCACGAGTCGCCCCCTCTGCTCCTCCTGCCTCCTCTACCCCCTCCACCTCCGGCGCAGCCACTTGCCCAGCCGCCACCGTCACCGGAAACCGCAGCTCAAATGCCTCAAACCCCTCGTCGTTGATCGGAGCCCCCGTCAGCACCAGCTCATAGGCCCCCACCTGAGGAAAGTTAATATCCGCACCGGGAATGTCTTTGTACCCTTCAGCACTCACCGCTTTTAGCTCAGGTTCTAAAACCGGCTCAGACTCAGATTTGCTAAACACCGCCAGCTGACAGTCACAGTCTGCCAAGGGTACTGACTCCCCCCCCCGCTTGGCTAGCGCAAACCAGGTCAGAGCAGACTCCCCGGCTCGAGGCGTGTCGTTGGGTTCGATATGCAGCGTCGCCCCAACGGAGCCGTCTAGCTCAACTTTGTGGGCCAGTAGGGGCGCGACTGGCAGGGGCGCGATTGGCAGACCCAGAGCCAGACCCAGAGCAGCATTGATCAGCCACTTTTGACGATAGTTTAGAGGTAGTGGGTAACGCATAGAGTTTTTCTTGAGAGAACCAGACCCACACCGGGCGCGATCGCACCGCCAGCACACCCACGACCAGACCCGCCACTAGCATAACCTGGGCGTGGTTGTGCCAACTTAGCGCCAGTGCACCCCAGTAGTGTGAACCTACCAAAATCATATGACCTGCCACCAGCACCAGCGCTGGCACACTGAGCAGGTGCAACCGCCGCCAGCGATTCCCTAACGCCCGCTGCGCCCAGTCAAAACTGGTCAGCGCCGCCGGGGTCATCAGCGTCAGCGAAATCGCCCCCAGCCAGACCCCCACCTGATGGGTCGGCAGCATAAACGCCACCGCCTCCAACTGCCAGCGCCAGGTGTGCTCCACCATATGGAGGGTATGGACGCTGCCCAGCACGAAGGCTCCGACGCCTAACGCCCGCCGATAGCGCAGCGGTGATGGCCACAATCGACTGAGGGGACGGGCCGCCAGCGCCAGCACCAGACAAACTACTGATGCGTGGCCGCTATAGTCGGTCATGGTGTCGCCGGTGCGCATCAGAATTAAAACGCCTATAAACAGAGTTACCCAGCCCCCCATGCGAAAGAGTTGGCTTCTGCGATCGCGACTTAAAAACGCCGTCGACACCCCTATCCCCAGCATGGCGGGCAGCGTCCCTAACCCAAAAGCCCCCATGGTCATGGCTCCACCTAGCCAGTGCTGGGTCTCCGCCGCCCGCAGCTGGGCCGCATATAAAAAGCCGCAGGGAATCAGACCCCACAGCAGACCTAATGCCACCGGAGTCCACCAGCGCTGCTGCTGGGAAAGGCGAGACATTTGCTGACTGAGTCGCCCATGGGCTTGGGCCACCGGATGCAGCAGGGGCAGTTTGGGCAGCAACCCCGGACAGGCCTGGGTCAGCCCAAACCAAACTAAAAGACTGCCGGTTACAATCGCGATGCCCCGCCGCAGGGGGCTACCCACCCCCGCCATTTGACCACTGGCAAATAGCACCGACCCCAGCGCCCCAATCCCGGCACCGACCAGTAAATAACTCAGCAATCTCCCCAGGTTAAGCAGCCCGTGAAACCAAAGGTGATGTTGCCAGGTGCGTGAGGTCTCAGCCCCCGATTCAGCCCCCCCTTGGGAGAGCGAAAAAGCGGCTGCAATGGGACCACACATTCCCACACAGTGCCCAAAGCTTCCCAAAAACCCCAGGGTCGCGATTAACCAAATATCCAATAATGCGGGCATCAGAACACCGTATCAATAAACACCGCAAGCCTTAAACATCACAGGCCTTCAGTGGCCTGCAATTGCCATTTCAATTTTCCGTGGCTATAGTGGGGTAGATTTAGAGATTTTAACGGTTTAAGGGCATTGCGAATGCAATCTTCACAAACCGATCTCTGTTCCCTGCTGCCCGTTTCAAATCTAACAAAAGAATTCTTGGATGAGAGAATTTTTGGGCAGAACCGAGCTTCCCTGTTGTTCGTCTCAAATCTAACAGGAGAATTCTCAAATCAGGGAATTCTTTAACGCACTCTACTTTATATACCTCCAGCTCAGGGTCATTCATCTAGCTCAGGGTCATCACCTCAGTCCTTTAGGTGGTGAAGATAATGGATCATGTCAAGCAAAAGTTGCGTCGCTTGTTACAAGAGATGCTAATTACAGTCACACAATTGCCTGCCGTCAAGCGCCGAGAAAAGATTCGCGAAAGGCTTGAAGCCATTCAAGACTATTGCGCAAGTGTTGAGAAAACATTCATTGTCTTCGAGCTTCGAATTACCTGCGACCAGTACGATCTGGGTGGCAGCAAACAGCATACCGCAACATTATTTCGAGGCCCCAATGAAGATGCCTCTGTTGCTATTTGCATTACTGACCGAGGTTCTTTGCTCCATCGCAATGATAGCGCCTGGCAGATTTATTGCGATGCCGGGGATGTGAATCCGGTGGGGGCAGAGGCCACCGCATTGGCCGCGTAGGGGCGAGGTCACCTCGCCCCATTAATGCGCGGAGTCAGGTGACCTCGCCCCTGCGGGAAATCAAAAATCTAAACGATCGGCATAGACCAGTCGCGTGGCCGCCCGCTGTTCAAACAGCAGGTATTCTTCCATCACGCTCCAGAAAAAGGCCCGCAGCGTTTTGCGGCGGGTCGCCGCTGGTAGCTGATAGTCGAAGGGGGTATCGCAGGGCTTGAGCTTAGCCAGGTGGTTTTCGCACCCGCAACCGTGCTCGATAAAGTAGCCGTGGCGGCTAGAGACGCTATCGATCAGCCGACGTAGCATCGACACATACCCCCCATGCAAGATGGCGTCAAACTGTCGCGCCACCCCTAAGTCTTGCTCACTAAAGCGAAAGGACCGAATTTCAAATAAATCACCCCGCTGGAGTGGATGCAAAAACGTCCAGTAAAACGTGGCGGGGACATCGTAGCCCAGCTCGTCAAACAAATCACTGACGGTATCCACCAAGGCTACGCGCTCTGCGGTTTGATCCGGCGATAGCGCGATTCGCTGGCGAATTTCATCAAAGTGAGGATAGCTCTCCGGCAAAAAAGCTTCGCCGTAATGTTCGACCGCTTCGTAAGCGAGCTGACCATTGCCCTCGCAGTAGGCTGCTTTTAGGTGGGCGGTTTCCGGACGCTCGCAAAACAACACATTGCCCTGCTGGTGCTTTGCCCAAAAAACCTGGGCCATCGCCGTGTAGACTTTGGGCTCGCTCATCCAATCTCCGCTAACAATGCGCTGCCAGCTAGCAGGCATGTTGTTGAGGGGGACGGCAGGCTCGCCTTGAAGGGTGAT
>JBCDDJ010000063.1:0-20185 GCA_039180385.1 Cyanobacteria bacterium P01_G01_bin.38 | reverse complement strand
TCTCCGCGTCTTTTCAAAACCCGCGTCCCCGCGTCAGGCCTACCCGTAAATTTAAAGCTGACAAAACCACTGATCTGATTAACTTTGTAAGCAACGAACCGCTTCCAACATGCCTCGGGCTTTATTGAGGGTTTCCTGGTACTCATTTTCGGGGACTGAGTCAGCTACCAGGCCAGCCCCTGCCTGGACGCTGATCTCATGGGTGCCATCGGGGTTATTTTGGACGATCATGGTGCGAATCGTGATGGCGCTGTTGAGCTGCCCTTCGAAATCGTAGTAGCCGTAAACGCCGGAGTAGGGGCCACGACGGCAGGGTTCGAGGTCATGGATGATTTGCATAGCTCGAATTTTTGGGGCTCCGCTGACGGTGCCTGCCGGAAAGCAGGCTCTGAGCAGTTCCCAGGCGGTTTTGCCGGGGGCCAGCTCGCCGACGACGTTACTGACAATGTGCATGACGTGGGAATAGCGCTCGATAATCATCAGCTCATCGACGTGGACGCTGCCGCTGTGGCAGACCCGACCTAAATCATTGCGGCCCAGATCTACCAGCATGACGTGCTCGGCCACTTCTTTAGGATCGCTGAGCAGGTCTTTTTCGTAAGCGAGATCTTCGGCTGATGTCTTGCCACGGGGTCGAGTACCTGCAATCGGGCGCAGGGTTGCCATCAGCTGATTGTCTTTGCGAGTGGCTTTGACCATGACCTCGGGGCTAGAGCCAATGATCTGCCAGTCCTTGAAATGAAAGTAGGCCATGTAGGGGGAGGGGTTGATCAGCCGCAGCGATCGGTAAAGGTTAAAGGGCTCGCCGCTGTACTGGGTGGTCAGACGCTGAGAAACCACGACTTGAAAGATATCCCCGGCTCGGATGTGCGCTTTGGCGCGCTCAACGTTGGCACAAAACTCGGCCTGGGTGCGGTTGCTGGTGTACTGGACCGGTGGTGCATCAGCGGCTGGGGAGTGTAGCAGGGTTTCTCGTTTAGAGAGCGGTCGCCGCAGTTGGTCGACGAGTTGGGAGATGCGATCACAACACCCCTGATAAGCAGCTTCTAAATCGGGGGTATTGCGCAGGTCTGCGTAGCTGATGGCCCAGATTTTGCGCTTGACCTGATCAAAAATCATCAAACTGTCTACCTGCATCCACAGCCCATCGGGCAAATCATCGGGGGCTGGGGCATGAACGGTGACAGTGGGCTCAATCCACTGGATCAGCTCATAGCCCCAAAAGCCAAACAATCCGCCAATCCCAGGGGGCAACTGCGGTAGTGTGACTGGACGAAACGGAGCCAGGCACTGCTCAAGAATCGCAAAGGGATCTCCCTCAAAATGCTGTTGAGAGCCATCGCGCAGGGTCTGGGTCGTTTTCGACCCACGGGCTTCTAAGATCCAAAGAGGGTCACAGCCGAGCAGGCTATAGCGACCCAGATTTTCGCCCCCCTCGACTGACTCAAGTAAAAAACTGTAGGGCTGATCGGCACAAACCTTATACCAGGCTGATACCGGGGTATCGAGATCGGCCACCCATTCCTGATAAACCGGGACAAAGTTACCCTGACTGGCCAGGTCGCAAAAGGTTTGAAAGTCTGGAAAGATCATGTCCACAACAGTTGCTCCGATATCGCTTTGGCCAAAGGAACGCGCCCACAAAAAAGGGACAGCCTAGGTGACTGTCCCTTTTTCGCTACCTATTCATCATACGATAGGGCTCATTTCACGAGGGGCAAAAACACCCTAAACGACGCAAGACATGACTCAAGCTTAAACATCGTAAGGCTCGTTACCACTAAACTTGATGGTGGCTGGATTGGGGTTGTCGCCAATCTTACGATCCTTCTTACCAATCTGCTCGCGGCCCTCGTTCACCTTTTCAGGGAAGGTGCCGTCGGCGGGATGCAGATACTGCGTTTCACCGTTGGGAAAGACCCGATAGATTTTGTAATCTTCAATCCTAGGCTTGAACTTAGTTCTCAGACTCTTACCCAAAGCAAGACACTGCTCTTTGCGAGCTAGATAAAGCAAGTTTTCACCTGAGTTCATAATGGCAGCGCCACCCGTGGGCATCTCGAAGACCTGTTCCTTAGAGCTTGTCCACGTAATCGCGTACTTTTCTTCGACGTACGCCTTGGTTAGTAGGCCGCCGGTGCTGCCACCAAATATAGGAGTTTGTCCAGTCAGAGCTTCTGTCATGAATAATAATCTCTCAACCGTATTGTCAAAAATCGTATCACTGGAGCCGATGTAGTTTATCGACTTTGAGAGGAAGTGTTACAGTTCTTCAGAGTTTGCTCAAGACACCGACGACGAAGTTGCCTTTTTACGGGAAGAACGTCGCCGGGTTTGAGGCCGCACCTGGGTCGCAACGGGCAAGGTGAAATGAATTTGAGTCCCTTGCTGTTTCCCCGCTGAGGTAGCCCAGATCTGTCCGCCTAGCCCTTCGACAATTTGACGGCAGATCGCCAGCCCCAGCCCCGTGCCTCCAACTGAGCGCCGCAGTGCCCCTTCTTCTTGATAAAACCGTTCAAAGACGGTTTCTAACCGATCAGGCTCGATGCCGCGACCGCTATCGGTCACAGTCACTTCGACAAACCCCTCGCTGAGGGCATCCTTAACCGTGGGCTTGACTTCAGCCCGGATCGTAATCAGGCCGCCTGAATTTGTAAACTTACAGGCGTTATCCATCAATTTAGATAGCACTTCGACCACCCATTCCCCATCGGCACGGACAAAGGGCAGGTCCGGTGGCAGCTCAGTTTCAATGCGGGCACAGGCGTTGGGGCCCCTGCGCGATCGCGCGCTGCTGAGGGCCAGGACCACACATTCTTGCAACGACAAGGATTCTAAATTCCATTCGATGCGACCACTCTCTAGACGGGAGAGCATCAAAAAGTCTTGCACGAGCTTTTGCATCCGCTCGGAATCTGTCATGGCTGACTGCAGCATGACCATTTTTAGCTCATCGGGCATATCGGGCTCACTGAGCAAACTCTCCAGGCAGACTCGAATCGTGGACAGAGGCGTACGCAACTCATGGCCAGTGATGGCGATCAGGTTGCTGCGGGTACGCTCCAGAGCCGCCAGCTGATGGTTGAGATCTTCTAGGTTGGCATAAGCCTCTGCCTGGATCAGGGCCACACTGAGCTGGGTTGCGATCGCCTCTACCAGTTTGATGTCGTTATCATTCCAATCTCGGGGGATCTCCTGACACTGGTGCAGCTCAATCATGCCCAAGAGTCGGTCTTGATAAATCAGGGGCACCAGCAAACAGGCCGTAATCTGCCATTTTTTGCACAAGCTCTGAATCGCAGCGGACTGACGGGCCGAGATCTCATCAGCGAGGGGGGCTGGCGCCTCCGTTAGCTCATCCAAACAATTGACGCTGAGGGTAGTCCGGTGCTGAGTGACCCATTTAAACAGCGCATTGGTTTGCAAAGGCCAGTCTTGACCTCGCAGGGAAGCCACGCCGTCATGGCGATATTCATGCTGAATCGAGGCCGTCAGGTCGCCTTCGGCATAGCGATACACAATGCAGCGACAAATCGCTAGCACCTGACCGAGTTCTTGGGTTGCGATCGCAAAAATCTCGGCGGCGTTTAATGACTGCCGCATGGCCGCTGTAATGGAGTTAATCAACCGCTCGCGCTGTTCTTGGGCAGAAAGAGCCTTATAGGCCTTGAGCAGCTTATATTGGCTGGCCTGCACATAGGTCACCAGCCGCTGGGCAAACGGATCAGAACCGGGCTTAACCGGCGGGGGGGTCAGTTTTTTGGGAATAAAGTGCGATCGCGCCCGCTTAATTTTGGCCTTGAGCTGGGGACGATAGGCCTCAATCCGACGCAGGAGTAGATCAGCCGCATGTTGACTGACATGGCGATCCAGGGTCCAGATCCCTTCAAACCGACGAGTTTGATCGAGGGCAGGAGCCCCCTGGGAGCGAGCTACCGCAGGCGCAGGCTGATGCTCTCGACAAACCAGACAGGCACTTTGGTGCTCGCCTAACACCACCAAATGCCACTCCTCAGATAGGGCATCCTTGGGATCAAAGGCAATGGTTTCGTAAACATCAGACTGATTGCTAAATCCAGTGCCGGACGCTGACAGCACATAAATTTGGTCGGTCACCTCAGCAATGCGCGCATAGCGATGGGCCTCTTGGCGATAAAACCGCTCTTGCTGAAAGCTCGCAATCACCAGGGGAGCATCTGAGCCCGCCAGCACCTGATCTTCCATCGCATGGGAGAGCGCCGTCAGAGAGGTTTTGAAGTACATCTGCGGCCTCAGGTTGGGCAAAACCTGTAGCAGTTCTTCCACGATGGAAACTTGATCATGCATGAATGATTCGCTCAATGAGCGGGTTTGCTAGCTAAGATGTGACAGCGCCCCCACGCACGAGGGAAGGCCAACATGCAAAAAGCGTTGAGGCCAGCGTAATGTAACCATAACAGCTGCACTAAGCGCTCAAAGCGGAATTGTTACTAAAGTCTATTTTCAGCCAAGAGCCGGATGGTTAGATTAACCATCCGGCTCTTTTGAGGATCATGAGCAATCTGTAAGTGACTCAGGGAAAAACCGTCTTAGGGCACCCCCCTGAACAGACCTCTACATCATGCAACCCCATGGCGTAGGTAGGGTCCTAGAAAGGGTCTAAGAAAGCCCGCCCATATCGCTGGTATCTTTCAAGAAACCACTGTAGGCTTCCATACCGTGCTCACCAATATCCAAGCCCTTGAGCTCTTCTTCGGCGGTGACGCGAATCCCCAGAGTTGCCTTAAGGATGAACCAAAAGACAGAGGTTGCCACCACTGTAAAAGCACCGATAGCGATAATCCCGATGATTTGGGAAATCAGCTGGGCCGGGCCACCGCCGTAAAATAGGCCTGCACTCGTGTCAAACAAGCCCACAGCCAGGGTACCCCAGATGCCGCAAACCAGGTGGACCGAGGTAGCCCCCACGGGGTCGTCAATCTTGATGCTGTCAAAGAACCCAACGGAGAAAACCACCAGCACACCGGCCACTAAGCCGATGATGACCGCACCCCAGTAGCCGGCACCCGCACAGCCAGCGGTGATGCCGACGAGGCCAGCCAAGATACCGTTGATGATCATCGACAGGTCAGGCTTGCCGCTCAGCGCCCAGGCGGTAAAGGTGGCCGCAATACCGCCAGCCGCTGCTGCCAGGTTAGTAGTAACGGCAATGTAAGGTACAGCCAAATCAGCCGCCAGCTGAGAACCAGGGTTAAAGCCAAACCAGCCAATCCAAAGGATGAGACAGCCCAGGGTGGCAATACTCATATTGTGCCCCGGAATTGCGCTGACCTGACCATCTTGATATTTGCCGATACGGGGCCCCAGAATAGCCGCCCCGGTCAAAGCAGCCCAACCCCCGACGGAGTGAACCACGGTAGACCCAGCAAAGTCAGAAAACGGAGTTTCCATTGCTGATAACCAGCCGCCGCCCCAAACCCAGTGACCTGTGATCGGGTAAGCAATGGCTGTCAACAAAACGCTAAAAATAATGAAGTCAATGAATTTGACCCGCTCAGCCACCGCACCAGACACAATGGTCGCGGCGGTGCCCGCAAATGCAGCCTGAAATAGGAAGAAAACAGGCGGTGTCAAACTAGCGAAGGTTTCTGTATCATCCGCTGTTAGCCCCGACAAAAAGAAATAGCCGGTACCAAAGAAAGCATTACCTTCGTTGAACATCAGACCAAAGCCAATCGCCCAAAATGAAATGGTTGCCAGGGCAAACACAATTAAATTTTTGGACAGGATGTTAACGGCGTTTTTCTGGCGACAGAAGCCAGTTTCTAACATGCCAAACCCGGCGTTCATAAAGATCACCAGAATGGCCGCTACGAGCACCCAGATGTTGTTTAAGATAATTTGCACATCATCGGGAGACAGCTCGCCCTCTTGAGCATGGGCAGCAGTGCTCCAGGCTGCGACAATTAGCAGCGCAATCGGCGCACAGGCTAACCAAGCCCATGAAAAGCTTCTCCCAAACACTTTCCCAAAAAAGCGCTTCGCCATTTCATCAAAGGGCGGCGCGTAGGATTCCCAAACAGACGCTTGACGACGCCTGCTCCTGAACTTTCTCTTGACAGTTATATTCGACATCTCGATGGACGTTCCTTCAACACAATCAGACAGCAATCACGGCTCACAAACTGCATGGAGTTTCTCCATGCAATTACTCCTAACTTCAGCGTGTGAGGGGGTTTCTGAACGAGCAGAAACCTTAGCTCCTAACCCAGGTCAAGAAAACAGATAAACCGCTCTCAAAAGAAATCACCGAAGGGCAAACATTGCTAACAATCAACAACACCGAAGCAGCCCATATTTCTAGAGGCAACGCTATTAGCCATTGTGCAATAGCAATATCCCGATCAGGACCCTGGACCTTTGGGAAACTTAGCTTTGGTTTATCCATTGATTCCACCAAGTTGAGCCAAGTCATTCTGTATACTGAAATACTTTTTACAAGGGGAGAGGCATTTTAGCCTTTTTCAAGGAATAAAGTTTGAGAAACTTAATGAATCGTCAATGCCCTTTGGTTGCTGATTTTCAGCATTCAAAAGAGATTTGGGCAGGAAATTCTGACCTTTGGGGTCAAGATAGCTGAGCATCCTCTAAATAGCGCTGATAACCCACCGTTTCTAACCGAGTTTGTTTGTCGCGCACCATCTGTTTGAGCTGTTCACGGTAGGTTTGCACCTGCTGTAACAACTTTGCATCATGGGCCGCTAATATCTGCACGGCCAACAGCCCTGCGTTTTTGGCATTGCCAATGGCTACGGTTGCCACCGGGATGCCCCCGGGCATTTGCACAATCGAGTAAAGAGAATCGATGCCCTGGAGGGTGCGAGTTTTGACCGGCACCCCAATCACTGGCAGCGGGGTCAGGGCTGCCACCATCCCTGGCAAGTGGGCCGCCCCTCCAGCCCCGGCGATGATCACCTTCAGCCCTCGCTGGTGAGCTGTTTGGGCGTAGTCCACCATGCGCTCAGGGGTGCGATGGGCAGAGACAATGGCCACCTCGTGGGCCACCTCAAAGGTTTCACAAATTGCGATCGCAGCTTGCATCGTAGGCAGGTCAGAGTCACTGCCCATAATGATCCCAACGATCGGACTGGCCATAGTACTGTCCATAACTCTAGACTCCATCAATGTGCATCCCGAACCCACTGGGGAGGGATATGATTGGAACAAGTGCTTAAAGTTACCAAGGATGGGGGAGGAGAGCAATGCCCCTGATTTGTAAAGGCCTCCTTGGCAACACCCCCCTTTGCAAGGGGCAGTCTCCCTCGTAGGATAGACCCGGTCCCATACCCCTATGGCCCAGCTTCAATACCATGGACATCACCCTCTTTTTCAATGCCCAACTGCCCGGACGCGAGGGTCTCTACTGTGTAGAGATGCGCCAAGGGTGTCCCCATATGATCTTGCCTATGCGCGAGGTCAGCATGGCGGTGCGGCCAGTGCAGGCCACAGATTTTAATGGCGATTGGCTCTCGCTAGGGGGGGTTGACCTGCAAATCAACGGCGCTTTGGGGCTGGCCTTTAACGGTTTAACCCCTGAGCATTTTCCAAGCCTAGATAAAATTTCTCAATATCTCTGGGCCCAGGGGATAGACGCTTACTTACCCACCCTGGTCACCACCGACAGCACTCAGCTGCACCAGAGTCTGGCCACCCTGGGAGACTTTGTCGACCACAGCGGCACTGAGGGCCGAGCCCGGATTTTAGGGGTGCATTTAGAAGGTCCCTGCTTAAACCCTGAAAAACGCGGTGCCCATCCGGCAGAGCACCTCCAACCCCTGACCCTGGAGACGATCCAAAAACTGGCAGGGGATCACATTAATCTGATTCGGGTGATCACGCTGGCCCCTGAGCTAGACCCCACCGGGGAGGTGATTCCCTGGCTCCGGGAACACGGTATCCTGGTCAGCTTGGGGCATTCGACGGCGACCTCGGCCCAGGCCAAGACCGCCTTTGCCCAGGGAGCCAACATGGTCACCCACGCCTTTAACGCAATGCCGCCGCTGCATCATCGCGAAGTCGGTTTACTGGGGGCTGCCCTGCTGGACTCCCAGGTCAACTGCGGTTTGATTGCAGATGGGCAACATGTGTCGCCCCAGATGTTAGATTTGCTGTTGCGATCGCGACGGGGTAGCCTCGACAACTCCCGGCACCATTGCCAAAATTTATTCCTGGTTAGCGATGCCCTTGCGCCCCTGGGCCTCCCCGACGGCACCTACCCCTGGGATACTCGCGAAATCACCATCGAGCAAGACACCGCTCGCCTCGCCGATGGCACCCTGGCAGGCACCACCCAACCCCTCTTGGACGGGGTCAAAAACCTCGTAGAATGGGGAGTTGCTGACCTGGGCGAAGCCATCACCATGGCCACTGATGTTCCCCGTCAACTGATGGGGCTACCTGGTTTACAACTACGCCAGCCCATGAGTCTGCTGCGGTGGCATTGGGATGAGGCTACCCACACCCTCACCTGGGAACGGTTAGATTGCTAAGCCAAAGGTTCACGAACTACCCTGGGTCAATCCATTATCAACAGGGTTGGCGTCTACGGACTCCGGGTCTAGTGAGTCAGAGTCAGACTCAGTACTCCCATATATTTCAGCCAGCTGGTCTTGCATATCTTGAAGCCAGCTAACATGCTCACTGCGGATAATTTCTTCGGTGCTGCTCACGAGTAGCTCGAAGTTTTCTGATTTTTGCTTTTGCCTTGGGGAGAGCGCCGTCCACCAAGTATGAACATCGTAAAGTGCATCTGCTGCCTGGTTATAGCCGATTAGAGTCGATTCAACCCGTCTATAGTCTCGATAATTGCTCAAAGCACCCGTCATCGCCACGGTAATCGCCACAAAACTAAACTGATCGATTGCAGCCAGAAAAGTACCCAGCCCCCCAAAGATATAAATCCCGGCTTCTAAGAGCTGTAGCTGTTTGTCTAGCTGCTGGGTTTTTTGCCGATACCAGATAAATTGGTCAGCCAGACGATAGTCAAGGTATTGGTCCGCATTTAGATCAGAAAGTTTATCGTCTTGGGTGACCTTTTGATCAGGCTGTTTTTGAATATCAAATAACCGAACCCAAACCCAAGCTGCTGACCGGGCAAGCATTCGGTAAACAGACACCACCCCTTGCAAAACCCAGCCAAGCTTATATGTTGAAGTCCTTTCATCTTCATAGGGTCTGAAAGCAGACTGGTGAACCGTGCTTCCCTTTAGCCGCTCACTAATCAGCTTAATCTTTTGAGCAAGCACTTCGTCTCGATTCTCTTTGTACTCTCGAATTCGAGTGCGATAGCAATAAATTTCTTTTTTGATAGCTTCTGCATTGCCCCGCAAAAGGAGCCAGTTATTGCCCCGATCAAACTTCACTGAAAACGCCAGGAGTGCAGTGATGATAATGGGCAAACAAATCAGCAAAAATCCGATACTCATTTGCATCAGCTCCGATGCAAACAGACCTGAGCCCGCCGATATCGGCACTTCTGCTACAGGATCGACAGGATCTATTTTCAAAACCGATAGTAAAATCACTAAAACACTTAGGATCAGCATCAAGTTTCGCAAAAAAAAGAAACGAGACCGGCACTTAGATGCGTTTTTGCTGTAAATATTATGACGCTGCCATGCAAACGTGAGTAGCGTACGACCAGATACCGAGTGACTATTCTCCAGATTATCCGATGCTAAGGCACGAGTCGTCATAGGGCTGGATACTCAAAAGAACTCAGGCAGCAGGGGTGAAATAAGCTTGCAATTGTTGGGTAAGGCCGTCTAGCGGACTCGACAAATCAAAAACAGAGAGGTAATTGGGGTAGTAGGTGTTGACCAAGTTTTGAATGGTGGGGTCATCGGTTGGATCGCTGCCATCGATGGTCTTGGCGATCTTGTCTGCAAGTCGGCCACTGCCTGCCAGAACCATCGCGCGCCTGCCGGTCAATAAATTAAGCTGTAAATCAACCAGCGAAATCTTACCGCCGTTAATCAACAATGTCAGCGATGGACAAGGGCCTGCCAGGATGGAGGCAAACTCCGCTAGCCACTTTGACTCACTGCCCCAATCATCCCCCGGAATCAAGACAAAGTGGGTGTGATGGGGTTCTAACTGACACCCAGACTCAGAATTGATACCTACGCCAGCGGTCGATAAGCGCTCAGGCAGTTGGGCCTTACCCCTGGGGACAACCCCAACCAGATTAAAACTGCCCCCGATGTGATGACGCGCCTGCCCCATCATATGAATCACCCCGGCATCGGTGCCCCCGTCAAAAACTGTAATACCTAGGGACTCAGCCAGCGGCGCTAGCACCTGAGTAAAAACCTGCAATAGCCTTGACTGACTCTGCGGGCTCATCTTGCTGGCCCCCCCGATAATCACCGCACTGGGAACTGGCCCTTTTAACCCCAAGGCAAACAGCGCATCTTTGTACGCCAGATTGTTTGGCAAATCTAAAACATGGAAGGTTTGGCCATTTGCGAACGTAGATTTAACTCGGGTATCGGCAGAGCTCTTATACATGAGATTTTCCCTCTGGTGCGATAAAAATCACGAAGCAGGACGCAAGGAAACACAAAGGGCGATCTATGACATCGAAATTCCTAGAGTATCTGTATTATTTTGCGCTAAGTCAAGACACGGCATGTCTGTAAAGATGATTCCGTTCAGTGGGCTTGCGTTGTCGTGTTGTCGTACAGTTAGGACTCACACTGCATACCCTGCGATAAACCTCCCAATTACTTGCTAGGACCCCATTAAACGTTGTAAGTCACCCAAAAACCTCTGGAGAAGGTATGAAATCTAAAAAGGTCTTTTGACTCCACTATACCAATCCGTCTAAATCCCTTTGATAAAGCATGATGGTTCGTTGACCTGATGTATGTTTGAAAGGATCTCCCGATATTGTTCATACTGTTCATATCCGTTCGACGTATCGAGTTTTTAGAGATATCTCTGACGTCTTGAAATATATGCTCCGTCTCGCTTATCAGCTACCAAAACCAGATCGCCTACGACGGATAGCTGTCTCCAGACCCCGGGAGAATGACATTTTTATCGGTTATGCCGCTGCAGATAGCAACTTTGTCAGACGATTAGACAAGGCAATTCGTACCGAGGGCTTAGATCCCTGGATTGACTTTGATGATATTCCGAATTTTGATCGTGCACCCAAAACCAGACATGAGTACGCTCAGCAAATTGAAGATGGGATTTTCAAAGCAGATGTTTTTGTTTTAATCCTCTCTGAGGCTGCCTTAGCGTGTAAAACAACCATGGCAGGCTTAGAGCGAGCCCTCCATTGGAACAAGCTGATCTTTGTCGTTTGCAAAGATCAGCTAAAAAACAGACCAAACTTCCCCGATTGCCTGGATCGGTTAGTGCGTTTCGATATCCAGTCTGCGCTTTGGGATAAGGCCTTTAAGCGGGTGGCTCAAAATATTATCCACCTGCAAACCTATGTGCGCTTGCTGGCCCGCTCAACGGAGTGGGACAAAAAAGGGCGTCCACCGCAATACTTGATTACAGCCGAAGATTTTAGAGAAGTCAAAAAGCAAATACGCTGGATTGATACCCATAAACTGGGTCGCCAGTTTCAATTTACAGAAGTACAACAGGCATTTCTGGATGCCGTTGAGTCAGTCCATGCTGCCTCAGGCGCTCTCGATGAAAAATCAAGGGTCTCAGGTCAGGGGCTCCCCGATATTTTTATTTGTTACGCCCATGACAATAAACAATTTGTCTACAAACTGAGTCACCGGTTAGAGCAAGAAGGCTGGCAACTCTGGCTCGATCAAGACAGTATCCCGGTTGCAACTGATTGGCGAGATGAGGCTGAGGAGGGGATTCGCCAGGCCCATACCTTTTTCTTTGTGGTCTGTCCTGAATCTGTCCAGTCAGCCCCTTGTATTTGGGAACTAGACAGGGCTCGACATTATAACAAGCGGATTATTCCGATCATTAGTCAAAAAGGCTATAGCCAGGAAGCGCTCGAATCCATTGGCTTATCCTCTATTCAGTATGTTTCATTCGTTCGAGAACAACGCACTTTTGAGCAGGCGTTCAGTGAGCTATTAACTGCCCTCAAACTCCATTTAGAAGATCTAAAAACTTACAGACGGTTGCTGGTTAAAGCCTATGAGTGGGCTGAGCAAGAACGCCAGGATCGTTTCTTGATGAACCGTCACGATTACCGAGAGATTCAACACTGGCTTAAGCAGCGTCAACACCTGGACAGCCAAGATAATTGGGATATTGAGCCTCTCATCTCTCGACAACAAGAATACATTCGGGCCAGCCAGCGTTATTTGGCACTGCAAAGAAAACGGCAGGGGCTATATGCCTCCGTCATCCTGGCAACGATATTTGGGTTGACCGGCTTGCTACTGATTACCAGCTTAGGTGAGATCAAAGCCTTGGTGACCTCGTTGGATGATCGTAAGGGTTTAGACGCGTTAGTGGTTGGGCTACGAGCCGGTAAAAAGGTCAAGCGAAATGACTTTTTTTTGCAACGGCTTCGGCCCGATCTACGCTCTAGAGCCACCACTGCGCTCCATCGCACTGCTCTCAAACTCAGAGAAATCAATCGCTTAGATGGCCACATCGGGAGTGTATTTGATATGGTCTTTAGCCCGAATGGTCAACAATTGATATCAGCCGGAGCCGACAAGTCGGTAAGGTTTTGGAATTTTGGGCCCAGGCTTAATGACAAAGTTGCGTTTAGTCATGAGGACGCCGTAGAAACCATTGCCTATAGCTCTGATGGGCAAAGGGTCGCCACTGGCAGTCGTGATGGTGTTGTTAAGCTGTGGCAACTCAACGGTCAGCTTGAAAAGACCTTACCTAGGGTACACAGTCAGCGAGTTTATCAAGTTGCCTTTAGTCCGGGGAGTCAGTATTTGGCCACGGCCAGCCAGGATGGAGATGTTTTTTTGTGGACCCGGGACGATGATTTTCGAACCCCTGTGATCTTGCGTCATGGTGCCGACAGACCCGTCTTGAGAATTGCCTTTAGCGCGGATGGGCGATACATCGCGTCGGCTGATACCAAAGGTCAGGTCAAGGTCTGGTCGCTTCAGGGTGAGCTTATCGAAACGTTTGAGCATGGTGATCGGGTCTTCACAATCCAGTTCAGTCCTAAGAAAAACTTGCTGGCCTTTGCTGGGGTGAGTGGTGTGATCCAAGTTGAAGACTTGGAAACAGATAAAACCTATCGGGTCTCTGACCACGATGGTCTGATTTGGCAAATTAAATTTAGCTCAGACGGGGCAACGCTGGCCTCGGCCAGTGATGATAGCACCGTTAAACTCTGGAAAATTGCGCCTCAGCAAGACCCTGCTCTGACCCATACGTTAAGAGGTCATAGAAAAGGGGTCTATCGGGTTAGCTTTAGCCCTAAAGACGATATGTTGGCGACAGGGGGCGCTGATGGTCTCATCCGCTTATGGCTGAGGGATAAGGGGACTCTTGTGGACACGTTAGAAGGTCACGAAGATGAGATCTTGAGCCTGGCCTTTTCACCTCAGGCCTTTTCTTCAAATGCCACTTCAGACGCCAGTGTTTATTCAAATCACCCGCTGATTTCTGCTAACCATATCCTGGCATCGGCCAGCATAGACGGCAATATTCGGCTGTGGAATATTGATAGTCCTGTGCAGCCGCTGCCCCATAACAATCGGGTTTTTGATGTGGTGTTTCGACCCGATGGTGCAGTGGTGGCCTCTAGCGGATTGAGCACGATTCGGCTCTGGCGGCGAGATGGCACGTTGCGATCGCACCTTGAGTACGAAAGAGGCACGGATGTGCTGGCGCTAGATTATGACCCCAGTGGAGATTTACTCGCGGCTGGGGGAGACAATGGTCAAATCCAAATCTGGAAGCCAGATGTCAAGACCCGCGAGCCGATCCAAAAGTTAGAAGATGCGCATCCTGTTGCCAAGTCAACCTCCGTTGATCAGGGGGTGAGTGATTTAAGCTTTAGCCCCGATGGGCAGTGGCTAGCCTCCGCAGGCGCTGATGGCACCCTCAAGCTCTGGCGGCGGGTGGATGAGGGCGATCAGCTCTATCGATATCTAACGCTACAACACCCAGCGGATGTAACCAGTGTCAGCTTCAGTGCAGATCAGCGGTTTTTAATCACCAGCACCCTTGCACAACCCCCGCGCGACCAGGGTGACGGTGAGCCCAGTGGTTTAATCACGCTCTGGCCCATGCCCAATGGGGGTCAGCCCAATCGCCAGTCAGCGCGCCCCCTCGAATTTTCACAAAATCACCACAGTGGCGATATTCTAACGATTGCCGTGAGCCCAACGGACAAACCCATCATTGCCTCAGGGGGAGAAGATGGCAAAATCATCCTCTGGGATCTGACCGGAAAGGCGATCAAAACCCTGAGGGGCCATGCTGACACCGTAACGCAGCTGGACTTTAGCCAAGATGGCTTGTTCATAGTGTCTTCTAGCCGCGATGGCACGGTGCGCCTCTGGACCATCCACGGTGATTTGATCTCGGTGCTGGATCGTCACAACCGAGAGGTGTCGAGTGTGGCATTTGGCCCTGAGGGAGGAGATACACTTGCCTCAGCCAGTTTTGATAATGATGTGCTGCTGTGGCGACTTTGGAATCTGCCTGATTTGACAATCACGGCGTCTAATGAGCGTCGGGTTATTCTACAAACGCTGATTAAAATGGGATGCACGTCTGCACAGACTTATTTAGAGGACCAGGCCACGGACAGCCAAGAAGAACTCAGCCCAGATGAACAAGAATTTTCAAATGACATCAAGGAAGTCAAGCAATTTTGCAGAGGTTATCTTGACAAAGCCATCTCTTCTGGCAGTTAACGTCTGCTGGCACTCAACAAAACTGACAACAGACGGTCATCTTGGGGCTTGCTAAGAAGGACTGCAGCCAGAAGGAAAATTTGGGTCGCAGGCGTCGTCATAATAGTCTCTAAATGAGAGGGTTTGGACATCCTCTGGCTGAGCCAGGGACGGCATTGACAGCAACCCGCCTGCCAAAGTAGCCGAGAATAGGGCGATACCGATCAGGTGACGTATTTTCATAGGGTTGACTCCGAACTCTAAAGGATTGATGACGGTGGTGTGCAAATCAAGCAGTGCTCAAGTATGGCGTACTAAAGACTACGAAATTGCCCCCAAACTTCCGGAGTATTCTTTGGCTCACTATGCCTGTTTTCAGGGTGTCATAGCGATCATCTAACCTGGTTGTAGACTCCTGTTTATAGACTAAATGCGATCGCACCGCCAACCCGCCCCTGGCTCAAGTCCACGGGCAAGGTAACAGTGCGATCTGTCTAGATAGCGTCCGCGCTATCTCACTCAGTTAAGGACCATTCAAACGCTAAGCAAGAGATCCCTAGTTCCTCAAGATGTTGATCACAGCCCCTGTAGCTGCCCCTTGGGCAGCATTTTCGAGGAACGAATCGTCGTTGGTGACAATGCCGACGACACCGCTGGTGCCCGCCCCCACGGCGACATCGCGCACTAAATCACGGGACTCATCGTCACCGTTGGCAACATTCACCGCAGCCCCGGCAGCCGCACCGTTGACCGCATCGTCAGCGCCTACATCATCACCGAGAAAGATGCCGGTCACGACGCCGGTGCCTGCACCGATGCCAATATCCTCAAGGAGGTCATCCGCCGAGGCGGGTGTTGCCAGGGTGACCCCTAACGTACCAGCGGCTAATCCAGTCACTAAAAGAGTTGTGAGTAGTTTCTTCATTCTGAAAGCTCCTTTCCTTGTAAATGGGAGTTGTGTTGCGTTGCCCAAGGGTTGCCCACTCAAGGTCTCAGAGCTATCTGGAGACCTCTGCCTTTATTTTAACATTTTTCACTTTTACCGTTTGTTCCCTTGGATAACGTGCAGTGGATAACGTGCAGCATGATCGAGCTTTCCCTAATCAAAGAGATTGATCAGCGCCCCTGCGGCAGCACCTTGTAAGGCATTCTCAAGAAACGAGTCATCGTTGGTGATAATGCCGACAACACCACTGGTACCTGCCCCTACGGCGACATCCCGTGCCAGATCGCGGGATTCGTCATCGCCATTGGCCGCATTCACCGCAGCCCCAGCCGCAGCCCCATTAATGGCATCATCTAGACCCGCATCATCGCCCAGAATGGTCCCTGTGACGATGCCAGACCCTGCACCAATCCCAATATCCTCAAGCAGCTGGGCTGATGCCGGCTGGGCGGTGCCTAGGGCAGCGGTGGCTAAGCTTGCAATTAATAGAGTGATGAGTGATTTTTTCATGGTGATAGCTCCTGGGTAAATTAGGATTTACGCTTTATTGATTCCTAATATCGCAGGGCTATCTAAGCAGCCTCTGATCTGACCCTGAGGGGTCATTAAGGGATCTCTGAGACACGCTGAGGAACTAGGGTGATCGGCATCACAGGCTGATGAAGGGGGCCTTTGATATCTGCAAATAAACGGGATAACCTAGCTTACTGCCCGATTAGCACAAAGGCGGCCCAGTCTCGGGGGTTAGGATATTGCTCTAGGGTGGTCAGCATGGCCTGACGCAGGGCCTGGGCCTTGTCAGGGTTAGTTTGCAGATTTTGGTAAAAAGCCGACATCAAGAAGGCCGTTGAGCGATCGGGCACCGACCACAGTGACGCCACCAGGCTATTCGCCCCAGCCCCTAAAAATGAACGGGATAGCCCCACGACCCCGTCGCCGGTAATTTTGCCGCGCCCGGTGTTGCAGGCGCTGAGGACCACTAAATCAGCTTGTAAAGTCAGGTTTAGCACCTCTTGGGCGGTCAGCAGGCCATCATCAGGGGCGCTATCGGCAAGATTGAGTTCGGTGATGGCTTCATCGGTGGCCGGGGTCAGGGCGATCGCACTTTGCAACCCCTGCTGGTCATCAAAAAAGCCGTGGGTCGCCAGGTGAATTGTCTTCGCCTGGGTGAGCTGGGCCCGCACAGCGGTTTCCGTAGCGGCGGAGCCGATCAAGGGCTGGGCATTGAGCAGGGGCGCGATCGCAACGGCCTCTGCCTCAGCACCGGGTAGGGCCGCCAGCTGTTGGGGAGACTGGCCCAATTTTGGGGGCAGCTTGGGCATTTGGGGGTTACCCACGATCACAGCGGGTCTGAAGTCTGAGGAGACAGAGGGTGAACGCTGCTGGAGCAGGTCCAGGGTTTGGAGAGAGGGTGCGATCGCAATTGTATGGTCTTCGATCAGATAGCGCCCCTGAGAATTTTTCAGGGCTGCAAACGGCACTAAAAAGAGACTGCGATGGGGCACAAACAGCACCTTTGCCATCGGGTCATCGGGCAATTGCTCGGCAATCGGTTCAATCAATACGTCGTGCAACTGCCTCAGCACGTCGTCACTATCCGGGCTAACCGCCACCGTAAATGTCGGCCCAGGGGATGGCCCAGGAGATAGAAACGTGGCCTCAAATAATTCGCCAAAACTGCGCACGCCGATGGCGGCTTGGGTGATTTGCACCAAGTCTGTCAAGGGAGTTTCCAAAGCAGATAACTCCACCTGTCTAAAGGCAATTTCGCCGTTGGGTTGAATCACCCAAATCAGCAGCTGATCATCGGTGAAACTCGCATGGCTGGGGGACGGTTGCCGCACAATGGAGTATTGCACCAGCGTCGATTGCTGGGCCAGCTGTCGCAGTTGCACCACCGACGGGGGCGGGGTGAGATCACGGGCCGTCAGCAGTTCTGCAAAAGCTCGGGCACGTCCTCGCTCAGCCGTTGCGAGGGCAGCTTCGGGCTGGCCCTGGGCCACCTGGGTCTGCTGCATCAGCTCATACAAATAAGCCTGGGTTTCAAAAAGCGACACCTTTTCCGAGTCAAACAGGCCAGGGTTAAGCTGCTCAAAGAGTTCTAGAGCTTGGTCAAGCTCTGACTGGGCATCGGCTAGCTGATTTTGTTGGTACCAAATTTGAGCACGACGCCCCAACACCTTGATCTGAGCGATCGGCTCTTGTCGATAATCGGCCCAACGATAGGCATCGTCATAAAACACCAGGGCCTCTGAATAGTCTGATCGCGCGGCAGATAGCTGCCCCAGGTTGAGCAGACTGCGCGTCTGGGAGATATCGCCCCTACGGGTATATCCCAGGGCTTCTTCGAAGGTGGTTTCGGCTGAGTCCAGCTCGCCTTGTTCTAGATAGGTTTCGCCCAGGTTGTTGAGAATGCGCTCTAACCCAATGGTGTCACCAATCGCAATGGCAATATTACGGGCGTCTTGGAAGGCTTCGATCGCCGGGTCATAGGCTTTTTGCTGTCGATAGGTTTGACCCAGGCGGTTGAGGTTGCGGCTGACCGCCAGCCGATCTCCCGTTGAATGTGACAGGGCCAGGGCTTCGGTATAGATGTCTTGAGCTTGGCCATAGTCGCCCAGATCGTAGTAAATATCCCCGACCCCAGCCGTTGCGGTGATGAGATGGCTGCGGCTACCGCTGGTTCGCCGGGCTTGTTCTAGATAGCTCAGAGCACGGGAGTAATGCCCCAGGACTCGGTAGGTTTGGCCCAACCCAATCCGAATCTGGCGGCTTTCGTCCAAATCGGGAGGCCCACCCACCGCACCTTGGGCACGGTGTAACAACCGCTGTGCTTGCAGTACATCTCCGAATTCTAGTCGGACCAGCCCCTGAAAGAGCCACAGGTGACGCTGATGCTCTGGGGTCAGGGAAAAGGTTTGCTCAGCCAGCCGCAAGGTACGCTCGGCTTGACCGTATTTGCCCAGGCGATAGTAGGCGGCCCCCAGCAGTAAAGCGGTGTCGCGGATACCGTCGGTGTCACTGGCAGTCTGGTAAAGCCGCAGCGCCTGCTCCAGGGTGGGTACGGCACTGCGATAGGCGTCGAGCTCTAGTAGGGACTCTCCTCTCTCTTGAAGTTGCTGGGCTGCGTCAGGCTCGGCAGGTTGGGCTAAGACAGCAGGGGACAAGCCCAGCAGCAAAATCAGAAAACTGCCGAGCCCTTGGCGATAGTTCATAAAGAGAGAATTTTTATAGCGGTGCTGATCTCTGTTTACGAGGGATGTGCGATCGCATCCGACCAGTTACCAACCATCGTGACAATCTTACTGAACACATTTTTGAGGTGGGGAGAGTAGCCCTGTCTACATACTCTTAATTTGTCACGACTTAATTCGTCATTAATTTAACACCTACAATAACAGGGTAGGTTTTAGGCTAATTGCCCTATCTTCCAGACCTATGCCGATTAAAATCCTCCTGCAAACTACGCTGCTGCCGACAGATCACGATGATTGGACGATTCGTCGATTTTCATTGCTGCAACGCTATTTGGGCTCATTGACGGATGAAGCGGGGGCTCCTCTGGTGGCGGTGGTGGGTCGCGATCGCACCCCAGACAAAAACGGCAACGATCCGGTCTTGAGCACCCTTGATAGCCAGGAGGTAGACGAACTTTGGCTGTTTGCTTTGGATGTCGGCGGTGGGCTCAGTGATCAAGACTGTGAGGGCATCACCCGCTTTCACCAGCGCGGCAGGGGCATTTTGGCGACCCGCGACCATCAAGACATGGGTATCTCCATGCGTTCTTTGCAGACGATTGGCCCGTTTCATTACTTTCGCACCTGTCAACCCGATCCAGACCCAGACCGCTGCTGCCGAGACGATAACGACACGATGACCATTGACTGGCCCAATTATCATTCGGGCCAAAATGGCGACTATCAGACCATCACTGCCGTTGCTCCGGGTCATCCATTACTGCAAGGCCCCAATGGCGTGCTCCAGCGCTTTCCCGCCCATCCTCATGAGGGTGGGATAGGGACGCCTGTCAATGCGCCTCAAGCACAGGTGATTGCCACGGGCAAAAGTAAGGTGACCGGACGAGACTTTAACCTGGTGGTCGCAGCAGAGCGAGCCCAAGATGAGTCAGGGCAAACCCTCGGGCGGGTGGTGGCCCAATCGACTTTTCATCATTTTGTAGACTACAACTGGGATATCGATCAGAGCTGTCCGAGTTTTGTAGAAGAGCCACCGGGTAAAGCTATCAAAGATGACCCCAGTGGGCTGGCGGATATCCAAGCCTATGTAAAAAATTTGGCACTGTGGTTGGCTCCAGTGGCTTGATGACGTAATGGGTGATGCTGATGAGGGTCAGAAACCGGGCTTCTTTGAGGGGTTTGCCCCGCACTTTGAG
>JBCDDJ010000062.1:0-20252 GCA_039180385.1 Cyanobacteria bacterium P01_G01_bin.38 | reverse complement strand
CATCCTCCTGCTTGAGGCCCGAGACCTGAACCATGCAATTCAGCTAATGTCGCACCACCCTGGTGTCCGCAGCGGAGCCTTCGAGATTCGCCCGGCGGATGAGAAGATCAATTCGCTCATAGCAGCCCGTGAAAAAAGCTTCTTATCAGGAGAAAATATCATGCAAACCAACACCATAGCGCGCCCCAAAATTGTCTCGAGAGAGGCGTGGCTGGCTGAGCGCAAAGCGCTGCTTGCCGATGAGAAGGCGCTCACCAAACACCTTGACCAGGTGAATGCCAAGCGTCGTCGACTACCGATGGTCAGGGTTGAGAAAAACTACATCTTTGAGGGTCCCCATGGCAAAACAAGCCTGCGCGATCTGTTTGAGGGCCATCGTCAACTGCTCGTTTATCACTTTATGTTCGACCCTTCGTGGGATAAAGGCTGTTCGGGGTGTACAGGTCTGATCAACGCCCTGGGCGATCTGACCATGTTGAGCGAACGCGATACGACGCTGGTACTAATTTCTCGAGCGCCGCTAGAAAAACTCGAACAGTACAAGACACTTCAGGGATGGCGTCTCCCCTGGGTTTCCTCCTCTGAGAATGACTTCAACTACGACTTTCACGTCACCCTGGATGACTCCATCGCCCCTGTTGAGTATAACTATCGCGACTCGGCAGACATGGAATCACCCCCGAAAGGTGAAAGACACGGCATGAGCGTGTTCTTTCGACTCGACGACGATGTCTTTCACACCTACTCGGCCTATGCGCGGGGCTGTGAGGCGCTGACCGACGCCTACAGGCTCCTCGATATCACACCCTACGGGCGGCAGGAGGACTTTGAGGATTCACCGCCTGGCTGGCCACAGAAGCCTACGTATGGGTAGGGGTTGATGTGAGGATTGAGTGGCTGTAGAGAAAGAGGAGGGGGAGCAGGGGGGCAAGGGGGCAGGGGAGACAGTTCGTTTGAAAAATTTAAGGAGACAGATTATGAAATATATGTTGCTGATTTACAGTGATGAGAAATCCTGGACTGAGCGTGAGCAGGAGCAATGCTACAAAGAGTCGATAGAACTGACTCAAAAGCTAAATGCGAAAGGTCAGTACCTGGATGCGTCACCGCTTCAGTCTGTGTCAATGGCAACCAGTGTTCGCGTCCGTGAGGGCAAACGCTTGGTGACCGATGGCCCGTTTGCCGAAACCCATGAACAACTGGGGGGCTATTTCTTGGTTGAGGCCGAAAATCTGGATGAGGCAATTGCGATCGCAGGCCAGATCCCCTCTGCCCGCAAAGGCACCGTCGAAATTCGCCCGCTTATGGAGCTCTCAGGCTTACCCTCAGAAAAATAGGAGAACACAAAGGAGTCAATTCGCTGTGCTATGGACCGACGGCATGAGGAACGAACTCAAACTGGTGCAAAACTATTCAAAGGAGACCATAAAATGAAGACGACACAACAGAAGATTGTCACCTCCCTATGGTTCGATGATAATGCCGAAGAAGCGATCAATTTTTATCTCTCGATCTTTAACAATTCCAGGATTTTGAGCCTACAGCGCTACGGTAAAGCAGGCCTCGGCCCAGAAGGCTCGATCATGACCATTTCATTTGAACTCGAGGATCAAAAATTCTTGGCGATCAACGGCGGCCCAGCCTTCAAATTTACAGAAGCTATATCGCTGTTGGTGAACTGTGACTCGCAGGCAGAAATCGATGCACTGTGGGACAAACTCTCTGCGGATGGCGGAGAAGAAAGCCAGTGCGGCTGGCTTAAAGATAAGTATGGCTTGTCATGGCAGATCGTACCTGCTCGTCTGGGCGAGATGATGCAAAGTGATGACACGGAGAAAACGCAGCGCGTCATGGAAGCCTTACTCAAAATGAGCAAGCTCGACATTGACACTTTGGAGCAGGCGTATGAACAAACATGACGAATCCCCATCACCCTCTAATCGCTTATCTTGCCAAAATTCGTAAAGGAAAGAAAAACCATGTCAACCCAAATTTTCGTGAATCTACCTGTGCAAGACCTCGAGCGGTCTGTCAAATTCTTCACTCAGCTCGGTTTTAGTTTTGACCCCCAATGTACAGATAAGACTGCCACCGGCATGATCGTAAGCGATGACATCTTTGTGATGCTCTTGACCCACGATAAGTTCAAGACATTTACACCCAACCCTATTTGCAATGCAACCAAGAGCACAGAAGTGCTAATTTGCCTGTCTGCTGACAGTCGAGAAGCGGTTAACAAAATGGTCAGCAAGGCCTTGGCCGCTGGTGGCACTACCTTCAAGGAACCCCAAGACTATGGCTTTATGTATGGACACGGATTTCAAGACTTAGATGGTCACATTTGGGAAATCATGCATATGGACTCCAGCACAGTCTCGCAGACATAGGAGCAACCGATGAAAAAGACCTACACTGGAAGCTGCCACTGCGGTGCTGTTCGTTTTAAGGCAGACATTGATTTAAGCGAGGGCACCTTTAAATGCAACTGCTCGTTTTGCACGAAGGCGCGGAATTGGTTAACCACCGTCACACCAGACGAATTTCGACTACTCTCGGGTGAGTCTGATCTCACTGATTATCGATGTACCTCCGCCAGTAATCACAATCTGTTCTGCAAACACTGCGGTATGCGACCTTTCGGATGGGGAGAAGCCCCAGAACTCGGCGGTCAGTTTTATGCTATCAATGTGGCCTGCCTTGACAATGTTGAGATTAGCGAACTTGTCAGCACACCCATTGCCTATATCGATGGGCGCAACGATAATTATCAATCAGTACCAGCTGAAGTTCGACATCTCTGAAACTTTGGTAAAGACTACTGGATGCAGGGTATCTATCGTAAAATGCGACATTTAAGCTGGACCCCGATTAGGCGGCTGTAGAGGGTGGGGATTGATGGGGCAGAGAATGCGGTTCATCGCCTGTAGCTGTTCGGCAGTCCCTAAACAAATGAGAAAATCTTTGGGTTCTAGCTGAATGTCTGCCGTGGGGCCAATCACCAGTTCACCCTGATTTCGTCGTATCGCAACAATTAAAACGCCTGTCAGCTTTCTCAACCTCGATTCTCGGAGGGTTTGACCGATTTGGGTACAGACTGCCGGGTCAAGGAAAAACTCTTCCATGTAGTAGGTGCGATCGCCCCCCGAAAAAATGCCATCCACAAAATCCATTACCTGAGGACGCAGTGCAGCGGCAGCCATGCGTTTGCCCCCAGTAATATAGGGTGAGATGACCGCGTCCGCACCGACTCGCTGTAGCTTTTGGATCGCCTCTTGACTGCTTGCCCGAGCAATGATGCGGATTTTGGGATTCAGCGTTCTGGCCGAGAGGACGGTGTATAAGTTCTCAGCATCGGATGATAAGGCTGAGACCAGGCAAACCGCCGCCTCAATCTTGAGCAAATGAAGGGTATTGTCTAAGGCCGCATCGCCCTGAACTGCAATAAACCCCAGTTGCTGAGCCTCCTGCACCACTTCTTCGGCGACATCTACGACTATAAACGGAATCTTCTGAAGAGAAAATTCTTCTGCAATCTGACGCCCCGTCCTTCCAAATCCGCAGAGAATATAGTGATTACAAAGTTCTTTCATGAGTCTACGACGTTGCTTTAAGCGCATTCCTGCTTGAAAATAGCCTCTGACAATCGCTTCTGTAAATCGGTTGGCGATGTAGCCGACCGCAAAAATCCCTAAGAAAATAAGGACAATCGTGAAGATCCGACCGCGATCGCCAAGGGGCTGAACTTCTGTAAAACCAACCGTGGCTAGGGTGATGACCGTCATGTAAAGGGATTCTGTAAATCGCCAGCCCTCTACAATCCAATACCACAAGGTGCCTAACACAACGACACCCATCAGCGCTAGCAACCCTAGAAAGAGCTCCCGTTGCGTTTTTCGGTACCCTTGTTTAAGGGCAGCATAGTAACGATCGTTTTCCACAGATGCTCTGGTAAGCGCGGCAAGTTAATAGAAGAGATTTAGCGCGTTCGGCCATAATGCGACCACTTCTCTGTCATGAAAGGAATTTTACCCTGACACCATTCCATAACTGCCCAAATGGGCTATCCTTCATTAGATCGCGCGTATAAAGTCATTCGTAACCCATTCTTGGGGCGCAGGGTGATCGAAGGAAACGCCTCAATGGTTTGGCCATCGGTTAAGCTTAGCTGATATTTCTGCGCCAGGGTTGCCAGGATCAACGTCGCTTCCATTTGGGCAAACCCCTTGCCGATACAAATCCGGGGACCTTCTCCAAAGGGGATATACACCCCCCTGGGCAGTTGTTTCTCGAGATCGTCTTGCCAGCGCTCGGGCTTAAACGCAAGCGGGTCTGGAAAGTAGCGATCGCAACGATGCATCACCCACGGGCTCATCATCATCACACAGCCCTTCGGGATTTCGCAGCCCCCCACCACATAGTCTTGTTCAGACCATCGCGCCAGGAGCACAACCGGCGGATACAGCCGCATGGATTCTTTGAGAACAGTTTGAGTGAAGGACAACTGGGGCAGGTCTGCCACCGTGGGGGTGCGCCCTTGTAAAACGCTGTCCAGTTCTTCGTGCAGCTGGGCCTCCACTTGGGGATGTTGGGCCAGCAGCATCCAGGTCCAGGCCAGGGCATTGGCCGTGGTTTCATGACCAGCCAGCACCAACGTTGCCAGCTCATCTCGCAGCTGGCGATCGCTCATTTGGCTGCCATCGGTTTCGTCCTTGATCTGCAACAGCATAGAGAGCAAATCCCCTGTATCGGCATCGCTATCTCGCCGCTGTTGGATCAACTGATAAATTAAATTATCCATCGCCTTGACCGCCGCAAAGTACCGTTTATTCGAAGGCAGCGGCAGCGTTGGCGGCAATAAAAAGCCCTGCTTTTGTTGTTGAGAAAACCACTGCATACTCATATCCAGTGCGTGGGCAATGGCCTGGGCGGTTTCCCCTTCTAGATCGGCACTCAAGAGCGTTTGCATGACAATCTCAAGGGTCAGATGCATCATATCCTGATGGACATCCCGCACCGTGTCGTCCTGCCAGGTTTGCAGTAAGCGATCGGTTGCTTGCACCATCAAATCACCGTAGGCAACAATCCGCTGATGGTGAAAAATAGGCTGGGTCAATCGCCGCTGCCTGGCCCAATAGTCCCCGTCGCTACCTAGCAACCCCAGGCCGACTAACGTCTGAATCGCTCGCCAACCCGGCGTGTTTTTGGTAAAGATTGTCCGCTCCCGCAGAACTTCCATCACGGCACTGGGGTCAAAGACAAAACAGGCTTTAGAGAATCCCAGACGCAGGGGCACAAGGCCCTCGTACTGGTGCGAACACTCGTACAAAAATTGCAGGGGATCCTTTGAAAAGTAAGCCGAGTGACCCAGGAGAAACTGAGCCTTCGGTCTTGGCAACTGATGCAACGGCTGAACGGTTTTTGACATGGGCCGGGGGATGACATCAACAAGCAAGCCTCTAAACTTGCAAAAGCTAAATTTTATCCAGTCAGCTCAGGGGAGTCTCAAACTGTTTACACAACTTATATGCTAGAAAAAGCAGCGCTAATCAGCCTGCGCCGATTCGTGAAAGCCTGATGACGGCAAGTCTACGCAGAAGAGAACCTTACATTTTTACCGCTGTGCCCGATACCACAATGCCACCGCGAGTGGGGATTTCCACCGTCAATAAACTTGGGCGACCCATGGTTTTGCCCTGCCGAATTGTGAGGGTGGTCGGCACTGACACCAATTTGGCATCCCGAAAATAGCCCCCCAGAGCAGCGGCGGCAGCCCCAGTGGCCGGGTCTTCTACCACACCGCCCACCGGAAACGGGTTGCGAGCATGAAACACATTGGCCCTCTCTCGCCAGATGAGCTGCAATGTTGTCAGTCCATCGCGCAGCATCAATGCCTTTAGGGCATCAAAGTCGTAGTCTAGGTCGGCCAGACGCTGCGCTGTATTGACGGCCAGCACCAGGTGCCAGGCTCCAGCATAGGCTCTGGCGGGAGGAATAGCTGCGTCAAGATCACCCTGGCTCCAACCGAGGGCCGTCAGGGCTTCAGCAACCAGCATATCGGGGGCACTCATGTGCATGGGGTCCACCGAAGTCAGTGCGGCCTCACGTTGGCCATTCTGAGTGCGTACGGTAACAGGCACCTCCCCGACAGTGGTTGACAGGGTATAGGTGCCATCTCTCCCGATCTCGCCAAGTAACACCCCGGTGGCAATCGTAGCGTGCCCACAGAAAGGCACCTCTGCCTCTGGGCTGTAGTAACGAATGATGCGATCAGAACCGGTGGCGGGGGCAACAAATGCTGTCTCTGAGAAGCCTACCTCTGCGGCGATGCGCTGCATGGTCTCAACGTCGGGGAGCGTTTCTCCAACCCAGACCCCAGCAGGATTACCGCCACTGGGGTCGGTGGTAAACGCAGACAGGCGATGCAGGGTTCCTGAGCTCATGGGTTTAACCTAAATCTCCAGTCTAGCGAATGTTTTGAGCAAATATTTTAATGACAACCCCTACAGCCAATGGACGAAGCGTTTTTCTAGCACGACAAAAATACTGTAGAGAGCGACGCCCATGACCGCCAGGACCAATAAGGCCAGAAATGCCAGCGGTACGTTAAAGTTAGAGCTGGCCGACAAAATCACATAGCCGATACCACCGTTGGAGGCCACGGTTTCGGCGATGACCGAGCCGATAAAGGCTTGGGAAATGGCCACCTTTAACGAGGCAAATAAATAGGGCATTGTGTGGGGGAAGCCGACCTTCTGAAAAATCTCAAATTGATTAGCCCCGAGGGAGACCAGCACATCCTGCATTTCAGACTCGACCGTAGCCAACCCGCTAGCTACATTGACCGCGATGGGAAACACCGCCAGCAAAAAAGCTGTAATCACGGCGGGCACCGCCCCGATGCCAAACCAGATCGACATCAGCGGCACCAGAGCCACTTTAGGAATCGTGTTAAAGCCAATTAGTAGGGGGTATAGGGTCAGGCTGGCTAGCTTGGAATAGCCAATGACAAATCCTAGAAACACCCCCAACACTAGGGCAATGAGGAAGCCGACCACAGTGGTAAATAGGGTAGTCCAGGCATTTTTAAGGACAGCACTGCCCCACTGGGGGATCTCTGCCAAAATGGCGGACGGGGCCGGTAGCACAAACTCAGCAATCCCAAATAGCCGGACGATCAGCTCCCAGGCGATAAAAACCAACAGCGCTGTCGCAATGGGTAGGCCATAGCGTGCTCGCTTGGACGCTAGGAGCGTTTTGATCTCAAACTGTGACGGGTTAAATCGGTCTGTAGTCACCATCTTAATTACGCTGAATGTATCGCCGTAGTTCGGAATACATGTGATGAAACTTCGGGGTAAAGCACATATCCAAGGTGCGCGGGCGAGGCAGATCGACTTTGAGGGCGTAAACAATCTGGCTCGGACGCGGCCCCATCACGTAGACGGTATCTGACAAAAAGATGGCCTCTCTAAGGTCGTGGGTCACCAGCACGCTGGTGCATTGGGTCCGTTCCCACAGCTGCTGTAGCATTTCCCACATCTCCTCGCGGGTAAATGCGTCAAGGGCGGCAAAAGGTTCATCTAACAATAAAATCTCGGGACGGTGAATCAAGGCGCGGCACAGGGATGCCCGTTGTTTCATGCCCCCCGACAGCTGCCAGGGATAGTAAGTCTGAAACTCTTCGAGCCCGACGGTCGACAACAAGGCCTGGGCATCGGCGACATATTTTGGTCGCTGTCGCTTAAGCTGATGCTTGTGGGTCGGCACAATTTCTAAAGGAAGCAACACGTTGTCTAAGGTGTTACGCCAGGGCAACAATACCGGATTTTGGAAAGCAATGCCGACGTTTTGCAGTGGCTTTTTAATCGGCTCGCCCCGAAAGTAAACGCCGCCTTTTTTAACCGGGTTTAACCCTGAGACCATTCTCAGTAAAGAGGTCTTGCCACAGCCCGACGGCCCGACGACTGAGACAAAATCTGCCTGGGCAATCTTAAAAGAAACTTGATCAATCACCTGCATGGGCAGGCCAGCGGTCATATATTGCAAACTAACCTCTTGAAACTCCAGGACCGCAGAGGTGGCAACCTGGGGCGATATTGTGCGAGAAACATGCTCAACCATTGCCGCTGCCTGGGTTAAGATCTTGAGAGTAGCTCACGGTTGTCCTGTTAGTTTGTGTTTTATATGCTCCGTGGGAATGATGCCCTGTGCTGTAAAGGACGCTACAGAAATACCTGTGGACACCAGCCTGCTCCCCCTGCCCATCCTCTTGCCCATCCTCTACGGATACTTTATCTTTGCGCCGATCCTTAACCTGTGGTCACCCATCTTCTTAAAGCAACCTGTGAAACCGTCCACTTTGGCGGGTTTTCCTCCGAGCTGCTGCCAGCTTTGACCGTTCGCTCGGGGGATCGGGTCAAGGTTGAAACCTTTTCTGGCTTGCCAGTCTATCAACAGGCCCCCCCAGAATTTCTACCCGCTGCCTTTTTAGAGATTTGCCAGCATCTACCATCGGCGCGTCGGATTGCAGCGGGTCCCCACTTGATGACAGGCCCCATCTATGTTGAAGGAGCGCTGCCCGGCGATGTGCTAGAAATCCGGTTGGAAGAGATTACACCCAGCCTCCCGGTTGGGTTTACGCTAATTCGCCCTGGGGGCGGTGGCCTGCCGCAACAGTTTGACCAGCCCGCGCTTCGATTTACGCCCATTGATTTGCCATCGGGCACGGCAGAGTTTCCGCCAGGCAGCGGGATCACGCTGCCCTTGACCCCTTTTTTTGGGGTGTTGGGGGTAGCGACAGCTGAGACCCAGCGCCACTCTATCCCTCCAGGGGACTACGGTGGCAACTTAGATAATCGTCTGTTGCAGGCACCCTGCCGACTATTTTTGCCGATCTTTTTGCCGGGGGCACGGTTTTCGATCGGGGATGGGCACAGCCTGCAGGGTGATGGAGAAGCGTGTTTGACCGGCCTGGAAACATCTATGAACGGGGTGATTGAGCTGCGATCGCACCGCCACCTGCCGCCCTTACCCCTACCTCTGGCAGAGACCCCCACCAACTGGATCACCATGGGCTTTGGCCCCACCCTCGACGTCGCCTTTGAGCAATGCCTCCAGCGGATGGTAACCTTCTTGCAAAAATTTATAGGCCTCACCGCCACGGATGCCTACATGTTGTGCAGCCTGGGGGTTCATTTTCACATTACCCAGGCCGTTAATCTACCCAGTAAGGGCGTCCATGCTTGCTTACCTAAGGCAATTTTACCAACGTCTGTACAGCTCTAATCTATGATTAACTTTAGTCATGTGCTCTCGTGAGAGGAAAATCCACCCAGCCGTAGCTATGGTAAGACAGAAGATACCCCCCTTATCTACGGCTAGTCCAACTGTGTAAGGTAGGTGTCTATTTCCATCAGAGATATCAGCCTCTCAAGAGAGACCAATGAGCTGATAGGCTGAGTTTTGGCGATTAAGCGGTCGATGGCGCATCAGCCTGTTTGAGATGAGCCAATTCTGCTTGAAACAAAGATATCCCGGTGTCCATCCATCGAGCGACTTCCGCCAATAACTTTTCTAATGTGAACTTTTCAAAGCGAGTGTTCAAGGTCGCCAGGACGGTCATGATAATGCCTCTACGTTGTGCGCCGTGGTCGGTCTTACTGGTGCGTCCGCCCTTTCTGACCTCAGCTTCGCGCCGCACGTTGCGTTCACTGCGATTATTGGTGGGCTCGACTTGGGGATGAACGACAAAGACAAACAAGGTATCTAAGCTGTTGGTCAATTCATTTTGCACCCGGATGAAGGCCTGCTGATGGAGTGTCATCGTCTCTAAGTCAATGAAGGTGCCAGCGTCGGTACATAGCTGGCGAATCCGCGATTTTAGAAGCTTGACTTTTTCAGCACGATCGACACTCAAGCGTTGGTCTTTTTGCCAGCGCACCGCCTGCTGATAGATCCGGTAGAGTTCGTCTAGAAAGTTCTTATAGTCCATTTCTTCAGGATGCTGAAGCGTCAACTTGATGGCTTTACGCAACAGATGTGCCCAACACAGCTGATGCTCACTGAACAGCGATTGGTAGGCACCATAATCATCCGATACCCCAATTCCCTCAAATTTCTCCCCTACGATAGCCTGGGCCTCGGCTTTACCTCGACCCACTCCACAGCGAAACAAGACGTGCATCACTGTGGAGAAAGCCCAGGTATAACAGCTATTGGGGCCGACCTTCCAGCCGGTTTCATCAATGTAGAGCACCAGCTGACGCGTCAGCAGCTCAGCTATCGTCTCGTATTGCCCCTGCCAATCACGGCTTAGCTGCTCCAACAGTGAGTTGGCTTGCGATTTGCTCAGCGCTAACCCCGTGAAAAATTGCACCACCCTACAGGTATAGTCTATCGAAAGCCCCACCCAATAGTGTAAAAATGCAACTATCAAGATGATCTCTATGCCATACTCACTCAGACTGTTACGCACCCCAGCAATCGTTGGCAACGGCTGACTCTCTAGTCTAGCAAACAGCCGATAGCAAATATAGGTTGCTTTCCCATCAATAATCCGCCAGACATACTGTCGTCTTCGTTCTATACATGACGACTTGGAGACACCTGCTTCATACACATCAATGTAACTATCCAACAGCTCTAGCTTGCTTTGCTGGGGACAACGACCGGTCGATTGACGGCCTCGTTTACTTTTTCCTTTGCCTTTGTGTTTATCGACACTATAGTCTTCTGTGAATTTCGGGGGCTTCGACGCTTTTGAGGCTCCTTTGTCCTTCAGCAGTTGCTTCAAGCGTTCGTTCTCAGTCTCTAGCTCCTGGATACGCTGCGCCTGCTCCTGAATGCGCTGTTCCTGTTGGTCGAGTCGCATACCGAGCTGGGTTATGAGCGGTGTGATGTTGTCCGAAGCCATCTAAGCGAACCTGAATATGCCTTGCTATGGATTACTGTGAAATCTATCACAGGTTTTCTCACTATTTCCTCCACTGGGAAAATAGACAGCTACGCTCAGACCTATTGGTGTTTTACCCTCTGCGTTCGGCTCCCAGCGCTCGGCAAAGTCCTTTTGGTGATTAGCTTTGAGACCTCAGACTTAAGCGGAACTGATGCCGTCTTCGTTACCAATCGCACTGATTGGAGTGCCAAACAAATTCTCAAAAAATACTTACAGAGGTAGCCGATAGAGACTTTTTATCGGGATGGGAAGCAGTATCTGGGCCTGGATGAGTATCGGATGCGAACATCAGAAGCCATTGAAACCCATTGGTGTTTAGTGTTCGTGGCCTATTCTATCTTGCACCTGGGATGCCTGCCACCACCCCCGACAAAAGGTCAGGGCAAACCCACCAAACCCATCAAAACCATTGGGCAGGTTTGTCGGCAACAGGGGCAAGCGCTGATTGAAAAGTTGATCTTGTTCGCGCACGATTGTCTGCAACAAGGACAAGCCGCTGCCGATGTCTTTAGCAAGTTGTTTGCTAAACAAAATAAGGAGGTGCCTGTCTGAACAAATGTTATCATCCCTGACTCCATTTTTCGACGAGGAGAGTACAGGACTCAAGTTATTATATCGATGTTGCATAACTAAATGTTTACTGTTTACTGTACTAGCTCAAGGCAACATTAAAGCACTGAATTTAAGACTTTCGTATATCGATAAAAATCTCAAGGGTTGCTTTTTTGACAGATGTCGCGTGGGCCTAACTTCATTCCTTGAAGCTTTTTTGCAATCTTCTAGCAGACTGCATTTTTTGGAGAAAAGTCGCCCAGTTATGCGGTTTCGGCGCAACAATTGACAATACGAAAAGAATAAGCTGAACTGCGACAATGCTAGGTCCAGAGGGCAAGTCTAAAAGGGCTGATGCAATCACGCCTAAAATAGCGCTGAGGGCACCTAGTACCGTAGAAATCAAGATGTACTGTGTAAACGTTCGGCTGAGCAGACGGGCTGCACAGGCAGGAATAACAATGAACGCGCTGATTAGCAAAACACCAACGGCTTCGATAGAGATGCCAACTACCAGTGATAGCAGCACGATGAAGGCTGTTCGTTGCGCTGAGACAGCCACGCCGCGAGAGACAGCCATCGACTCATGAAGGGTAAGCAGGATTTGAGATCGCAGCGTCAGCGCGATAAACAGCGCACAAACCACGAGCAGCACACCGCTAAACATCAGATCACCCGTCTGCACCGCCAAGATATCTCCAAACAGCAGAGTATTGATGCCACCCTGGTAGTCTTCTCGCAGGCTCAGTAAAATGATGCCAATTGCTAAAGAAGCAGAGTACACGATATTCAACAGCGCGTCCGTCCACAGGTCAGTGTGTTCTAAAAAGTAGGTAACTCCCAGCGCAAACATCACGGTAAAGGGCATCAGTACCCAAGACGGATCAAGACCCAGCAAAAACCCAATGCTAATGCCTAGCAGGGCTGAATGCCCTAGCGTATCGCTAAAGAAAGAGAGCTGCCGTAGAATAGTAAAGCTGCCCATCAGGCCCCCCATCAGTCCCGTCAGCACACCGCCCATCAATGCCCGCTGCATAAAGGGCAGTTGAAACAGTTCGACGACGCGGAGGAGTTCAGCCTGGATAGTCATGGCGA
Organism: Cyanobacteria bacterium P01_G01_bin.38; assembly: GCA_039180385.1. Lineage (GTDB taxonomy): Bacteria > Cyanobacteriota > Cyanobacteriia > Phormidesmidales > Phormidesmidaceae > SIO4C1. Next base: position 7,651 of record JBCDDJ010000062.1, on the reverse strand, counting down.
GTGTGGGATTGACAAGAATGGTGGTATCGGACAAAGTCGCTACCGTAGGCCAGCGCCAAGGTTTCGGGGCTAAGGGCGTGGTCTGGGGTGCCCTCACAAAGGACCGTGCGGTTGAGGCAAAGGACGCGATCGCAGCTGTGACGTACCATATCCAAATCGTGTGAGATTTGCAAAATTGCCCAACCCTGTTCTTGTTTAAGCTGGTGCAGCAGCCGATAAAAGTCCGCTTCGCTACGGGCGTCTAATCCCGCTGGTGCTTCATCAAGAATCAGCAGTCGCCGGGGGCGCGCCAAACAATAGGCTAGCAGCACCCGCTTGGTTTCCCCGCCGGACAGCGCACTTATCAGCTGGTCGCGCAGGTGCCAGGCTTCTGCGCTCATTAGGGCGTCGCGCACTGCATGACGGCGTGCCCGTTGACCCACCCAGGGAAGCTGGAACCCCAGTCGGTCCCAACCCAGTTCGACGAGCTCCCTTACAGTAATAGGGATGCGGCGATCAAACAGAAAGCTTTGGGGTAAGTAGGCAATCTGCTCTCTCACGGCAGCAGGCAAGTGCCCTTTAGTAGACAGCGGCTGACCCAGCGCAAATACGTCCCCCGAGCGGCGCGGTAAGATACCCAGGATCGCCTGAATCAGGGTACTTTTTCCGGCTCCGTTGGGTCCCACAATGGCCGTATCCATGCCTGCAGGCACCGTAAACGAGACATTTTGCACGGCTGCATAAGACTCTCGGTAGACGGTCAAGTCCTGTACCACTAAAACTGGATCGCTCAACTGTTTTCTCCTAGAGAAAGGCCCTACACAGGCTTAAACCCCTTCTCCGTACAGAGAACGGGGTTTAGGGGTTAGCGGTTCTTCTGCTGGGGGCAGAAGGGCAGATGCTGAGGGCAATAGCGCCTATCGCCCTTCCCCATCTTGATGGTCGCAGCACTATAGACTCAGCCCCAGCGGAATCATCGCCACTGGCTGAGGTGTGCTGAAGGGATACCACGCTTGGGACTCATCAAATCCGCTGGCCAAATTCTCGGCATTTTCGCGCATGGTCTCCAGATAGTACCCTGGTTCGGTTGCTTCAGGTCCACCGACTTCCATCGGGTCAAACTCGCTGACGCCGATATCCAAATCCTGAGCGATAGTCTCAAAAGACGACGCACCGGCTTGGGGCTCAGTCAAAATGGTTTTGAGTTCTTCTGCCTGGACGGTTTCCATGACCCGCTTCACGTCATCAGGAGAGGGATTTTCTTCCGGTAGCCCTACCAAAACTTCAGTTTCTAGTCCGTAGCTGCTGGCAAAGTAAGCCGCGAAGTCGTGGAATACAACAAAGGTTTGCCCCGCAAAGGGCGCTAGCTTCTGGGTAATTTCGGCGTCTAGCGCTTCCAGTTCTTCGATGAATGCGGCAGCGTTGGCGGTGTACTCGGCTTCGCCTTCGGGGTCAGCGGCAATTAGACCATCGCGAATGTTTTCCACCTGTTCAACGGCGCGCTTAGGGTCTAGCCAAACGTGGGGGTCAAACTCACCGTGGTCGTGATCTGCGTGAGCGTCTTCGGCATGGGCTTCACCTTCAGCGTGAGCCGCGCCTTCAGCGTGAGCCTCGCCTTCTTCATGCCCGTGTTCTTCTTCGCCGTGAGCGTGTTCATCCTCGTCAGCGTGTCCCTCGTGTTCTTCACCGTGATCGTCGGCTTTCTCTTCGCCGTGAGCGTGACCGTGATCGCCGCTGCTCTCCAGGGTCGTTACCCCTTCGCTGGAGTCAACGGTGACTAGGTCGGGATTCTCGGCATTCTCGATCATGTCGTCCAAAAAGGACTCCAGTTCTAGACCGTTTTTCACTAGCACATCAGCGTTAGCAACGGCTTGGACGTCCCCTGGCTGAGCCTGAAAGTCGTGGGGACCGACATTAGTGGGTAAGAGCTGGGTGACCTCAGCACGATCGCCCGCTACGGCTGTGGTGAACTGGGTAATGGGTAAGAATGTGGTGACTACCTGCAATGCTGGCTCTGTAGTCACTTCAGCATCAGTAGTGTCGGCTTCGGTTGCTGAGTCCGTTGTGGAGGTGGTGCAGCTACCGAGACCGATCGCGATCGCACCCATAGCAATCAAAGAAAATCGCCGCAAACGGCTCAAAGACGGGATAACAAGTACCGATTTCATGGAGATGGCATCCTCAAAGTGACTAGAGCAAGGTGGCTGCTATGAGCCAGGCTCATTCCAAGCAGGTAAGCTTGTCGGAATGGCATACTGTAAAAGTGATAACGATTATCGTTCCCGAATATTTTACACTACTTCTTTTAGAACGCAATCTGGAATGCGGGCATCTGCCAGTTAAGGAAGCTCCTATAACATTCTGTTTACGAAGGTTTGGCCTGCGCTCACGCCTATCACCTAAACGCATCAGCCATGACTCAATGCACACCAGCTCAAACAGCCGTGTTGGATACACTGCGCCAGCAGAATCAGCCCATTTCTGCCCAAGCACTCTACGCTCAGATGCGAGTACACCAGCGCATTGGACTGGCAACGGTCTACCGAGCGCTAGATGTGCTGCAGCGGCTAGGGCAAGTGCAGCATCGAACTACGCTGGCAGGGGAAACGCTCTATAACACGGTTGAGCAAGACCAACATTACCTGACCTGCTTGCACTGTGGTCAGTCTTTCCCACTCGAAACCTGTCCGCTAAAGGGGCTCGAACTTCAGCCTCAGTCTTCCAGTTCCTTCGCAGTCTATTATCACACCCTAGAATTTTTCGGGCTCTGTCAGCCCTGTCAGGTTGAGGCAGAGCCGGAGAGAGAGCAGCTAAAGGTATAGTTGTTTGCCAAACGGCTGAGAACCCCTGCTATGGAAATTACGAATTTTCTGACTTTGCCTGACAATCGACGATTGGCCTATGCAGAGTATGGTGACCCCAACGGATATCCCGCTCTCTACTTTCATGGTGGCGGAACTTCTCGTTTAGAGCCACTGTTGTTAGGCAATGAGGTGTTTATCCGATTAGGCTTACGACTGATTGCGCCAGATCGTCCAGGAATAGGACAGTCAGACTTCCAACCAAATCGTGGATTTTCTGATTGGACTCAGGATGTCACAGTTCTTGCTGATGCCTTGGGGTTAGATAAATTCTCAGTGTTGGGTGTCTCGTCAGGCGGCGGCTATACTGCTGCCTGTGCTGCTAAGATTCCTAATCGATTACATTCAGCCGTAATTGTTTCAGGAGCATGGGAATTTACAACTACGGATTTGCTGAAATCCAATCGTTGGAGTTTGATTTTAATCAAGTATTTCCCTTGGCTGTATCAGTCCTCGATGAAATTGACACAGCGATCGCTTAATGGTCCCCCAGACAAATTATTAGAAACCTTGAAAAAAAGACTTCCGGCAGCAGATTATGCAGTGTTAAAATCGCCAGGCCGGATAGAGAAAAGCTGTGAAGCTTTGAACGAGGGACTTCGTTCAGGAACACGAGGAACCGCTTGGGATCTTCAGCTTTACTTCAGAAAGTGGGACTTCAGTTTAGATGAAATTCAGATTCCGCTGACATTGTTCTATGGCGAAGAGGATAAAAATGTTCCGCTTGACCTGGTAAAGCGGATTGCTGAGACTCTCCCAACGGCTGAGCTGCTGGTTTACCCTAACGAAGGACATATCTCGGTGGTTGTGAATCAGATTGAAGCGATCACCAAAGCGCTCCTTCGTGAATGAAAACCTTGTATAGTAAACCCCACAAAGGTTATCGCAGCATCAAACCTAAAAACTAGGTTCAGAAATGGTGGGGCGTGAAATAGTTTTGATAGGCCACTAAGCCGAAGACGAGATCTTCTTCCATTTTTTTTAAACGGGAGCAAATCCTTTAGCCTTTGAGTAACTCACAGTTCTAAAGGAGAGCTGATTGCTGCCTGGACTGTACAGCGTGTAAGTAGCCTGTCCGGGAATACGCCCGACGGAGCCGACGCCGACGACACGACGGGGCGTTTTACCTTGGTCTTGAGGAGCCTGGGGGCCGTCGAGGGTAGTTACTGTGGACTGTAGGTGGCTCGGGGTGACCCAGCACTCAAAGGTGCGCCCCGACCGACCGCAAAAAAGATGGTTAGCGTCGGCGCGGATCAGGCGATCGCACAGTTCAATGGCCGAGGTTTCCGGGGTTAGCTCCTCATCATACCCCGCCATGCTGCCATGGATTAGCAAACAGTCCAACTCGTGGAAGCCGAAGGGTTGCGATCGCAACCACCCCACCGATGCCCGCGATACTGATTCCCAAAGCGCCTTAACTCCATCACCACCGACTAGGGCCATCAGTTCGGGCGCGTCCGGCACCCCACTCGCCCCGTGCAGGCTAAAGCACTGTTCTTCCCACCAGCCCACGCATACCTGGGGCACCAGCTCACCGGTTTTGGGAAACCGCAGGCGCTGAATCACCGCCTCGTTATCGCCTTGCAGCCCAACCACATCGCCTAAAACATACAGCTCAGTAACCGGCTGCTGCAGTCGCTGCAAATCTTTCAAAACCGCTTCATAGGCGGGTAAATTCCCTTCAATACCGCTCAAGATTGCCCACTTCACTGTTTTATCTCCCTGACGTTAGCCTGCTTTACCGCTCGCAAACGTGGCTCGGATCATCTGCCCGTTCTGCAAACTCCATACCTCTCGCCAGCCGCCAGGCAAAGATAGGCGGTAAGCCTTTTTCGATAATGGCTTCACAGGTTTGGTGGTAGTCGTAGGGGACTTCTCGCAGGATCACCTGAGTCGTATCGGTGTCATAAATCACGTAGGTCGCATTGGGGCGACCGTGACGGGGTTCACCCACGGAGCCCGCATTAATAATTCGTTTCAATGGCACCTGAATCTGCTGTAGGGTCTCGCCACGGTCAGCAGCACCGACCGTGACCGACAAGGCCGCATCTTCCAGTCGCCTATCGTAAGGGACGTGGGTATGGCCGCAAAACAACACATCCGCATCGGCGCTCAGTAGCCGCTCCAGCGCCGCAAAGCCGTCCATACTTGGTAACAAATACTCGTGCTGACTGTTAGGGCTACCATGAACAAAACACAGGTTATCTTTTTTTAAGGTCAAGGGCAGCGTAGCCAGGTACTCTCGCACCTCTGGGTGAATTGCGTCGTTGGTCCACTCGTGGGCGACGTGCCCGCGCTGCTCCGCCAGTTGCGACGGGTAGCTGCACTCACAGGCGTTTAAGCCCTCAACAATGTCTTCATCCCAACAGCCCTGGCAGGTGGGAATATCTAACGAACGAATCATCTCTACCACCGCATTGGGGTAAGGGCCATAGCCCACCAGATCGCCCAAACAATAAATTTGTTCGGCCTTTTGCGCGTCAATATCAGAAAGCACCGCATTGAGCGCCTCATAGTTGCCGTGAATGCAGGACATCACTGCAAGCTTCATGCCACCACTTCCTCCGTTTCAGATATACCTTCAGATAGGTCATAGCGTTGCCGATACTGACGCTGATATTGGGCCAATACCTCATCGGACAGGCAGGCCACCAGCAGCGTTTCTTTAATCGTGGTCTGTTGCAGGTTATACCCAACCACTTCTAAGCCACTCAGACGACTAGGGCGACCTTCCAACCAGTGCGGTAGCTTCAACTCGGTGTATTCCAACCCCGGCATCCCCTCTACAAAATCCACATAGAAAGCCTGACCGTCGGGCAGTTCAAAGATCCCTTTCAATCGGGTGACCCTTCCATAGGCCCCTTCGGTCAGCTCAATCAGCAGTTCGTCTAAGCTCGGTGGGTCAAACACCTGACCCGTAAGGGGCTCACCCCACAGTGACGGTAGACAATCTGCCTGGGGGATTTCAACTTTGTTGCCTGTCACCACCTCATCGGCCCAGTGATGCCATTCGGATTCGGCCAGATCGGGGGGCGTAACAGCAACTCGGCGGCAGGGCAGTCCGTTGAGGGGCAATGCGGCTAAATCAAGGTGAAACCCCAACTCTACGTAAACCTGCACCGACTTGGGCAGATCGACCAGCAGGGCTGGGGCCTCGGCCTCTTCTATCACTGACACCTGCGGAAAACGGTAGCCGATTCTAAGCCGATCAACCGCCTCAGCCCCCGCTCCTGGATAAAGGTAACCCAGCTGCGCGTCAGCGGTACTGAGGAACTGGCTAATCCAAGTCGTTTTGCCAACACCTGGTGGGCCAGCGACAACTGTGATGTTATAGGTGTCAGAATCAGGCATGAGTTAACAATCCACCAATTCAGGGGTCTGGTTCAAAATTTGGCCTCGGACCGAAATGAAGTCCAGGTAGGCCGGAGAGGTCACGACATCGGGCCGAAAGGCGGCGAGTCGGTGACAGTTTTGAAAGGCCAATTTCACGTTAAAGTGCTGCTCGACGGTACGCCGAATGGCATCGCCGCCAACCATGCGCAGCAGCTGCCCCCGTGCCTTTTCGCTTGGGGGGGGTACTGCATGGTCAGCCCAGGCTTCTCCATGCTGATAGACGCGCTCTGCTAAAGATTCAACGATTCCCCAGGCATAGGGCAGAGACTGTTGAATCGCGTTGGCAAAGTCGCTGTCGTCTACGGTGCCCAGGTCGGCCTGACGGACCATACCGTCACTTACGTTTAGAGACATAGCTCTCCTAAAAAGATGCACAACTGAGTATGTAGTATAGGACAATAACGATAATCATTCTTATTTCTTAGATTTATTTTTTGATTTCGCATATCCGCTATCGTTATGTCAGGCAGCTATTCAAGATTTGCATCAGCGAGATCACATCGATCTGACGCCCAATCAGCACCATTTCTGTTTTGGGTGCCGTGACCCACTCGCTGTCGTCGAGGGTGAAACGGTTGCCGCTTAATTGAAAGAGATGACGCTTTGGGCTTTCGGCAAACCAAAGAATCCCCTTGGCACGAAACACGTTGGTGGGTAGCCGATAAGCCAAAAAATCCTGAAACTTCTTGAGTGCAAAGGGGCGATCGCCCGTGAATGAAACGGATATAAACCCATCATTTCGCAGGTGTTGGGTAGACGTTGGTAAGCGGTCGGCATCCTGCTGCGTGGCAGCCGCATCCGTTAATTGAACATTCAGAATCAGCGATAGGAGAACCTGACAGCGGGTTGTCCGTAAAACTCTGGCTCTGTCTTTAAGCGTATAAATGTAATTTTCTAGCGCCTGCAATTTTGTTTCTGACACGCAGTCTGCTTTATTCAGTAAAGTGATATCGCCGTAGTTAATCTGGCTAATGACTGCGTTGCTGTCGTAGTTGACGGCTGGGTCAAAGGTTTCGGCGTCTACCACAGTAATCACTGCATCTAGCTGGGTCAAGTCTCTTAACGCCGTGCCCAGGAAAGTCAGCATAATGGGGAGCGGATCAGCAACGCCTGTGGTCTCCAACACAAGATAGTCGATGCGATCGCGGCGCTCTAGAACGCGATACACTGCGTCTGAAAGGTTGTCGTTAATGGTGCAGCAAATGCAGCCGTTGGTGAGTTCTATCATATCCTCTTCAACGGCAACCAGGAACTGGCTGTCAATGTTAATGTCGCCAAACTCATTCACCAACACAGCGACTTTGAACTCCTCGAAGTTTTCAAGGATATGATTCAGCAGCGTGGTTTTACCGCTTCCCAGAAACCCGGTCACGACGGTCACTGGAAGTTTTTGAGGAGCAGAGGTTGGCGTCATCGTG
>JBCDDJ010000061.1:0-20376 GCA_039180385.1 Cyanobacteria bacterium P01_G01_bin.38 | reverse complement strand
GCCAAAATGTACGCCTCGTTGACATCGTCCACATAGACATAGTCACGGGCAATGTCTGGGTTGACCAGTGGGGGCAATTTCCCCTGCAGCCCTTGCGCAATTAAAGTCGGCATCAGATGGCTGGGTTCCTCATAGGGGCCATAAACCGAATAGAGTCGCAGCGTGGGTAAGTGGGCCTTATGACGCTGAGCTGTGTAATGAAAAAAGAAATCAACAAAGGGAAACTTGCCTAATAAAACTTGTTTTCCCATTGACAGCTGATAGCCATGATCGGCATTCTCTAAGAAAGATTCTAGTGTCGGCACCCGACCCAGGAGTATCAATAGAAAAACAATAAAGATTGAAATATCAAACTTCAGAGATTTTAGTTGTCTGAGCCAAACGTTCATTGCTATTTCATGTCTTCTATTCTTTTAGGAGCTGTGAATCTGTATCTAATCTGGCCACCTACTGGGTTAGTAAAGTCTTTAAATGAGCCTGTTCAATAAAGGTTAGGCGGTGTTGATATGAGCTTTAACCCCTCTTATTTTGGCTATTGAGGGTCTACGCTCTTCTAATCTTGTTTTTTGACGAAGAAATAACGTGTAGCTTGGGGCTTTATTGGCAACTTTCCATCCCTTTTGATGAACATTAAGCTGCTCTAAAAAGCTACCAAAATCTTCCTGAGGGCATTGGTTAATAATCAGTGCATCGACATTGTCTAATGACTGCCAGAATGCCTCCATGGGCTTACAAGTTTGTGTGGCTTTTTGAGCAGCAACACGATTTGCTCCGATAGATTTAGCGTCCTCAAAATTACGAAAGATATGCAGTGTCTCAACGGCGCGAGTTGCTTCAAAACGAACGGTTGGATTGATGAGCCCTAATACTACAATCATTCGCTCTGATGCCAAGACTGATTTATTAGAAACCTGGTTAGAAATCGTTTGAGAAAAAGTCACATCTGACTTAATAAATTTATATTCTCCGGGCATTTTCCAACGAACAGGGAGAATAGAGACAGGGACATTTTCATAGGGTAGGGTAGGAAACTGATAAGCGCGAATAACGGACAAACATATAATAGTTATCATTCCAATTCGGAAGCCTTGGAGCCAAGCTTTCTGCTTGTATTTTCGCCAAATGCGCGGGCTGACTATCAGCCCCGCACACAAGGGCAGCGGAAACAGATAGGCTAAGCGCCAATAGGCACCTGGGTTTATTAAACTCAGCCACACGGGTCCCATAAAAGGATTCACAAACATTAGGCTCAGCACAATCGATAGCCCCACCCAAAATCGGCTGTTGAGCTGAGAGAGACTCAGCCAGGGCAAAACTAGCAAAATCCACAAATTACGCACCAGCGTTTTAGTATCCCCAATGACGAGTTGCAGATTTTGCCACCAGTGATTAGGCCACCCATTCACCCAAACGGATATATCGCTGGGCTGAGGCAACAGATTGGTTTTGAATGCGATCGCAATACCCACCGGATAAAAAGCAGCAAAACTTAGCACGATGACTTTTTCCCAACGACGCCATGAGTTTCCAAAGGCGATGCCATAGGAGATACCAATAGCAAAAATAAGCAGCGGGATCATAAAAATCCCTGAACCGCTCAGGCCAACCCCACTCACTGCCACCATGGCTACCAAGATAAATTTTCGCCACGAAGGGGACCGAAGGAAGCGAACACAAAATAAGCCTGCCATCGGAATCAATAGGGTGGTGAGGATGGCCTTTCCTTTCCAGCATTGAACAAATGCATAATTACCAAATGATCGATGGACATTACCATCCAAAAAAAGAAACAAAGACGCCGCTATTGCTGCCCAAAACGAAGCCTGTCGACTTAGGCCCAGCTGCTTATACAATAAAATATATGTAATAGGAAATAGGGCAGCAATCATCAGTCCCATTAAATTTTGATACACCCATAGAGGATCCAGCCCAACCCCGCTGGCCGCTAATCCTACCAGGGGCTCATAGGATGTCATTACATGCATCAATGACAGCGCTGGCAAGCCGGCCATATTGTGGCTGGTATCACCCAGAAAAAAGGGCTGATCTAGATTTTCTAGCTGGACCAGGACTCGATGAAAATAACTGAAGTCATCGCCGTTAGGCCTGGAGATAAAGAGCGTCAATCCGCCTAATAGAAGACAGAAAAAAAACGTTCCTAAAACAAATAGACCTTGACCTTTTGGCCAAAGTCTACGGCTCTTTAAAGAAATAAAATAATCTTTATAAAAGAAATACAGAACTCCTGAAAAAACGCACAAAAATGGCAGATGAATAAATTTAGTCGGCAGACGAGTTGATAAAGAAAAATGGTAAGCTACCGTCCAACTAGAGAAAAATTGGACAACAACCTGAAGGATGGTGAGAAAAATTTTCATGCAGAGATAGGTCGATGCTGCTGAAACCAATCTGTCATTGATTTAAAGCCTTGCTCGAATGAATACCGAGGAACCCAGCCTAATTCTGTTTGAATTTTATGATTATTGGCTATCCACACCGAAGAGTCCCACTGACGGTTGGGCATTGAGCCCCACTCAGGCGCTGCGGTGATCCCCAAAACCCGACAGGCTACCTCGACCACCTCCCTTAATCGAACCTGAGTCCCGGTGCCCACGTTGTAAACTGCTCCCCGCTCTGGGGTGGCTCGAGTCGCTGCCAAAATGTACGCCTCGTTGACATCGTCCACATAGACATAGTCACGGGCAATGTCTGGGTTGACCAGTGGGGGCAATTTCCCCTGCAGCCCTTGCGCAATTAAAGTCGGCATCAGGCGGCTGGGTTCCTCATAGGGGCCATAAACCGAATAGAGTCGCAGCGTGGGTAAGTGGACCTTTTGACGCTGAGCTGTATAACGACAAAAAAGCGTAGCCGAGGCCTTTGTCACCGCGTAGTGACTGTTGGGCTCTAGCCACTCAGTTTCAGCAGGGGCAGTCGCTTTGAACCCATACTCCGAAGAAGACCCGGTGTTGACAAACGCCTCAAAGCCAACCTTGAGACAGGCTTCAACCAGATTAATTGTGCCTAAAAAATTAGTTTGCACCATCTGAGTCAGGTCTGTCTGAGACGAGTAAGCCCCATGAACGGCCAGATGAAAAATCCAGTCAGGTTTGATGCGCTCAACTACGGCAATCAGGGCGGCTTGATCAGATAAATTGACTTCATGCCAAAACAGCTCTGTTTGGATGGGTTGTAACCGCCAGGGATGACAACTTGGTCTTACCAATACATGGACTTCGTGGCCATCCTCTATTAAGCGTCGGGTTAGATTCGCCCCTACAAATCCAGTTGCTCCGGTAAGAATGACCCGTTTCATAGCTCAATAATGCGGCTTCGTAATACGGCTTCAAATAAAGCTCTGATAGTCAAAGACATCCAGGTATTGCCAGGTATAATAGCGAATAGCCGACTTTTCTTGATCAGACAGCGCCTGGGCAGTGGCTAGATTAGCCTCCGGTGTGGCCCGACGGATGGTGCCCCAGGGATAGACTTCCTCCAAGGGAGAGCCATTCCAACTGGGGATTTTTAAGGTATCGGCCACTTCTAAGCCGAGCTTGTCGCAAATACTGCCCAGCGTTTTTACAGAATTACCCATCACATCCTCGGCCCGAACAATGTGAACTCGGCCAGGAAACCTTTTCCGATAGAGTAAGGCGTAGTACTGGTTCAGCGTCCAGCCCAGCATGTAGGCTTCTAGCGAAAGCGGGACAGGGCGCTTTGTAGTATCCGCATAGGCTGACCAAGGGTTGCGCACCACATGTAGAACGTGAGCCTGGGGCAGATCCGCCAAAATTTTGGCCGTGTCAACCACAATGATAGGGCTATAGCCTACGTATATCGCCTCCTCGCCGGTGCGGTGATAGTCTTTCCAGGCGTCAAAGGTGGCGCGAAAAAAGGCGGCTATGTTATTGGCTCGCGACCGGCCCGTGACTTTGACATGCTGTTTATATAAGTCGCAGCGATGATTGTCGTCAAACTCAAACGGCATGTGACGAAACTTGCTGACATGGGGTGTCCGAGCCCGCACCTTACATTCTTCGTCGATAATAGCTTTGTAAGCCTGCTCAGGGGTTGACTCCAGGTCAAAAACAGGCCAGCGATATTTAACGGGAAACGTCGATGACAGCGCATCTTTGACTAATCGCGTCCCCACTTGCGACTCAAAGGGATAGACAAACAGTTGCGGATGCCCATCTAAGAAACGGTGAGTGGTATTGCCGCCGTTTTCATACATGGCACTCAGCATTAACAAGCGAAAATTTTGACTCATCAACTGTCCTCAATCGAAAAAGTGTAAAACAGCGCTTTATTGCGATTTAGGGCCCCTCTATCGCCCAGAACAAAAGGAAAACCGGCGGTGATTTGGCGACTCATCCCCTCAATTGCAAAAATCTGATTGCCGGATGGCCAAATCAGGCTCCCCATTACTTTACCTGAGCGTGTGTCGACGGCATGGAGTCCACATAGACTGCTGTCCACCTCCAGACCGGGGGCATATTGACGAAATCGAGGAATCACACGAGAAGTTCCCACAAAAGCGATGTGATTGTAAAACCATAGGCCCCTCGTCCAGCCCGGCAATCTCACCACTGGCACAAACTGTCCATCGACGACGCCTAGCTCCCCGTACCCGCTGTTGTCGACCCAAAGCCGGGCTTGATATAACCGAGCTGAGTGAGGGCGGGTTAAGCCTTGTACAATTGGCTCTCGGGTTTTGCCAGAAAAAATCACCCCCCGCTGATCGACTGGGAAGTTTTTGTGGCCGGGGCGACGGGCTGAAATTTTATCGCTCGAAGCTGAGAAATATGAAGAGGCCAGTTGACTACCCGCCGCGATCGAATTGAGTTGGATATGATTTTGGCCAAAGACTGGGCCTGAGTCTGTTTCAATGCAGCGAGGATACCAGACACGCTCATAGGTACTGTCATCATGTAGGCGAACGATCGCGTTATGCCCCACCGCGTTGGCGTAGAGTTGGCCATCAATCAGGGCCAGGTCGTGCAGGTAGAGGCAACCTGGGTAAAATCGCGATCGCACTGGCACGAGCGGTGCCTGATTAAGCGGCTGAGTGTTTATATCCAACCGGGGCAAAACGGTGGTAATCGGCCTTAAGTCGTAAACCTGATTGGGATTCCGGGTACTCGCAATATGAATCACCCCTTGGCAATGATCGATAGCCAGCCCCGAAGGATGGGGCAGCCGAAAATAGGACAGCCGGGGGCGACCCTCGGCGACCTGCATGGCCATCACCAAGTGCTCATATTCCCGAGTCACCAGCAGTGTGATGTCACAGGCAGCCAGAGCTTCCCACCAGGCCCCTTCAACCCGGTAGCGCAGCAACTCAGGATCAGTGTCTGCCGCTTCTTGCCACTGGCTGGCGATTTGGGCGGGGCTGCGCCACTCTGCATGATGATGTGCCCACAGCGCATCGAGGTCTTCAGACGAGGGAAAATTCATCATCGAGACTTGCGCCAGTTGCGCCAGAGTTGATAGGCTCCCCAATAAAGCTTCAGGGCCGATCCGATGCGGGTGGTCGAGTGGCCACCGTGTCGGCGGGTTGAGAGAATGGGGACCTCTAACATGGGATACCCTTCATGGCGACAGAGTACCGCAAACTCCGCATCAATTAAATCATGGGTTTGGTTAAGCGTTAAGAGTTTTTCAAATTGGCGGGGAAAGACTTTTGGCGTCCCGTTGATATCCCAAGTGGGCAAATCAAACAAGGCGCGGCACTCCAGGTTGTATATCAAAGACCCTAGTCGCCGCCACCAGCTGTCACGAATTTTGCGGTTTGCCTTGATCACAACCGTCGGATATACGCTTGCGTAGAGCAATGACAACACTAAGTCTTGAGGACTGGTCCGCGCTGAGTTGGTATAACAGAGTAAATTCCCCTGGGCTTTAGCAAGCCCTAGCTGTACGGCCAACCCCCACCCCCCGGCTTGACTATGCACAACCTGCAGGGGTTTGTACTGTTGAGCCAGTGCCTGACACACCTCAAGGGAGCGATCGCGACATCCATTGACAACTAACAGCAATTCATGGGGATGGGGAATTTTTTCTAATGCGGTTTCGTACTCCCTCACCACCTGACTAATGTGATCTGCCTGGTTGTATACCGGCAAAATAATCGAAATCAGGTCAGGGCTCATCCTGAAACCTCGCGCTTTGCCTGCAAAGCTTTCTCAACCAAGGCCTCAGACGACAAACCATGGGCGCGATTCATAAACCGTTGACTACCGCTGAGGCCCCCTGGATGGCTTTGCACGCCGCAGCGCACAACTCGACAAGGCAACCCCTGCTCTGCGACAACTTCAGCCACCAGTGAGCCCACCCCGCCGTTGATATAGTGAGCCTCTACGGTTAAGGCCAGTGGAAAATTCGCCAGACTATTCACAAGATCTGAAATCGGTGGCGGATTCAGACTCGCGACCACGAGCACAGTAGACTCGATGGATTGAGCCGCCAGCACCTCAGCCGCTGCCAGCACCTCAGCCGCAACGTTTCCCATGCTGATCAACAGCAGATCCGAGCCCTGCCGAATGGTTTGCACGCGCCCCAACTCAAACCGCCCTGCCAGACCGGCTATTCGAGTCTTTCCGTCTTTACCCAAACGGTAATACACCGGCCCTGGCAAATCCCAGGTTTGCTGAATGGCAGTTATCGTCTGTTCATAGTCAGCCGGGGCAACGACGGTGATGCCTGGTTGAGTTCGCAGCATGCCCACATCTTCTAAGCCGTAGTGAGTGACCCCTGCGTGGCCGTATTCAAACCCACCACCGACCCCGATGATCCGAACTGGCAGCTGATGCAAAATCGGGCCGTTACGAATAAACTCGTAGGGACGCAGCACTGCAAAAGTCGTGATTGAGTAACAAAAAGGAATAAACCCCGCTTCTGCAAGACCGGTCGCCAAGCCGATCATGTTTTGCTCAGCCACCCCCACATTAAAGAACCGCTCGGGAAATTTTTCGTAAAATGGCTCTACGACTGTATAGCCCAAATCGCCCGTGAGCAGAAGAATGCGAGGGTCGTCTATGGCGAGTTTGATCAGGGTATCAATGCAAGCTGCCCTCATATCGATTGCGCGATCTCACCAAGCGCCTGCTGGTATTCTTCGTCTGACATGGGGAAATAGTGCCATTTGATCTGGCCTTCCATGTAAGAAACTCCTTTGCCAAATACGGTGTGAGCAATTATCACATGGGGCGCACCAGAAGTCAGGTCAAAATTGCTCACCGTTCGCGCAATCGCAGCTACGTCATGCCCATCGACGTCGTGCGCATCCCAGCCAAAGGCGCGCCATCGTTCTGACATCGGCGATAGATCCAAGATTTCACGGGTATACCCCAGCGCCTGCTGCTGATTAAAATCGACGACGGCGATTATGTTTGCGAGTTGGTGATGGCTCGCAAACATAATCGCTTCCCACACCGAACCCTCGTTGCATTCAGCATCGCTCAACACCACAAAAATACGCCGTTGCGATCGCTGCAGTCTGGCTGCAAGGGCGGCACCCACGCCAAACGAGAGGCCCTGTCCCAACGAGCCGGTAGAAAAATCAATGCCTGCCAGGGTGTGTTCGGGGTGTACCCCCAGCAAACTGTTGTCTGCACAGTAAGTATGCAGCTGTGCCTCAGTGATCCATCCTTTCAAAAATAGCGCGGCATAGACGGCTAGAACGGCATGACCTTTCGATAAAATAATGCGATCGCGATCGCCGTCGCTTGGGCTTGAAATCTGCAAAATATCCTGATAAAAAGCCGCAATGAGATCAGCAATTGAGAGCGCTGAGCCAATGTGACCAACGTGAGCCCGTTTAGATTGCTCTAAAATAATCTTGCGAATTTGAGCCCCGCAGATAGCACTATTGACGGCCATACTTCACAGCGAACATCTCTACAAAATCATCAGACCTAAACCCCATCCAGTTAAAGACTCGAGTTTTTCCTAAGGGCAAACGACAGGTCTGGATGTGGCCAAGGTTTATTTACAAAAATACCTTAGCCAGGGACTGCCCTCTTACGTTCTTTGTCGCTGTCTTTCTGACAATCTTGGGGCGTTTCCCTTAAAATACAGAGCCTGTGTAAACTCACAGGCTCGTCAGGGGCATCCTAGACAAATCAAGTATATTTTATGAATGTAATTTTTTATCGTGACTAAAACCGCCCTCATTACTGGTCTAACGGGTCAAGATGGTTCATACCTGGCCGAGCTGCTCTTAGCAAAAGGGTATCAAGTCTATGGCATGGTACGACGCTCAAGCTCAAGTAGCTTTGGCCGCATCAGCCACTTTGCTGACAAAATCAATATCCTCTCTGGAGATTTGCTTGATCAGTTTTCACTCATGGATGCGATCACAGAGGCCCAACCGGATGAAATCTACAACCTCGCCTCCCAGAGCTATGTGCCCCTGTCCTGGACCCAGCCTGCCCTGACTGCTGAATATACCGCCATCGGCGTATCGCGGTTGCTAGAGGCCATTCGCCGGTGCAAAGCTGATGCCAGATTTTATCAAGCGTCGAGTAGTGAGGTGTTTGGTCAACCCGACGAGTCACCCCAAACGGAGCGCACTGCCTTTCGCCCCCGCAACCCCTATGGTGTCGCCAAAGCCTATGCCCACTGGATGACGGTTAACTATCGTCAGCAATACAATCTTTACGCCTGCTGCGGCACCACCTATACCCATGAATCGCCGCGTCGGGGGGCTGAGTTTGTGTTTCGCAAAATCACCCAAGGGGCGGCTCAAATCAAACTGGGCATGGCTAAGGATCTCAAGCTTGGTAACTTAGATGCTCAGCGGGACTGGTGCCATGCTCAAGATGCGGTCAATGCCATGTGGATGATGATGCAGGCTCCAGAGGCCGATGACTATATTATTGCCAGCGGTGAAACCCACTCAGTGAGAGAGTTGGTACAGTGTGCCTTTAGCTATGTAGGACTCGATTGGGAGGACTATGTCTCAGTGGACCCTGCCTTTTATCGCCCAGACGAAGCCGTCCAGCTAGTGGGCTCCGTAGATAAAATCAAGCAAAAGCTGGGGTGGCAACCTCGCTATACCTTTGAAGGCCTGGTTGAGTCTATGGTTGAGCACGATCTAAAAAGGCTCAGTGTTCAGGATGATTAGCTCAGATTCCTAGCCGAGCACCCCCAACGCCCTATCTCACACATTAAACCCAGTCTGCCTGCCTCGGACTGAGTCAAGGGTAAATATGCATTTTAACCTCACCCAATTGCACCTCAATGGGAGGCGACCAGGATCACGCCACACATAATCATGCCTAAGCCAACGGCCTGGGCAATAGAAAAAGGCTCCTTAAGGAAAAAATAGCTGAACACAACGGAAAAGACATAGATTGAGGCAGTTGCCGGGGCCGCAATACTCAACTCGACACGAGTTAACAAG
This sequence comes from Cyanobacteria bacterium P01_G01_bin.38, assembly GCA_039180385.1. Lineage (GTDB taxonomy): Bacteria > Cyanobacteriota > Cyanobacteriia > Phormidesmidales > Phormidesmidaceae > SIO4C1. The sequence continues at coordinate 10,973 of JBCDDJ010000061.1, read as the reverse complement.
AGGATGTAAGCCAATGCGCCCAATCCGTAAGCAAAAATACCCGCAATAAATTCTGGAATGAGCGCAATACCGAGAATATGGCTGACTATATTACTGCCGGTGACGGCCCCCAGCTTGAGTGCTCCGAGCTTGAGAAAAATCTGACCCAGCGAGCCCCCGATCACAGTGGCTAGCAGCAGGATAATTTCTGATAGAGCCATATTGGTGGAAAAAAGAAAGATTCTCTAGCGAGAATTGACTGTACCACATCGGATTAAGTTTCAAGTTGATTGACTTTTTGCGGATGCGATGGCCCTCCTTGGGGCAGGCCCCTGAGCCTTTGATTTTCCACACTCCTCAGCGCTGGGAAGACTCGTTGCCGAGAGGGGCAACGGGTTGCGGTTAAAAAGTTGCGGTTCGTTTGTTAGGCCCGCGAAGCTTGACTCTTTTTAAGGGCGTCTAGTCCTTCATACAACCCCAAGCCAATAAACAGGTAGAGCAGTGGGCTGCAGGGCATCAGATAGAGGGGGGTGAATCCCTTAAAAGATGATATGTCTATTAGGGTCAGTATCGCTAGTCGACAAGCTACGGTTGCCAACAGCAGCACATTGATACAGCTAATAAAGTTGAATTTCTTTAAGACAACATACTTGAAAAATAGGCACAAAACTGTACTTCCAAAAGCAAAGGGAATCGCATATCTATAGAGCTGAAAGATTAAAGCCAATAAAAACAAATTTATTGGCTTTATTGCTACCGCATCGAGCTTTTTCGCACTAACATCCTTTCCTGGAGCAGTTAGACTCAATTCTGACTCCGGTGGGTTAGCTCGATTGTATAAAAATGCCTCAAACAGGCTAATCTCTTCAGGCGATCCTGTACTGGGTCGATCATTATATCGAAGCGAAAAGTCATTACTAATCAATGTCTTTAACCCCCTAAAGTAAGCTGGAAAGAAAGCCTTGAAATAGGCAACATTAAATCTAGGAGCCAGTGATTTTTTCTGCCGATGGCAGGCCAGCTGTTTGCTCAAGCAGGCGTCGTTGATTTCTAGCTTGAGTTGTTCAAAATATTGAGAAGCTGTTTGGGGTGATGTATAGAAACCTGCGGCGTCAACAGCTAATTTAAACGCCCATACAAACCAGCCGCCGACAATATCATCACAAATGTAGTATCGCTCACAGCCTGGGTTTACCCACGGTGAAAGGGCGGGGCCATCTAAATAGGGCTCGAGCGTCTTGAAGCTGGGGCTAATCGCGTAGATTTTTTGTCGAGCTTCCCTCGGCACTGGCAGATAAGGATGCCAATTGTCTACCTTGACCCTGGTTAGGGCCCCGTAGGCAGCCTTAAAATTAGAGCCCTGCATCTCAGTAATATAAGGTGCGCCATATCTGAAGGCGTTAAGGGCGAAAACAGGCCCCAGCGTTAGGCTAAAGGCGAGTCCTGTGATCAAGAGTAATTTTGCAAGGGTAAGCAGAGGACGCACAATCTGCCTGCCTGGGTGGCCCTGTCGGGAGCGCCTCACAAACATAAAGCCGCTGATAAAAAGCAGTGGGAGGGTGAAGGGCAATATCCAGATGCCTTCCTCTCGGGTCATCCAAAAGCAGGCCAGCGTCACGCCTAATAGAATGGACCACATAACCGGTCGATACTTTTGAGAGATGAGTCCCCCATGGCTGTGGCTCTGATTGAGCAAGGTGTTGCTAGTGCCAATTGAGATGGCAACCACCAAGACTGTCAAACTGGTATACAAAGGATCTCGAATGACCCGCGTTGAGGAAAATAAATAAGGATTCCAGGCATATAGACAAAAAATGCCAAGGAGTACAGATGCCTGTTTGACATAATTTTGAAGGGCCTTAATAAGCAAATAGCCTGCCCCCAAATATAGGAGGCTTTGTGAAATGAGTACAGGCAATCCAATGTAGTAGTTGACAGCCAAAAAAATAGAGTAAAAGGGGCCTTTTGCAAGGGTCAAACTGTTATAGTCTCCGAGCCATTGTCCATGTGCGATCGCAATGGCGTGATTTAAAAAAAGTCGATCATCGATCAGGGCATTTGCGTTGACAAAGACACCTTGTCGAGACGCAATTATCACAACCGCAACGGCGACAATACCAGCACCGACTTCTAACAAAGCAACCCTTTTAGCTTCTGTCTCTGAGTTAGTGTGCATCGGCATTAAACCCTAGAGGCTCAGACTCTTAATCTAGCTAAGAAATGCAAGGACCGTTCAAAGAAAGGCTTTAATAAAGCCGGATATAAATCGATTCTTGAGGTGTAACTATCAATTTCGAGGTTATTTTTTTTGAATAAGTGATGCCAGACTTGTTTGGATAAGTAATTGTAAGGCAGATCTACACCAAACCGTTGGTTTCCTATCCTATCCATAAACTCCAAAGTAGGTCTTGCCAAGAAGCCATTACAGTTATGATCTTTGATAATAATTAAATCTCGTGAAACTCGGCGAGCTTCTCTTAATAAAACCTCAGGATGATAGGTGTGATGTAGGACATCGACGAACATTAGCACGTCAAAACTATTGTCATCAAATGGAATCGTCTTCCCGTCAAATTCTGTCACAGGAATATAGCTCTTTTCTCTGACTAAGACATCAATTCCACTGATCGTGAAGTCAGGACGATTTTTGGCAATACGAGACGCAATCAAGCCATTTCCACAACCGACATCCAACAAACTCCCCTGATAGGGTAAAAGATCCTCAATGCGGCGACTTAAGGATCTGACCCTACGTTCAAAAATATATTTTTCGTGAACATATTCAATGAAATTCATTTTCGTTTTAATGAAAGAATACTCAGGAAAAAACTACAGATAATGACTTGAAAGCCGATGATAAGACTGGTAATTGATGGAATAACAATCCTCATAATTTGAGACGGATCTAAACTCCCAAAAGAAGTCGATTTCCAAATCTCAAAAGCGTAAAACGATCCGATCATACCTGCTGATATTAAAATCAGGCCTATTGTAGCCCCTTTTTCTAAAGTAAAATATTTGATTTTATGCTCAAACCAATAGTTATGCGGAAGTAGTTTCTCATTGACAGCAAAATACTTGGTCAAAATAAAAAACATCATGGTTTGTGAGCCAATAATGATACTCGCAGCCAAGAAGAGCAGTGTATGAATATCAAAGATCCCCCAGCTTTTAAAGGAAAGTAAAACAACACCCACTAATCCTATGCCCATGAGCAAAAGACCAGGATATAAAAACAACCACCTCGGGCTGTAGAGGAGTAGAAACCTGAGATGTCGCCAACCATCTCGCCATCGTCTCAGGTGAGGCGGTCGGCTTCGACCATCTGGGGATAATGTTGTGGGTACTTCGGTTATGCGTAACCTATAGAGAGCCGCCTTGACCACCATTTCGCTGGCAAACTCCATACCCGTGGTGCGCAAATTCAACGCCTCAATAGTGGCTTTATTAAAGCCCCGTAGTCCACAGTGAAAATCGCCACAAGGATTCGGGAAAAAAAGCTTACCAATGCACGTTAATACTGGATTCCCGAGGTAGCGATTGAGCCATGGCATGGCCCCCGGTTGAATGCCGCCCCTGAACCGATTACCCATGACCAGGTCATAGCCACTGCGCAGCTCTCGCAAAAACGGAGTGAGGTCCGAGAAATCATAGCTATCATCAGCATCCCCCATGATGATGTATCGACCTCGGGCTGCGGTGATACCTGCCATGAGGGCACTGCCGTATCCTTTTTCTTCAGCATGGATGAGACTAGCCCCTAGATTCTTGGCAATTTCCACCGACCCATCCGTACTGCCATTGTCCGCAATCACAATTTCGCCCCGAATATTGTATTTCTCAAGATAAGCGGCAGCTTTCTGAATACAGGCACTGAGGGTTTCTGCTTCGTTAAGGCAAGGCATCACAATTGATAGCTCAATGGCCCTGTTTTCTGATTCGACTTGGGTAAATGCCTCTATGCTTGCGAATGTCATATATTTTGCGAGACAATGCCTGAAAACATATGAGATAAAGAATAGTGCAAGGAAGCGTAATTTGGGAGTGCAATTTCATAGCAGCCCTGGCGAATATTGCTTCAACGGGTTGATTTTCTCAATTTTTACGGACTTTGCAATGCCTTTGCTCTATGAAGTTTCGCCCTAAGTTTGAGGTTGCGTTTACTGCGGTAGGTTTGCTCAGGTGAGTCATTTAAGCCATGCTTGCCTAATTTTGTTGACCCGGTCGCTTAAACCCAAAAAATATTTTTTATTGGATTCTATCCATGACTCAGCCTATAAAAAACGCAATGTTTGGCATCAATTCTTACGGTCAAGAATTGACAAAAGAGGCTATTGCCAAGGGTCTACATAGAGATTTTGTCGGCGGTGCCTGGGACGAGTTGGGCAAGATCCAGCTAGCGTTTCTGAAAACAAAGGGGTTGCGCCCGGAGCATCAGTTTTTAGATATTGGCTGTGGTTGTCTAAGGGGAGGGCTTCACTTTATTAGCTACCTCAACCCAGGTAACTACCATGGCTTAGACATCAACGCTTCACTCATTGAGGCTGCAAAACGAGAGATAGAAGTGCATCACCTGCAAGATAAGGCGGCTAACCTTCTGGTAGATGATCAGTTTAAACTTGGCAAGTTTGGTCAGACCTTCGATTTTATGGTGGCGTTCTCAGTGTTTACCCATCTGCCGATGAATATCATCATTCGATGTCTGTCTGAAGTGAGACCCTGTTTGACCACAAATGGTGTCTTACTTGCGACCTTTTTTAGAGCCCCTTCGTCTGCATATTTAGAAAATATTGTTCATCTGCCGGGGGGGGTCCAAACCAACTACGATTCGGATCCGTTTCATTACGCCTTCGAAGAAATAGCCATGATGGCAGACCTGGTGGGGTTAACAGCCGAGTTTGTCGATGATTGGGCCAGAACTCAGAAAATGGCTGTATTTTCACCCAAATCATCTCCATGAAAATGGAACGCCTGGACTTTACCCCCTTCGGTATAAGGTTTATCCAGCCAAATATTCTCGCATGTCGCTCTGGCGCTTGCGCAGCTTATTTAGAGCTTCACGTTCAATTTGGCGGACGCGCTCACGGCTAATACTAAGGATATCGCCAATCTTGGCGAGGGTCATGTTTTTGCCATCTTTAAGGCCAAACCGGAGAGAGAGCACCTGCTGCTGCTGGGGGGTGAGGTCCGCCATCAGAGCTTCTAGATCATTGCGCAGGGCAGACTGGGCGGCGAAGTCCTCGGGCTGCTGACCGGGGTCTTCGAGCAGATCGCCTAGCTGAGTGTCGTAGTTATCGCCAATTTTGAGATCTAAGGACAGCGGCTGGCGGGACTTTTCTAAATAGTCTCTCACTTGCTTGGGGGTGAGACTAGTGGCCTTGGCTAGCTCAGCTACGGTGGCGGCGCGGCCAAGTTGCTGGGCTAGCTGCCGCTGGGCTTTTTTGATCTTGTTAAGCTTTTCGGTGATGTGGATCGGTAGTCGAATGGCGCGGCTTTTTTCTGCGATCGCACGGGTAATTGCTTGCCGAATCCACCAGTAGGCGTAGGTTGAAAATCGATAGCCTTTGGTGGGGTCAAACTTTTCGACGCCCCGCTGCATGCCGATGGTGCCCTCTTGGATCAGATCGAGCAAATCGACATTGCGCTTAATATATTTCTTGGCAACTGAAACCACCAAACGTAGATTGGCTTCGATCATCCGGCGCTTTGCCAAACCACCTTCTTGGACAACATGGGTAAGATCTGCTTCGGAAAGGTCGGCGGCAGTAGCCCATTCTGCTTGGGTGGCTGGACGCTCTAACGTTTCTGATAATTGCTTGTGGATCGCTTGCAGGGCCACCAGCTTTTGCACTTGTTTACCGTAAATAATCTCTTGCTCATGGGTCAAAAGGGGCACCTTGCCAATTTCTTTAAGATAGGTGCGGACCAGATCATTCGATGTTTGAGGCGCTCTCATAATCCCAACAGGCTAAACTGTATAAGACGAAAAATAGACGAACCGAAGGCTGAACTGAACAGTCGTAACAGGGAACTTTCGAGGTTGAAGCCACCTGCCAAGTCACCTCCTAACTAAGTATTCGTAAAAATGAACAATACTTTAACACCAAAGCAATGCAACCTTTATGAGAGGAAGATTTGAATTAAATCTAAAGATTTATAACAATACTTACAACGATGATACCTAATACTGCTGCACGTTGATTTTTTATTGCCCATAGAGTACCCGCTTAAACCTAGACAGATTGCATCATTGGCAACAAAATCGAAGAAGATCTAGAGGCAAAAAATATACATAAATTTATGTAAAAGATTTTAATAAATTTAAGGAGAGTGTCAGTTGAGCTGAACAGTAGCATCCATACGTTCCCATGGATAAATTTGGATTAATAGCGTGATTACGCTGATTTTTTGACGGGTTTGGCGTAAACAAAGTGCCCATTTTGAACCTTGTGGTTCAAGTGTACTATGAAGGGGGATGTCTTGAGAGACGGGTTAACAATTTTTTTCGTTATGTGCGGGTGAGTTCGCTGCGCCTCACCGCCTCACCGTCTCATCAAGCGAAGCGCCTCACTATCTCACCTCACCAGTTCTGAGGATATCGCTTTGACCGACGACTAGCCCAAGAGTAAAGCGTCGTCTGAGATGTCCTGGTTTTGGCTGACGAACCTTTCGAGTAGATCGCTGACTTGCAGGTTGGCTCGCTCAGGTCCGGCAATATCTAATGCAATGCGCCCTTCATGGAGCATGAGTGTACGTTCCCCAAGATCGAGGGCCTGGGCCATGCTGTGGGTCACCATCAGGGTAGTCAGTTGCTGCTCTGCGACAAGCGTTCGGGTGAGTTCCAAAATAAAGGCGGCGGTTTTAGGGTCAAGGGCGGCGGTGTGCTCGTCGAGGAGCAAAATTTTAGTGGGAGCCAGGGTTGCCATCAGTAGGCTGACTGCCTGACGCTGCCCTCCGGAAAGTAACCCCATGCGATCGCGCAGTCGATTTTCTAACCCAAGGCCTAAATCGGCCAGCCTTGTCCGAAACTGATCTCGTAGTCGCCGATTAAGGGCAGGCTTTAAGCCTCGGCTGTGTCCCCGTTTGCAGGCCAGCACTAAATTTTCCTCAATCGTCAGGTCAGCGCAGGACCCCGCTAGCGGATTTTGAAACACCCGTGCCACCATAGTCGCCCGCCCCGCCGCCGCCCAGTGGGTGACGTCTTTTGCTTCGATCTTGACGCGGCCCTGACGAGGGCGAATATCACCGCTAACCACATTGAGCAGCGTTGATTTGCCGGAACCGTTGCTGCCAATGACGGTGATAAATTGCCCCGCCGGGATAGTTAGGTCGATGCCCAGCAGCGCTGACTTAGCCAGGGGGGTGCCAGGGTTGAAGGTGACGTGGATATCGGATAGGGAGAGCATGGGGAGGGGGCGAAGGGCGAAAGGGGCAGGGAGCAGGGGGCAGGGAGCAGGGGGAGCAGAGGGGGGCCAGGAAGATGGGGAAGATAGGGAAATAGCGGCAGAGGAATTAGAGGAAGCAGAGGGGGCGAGGGGGGAGATTGCTAAGTTCCAAGTTTTGAGTTTTGAATGAGGGTCGCTGTTGCAAACTTAAACCGCAAATCTCAAACTTCAAAACTATCTTTCCTTCACCCTTTACCCTTCGCCCTGACCCTTTCGCCTTTTACCCACCCTTTTCTGGAAAGCTTCGACCCCGGCACCACTAGCGCAATCACTACCAAAATTGCGGTCACCAAATTCAGATCCTGGGCGCGAAAACCGAGGAAGTCGGCGTTGAGGGCGAGGGCGATGGCAATGCGATAGAGGAGGGAACCGGCAATGACGGCGAAGGTGGCCCAGCGGACGGTTTGGTTGGGGAAAATGGCTTCGCCGAGGATGACGGTAGCGAGACCCGCGACGACGGTGCCGACGCCGAGGGTGACATCGGCAAAGCCATTGATCTGGGCAAAGAGGGCCCCGGAGAGGGCGGCCAGGGCGTTGCTAAGGGCCATGCCCAGCAAAATCAGGTGATCGGTAAAAATGCCCTGGGCTTTTGCCATCATGGGGTTCATGCCGGTGGCGCGGATGGCTAGCCCCAGGTCTGAGGTGAGGAAGGCATCGACGGCGATTTTGGCGATTACCAGGGTGATCAGTAAGAGGCCCCAGATGGGCAAATAGGTATCGAGGCCGTCGAACAGGGTGGGCTTATTGAGCAAGGGTAAGTTGGGTTTGCCCATAATGCGCAGGTTGATGGAGTAAAGCGCAATCATAGTGAGAATGCTAGCCAGCAGGTTTAAAATTTTGAGGTGAACGCTCAAGACGGCTGTACATAGACCGGCCAGGCCACCTGCGAGCATGGCTACCCCAGTTGATAGCCACGGCGAATGCCCGCCCGTGATCAGGGTCGCGGTTACGGCGGCTCCCAGGGGAAAGCTGCCGTCTACGGTGAGGTCGGGGAACTTAAGCACCCGAAAGGACAGGTAAACCCCCAGGCTCAAAAAGCCGTACAGTAACCCCGTCTCAATTGCGCCCCAAAAGGCAAACCAGCTCATGTCAGCCTGAATTCCTCAATTCTGTGTGCCTGTCTGCCAGATTATAAGGGGCAAACGGGGAGGAGTTGGGAGAGTTATTCGATCACCTGATCGGCCCTTGAGATGACGGCCTCCGGGAGGGTGACCCCCATGGTCTCGGCGGCGGCTGGGTTGATCGATAGCTCCAGGGACTGGACGGTCTCCACCGGAATTGTGCCGGGGTCTTCGCCGTTGAGAATGCGGAGGACAACCTCGCCGGTTTGGCGACCCACGTCGTAATAGTCGAAGCTAATACCTGCGATCGCACCCCGCTCCACCGAGTCTGTATCCCCAGCGAATACGGGGATCTGATTATCTGCGCCGACTTTGAGCACCGACTCCAGAGCTGACACAACGGTGTTGTCGGTGGGGATGTAAATCACATCGACCTTGCCCACCAGGCTATCGGCGGCGGTGGCTACATCCGCAGAGCTAGAAATGGTTGCCTCAACTACGTTGTCAAAGCCCTGTTCGGGGGCCGCTTGCTGGATCAGCTCTACCAGACTGACTGAGTTGGCTTCGCCAGCGTTATAGATTATCCCCAGGTTTTTTGCCTTGGGTAGCACCTCCGTAATTAGGGCTATGTGCTGGTCGATGGGGGACAGATCGCTCACGCCGGTAACCAGGCCACCAGGGGCCCCCATATCGGTGACTAACTCTGCCCCCACCGGGTCAGTGACGGCTGAGAAGACCACAGGGGTTTCTTGATTGGCTGCGACCACGGCCTGGGCTGAGGGGGTTGCGATCGCAACAATCACATCTGGGCTCTCGCCGACAAACTTCTGCGCGATTTGGGATGCCGTTGCTGGCTGCCCCTGGGCGCTTTCCCAGGCCCACTGCAGCGACTCGCCGTCTTTGTAGCCCGCCTCTGCCAGCTCATCGCGCACCCCATCGCGTACAGCATCCAGGGCAGGGTGTTCCACGATTTGGGTGACGGCAATAAATGGCGTGTCGGTGGAGCCTGATGTATTGGCAGAGTCTCCGGTGGAGCCACAGCCGATCAGGGCCGTGCTGAGGGAAGCTGCCAGGGCGAAAGTTTTCCAGGGTCGAGAAGCTAAATGGAGCATATTATTCAATCAATTAAAAATTCAAAGTTCAAAATTGACCACTTTTACTTAAGTAAAGCGCCCGCACGGAAACTTTTAATTTTTAATTTTTAATTTTTAATTCTCCTCACTCTCCCCCGTACTGCGCCTTCAGCTCCGCCAACCGATCTTCATCGAGCTTTTGGAACAGCGGTGGCGGAATCTCAAAGGGACGACCGGCTTCGAGAATGGTGAGATCGACGGCATCTCTCAGGCTGGTGTTGCGTTCGGTGTCGGTGAGTTTGAGGGCGTCGAAGAGGGTTTCGGTGGTGAAGGGGATGAAGGGGGCGGCTGCGATCGCATACAGCCGAATTAAGTTAATACAGGTGCGAATCACCACCGCCGCGTCCTCTTTGTCTTGTTTGAATAACGCCCACGGAGCCCGCACATCAATGTACTGGTTACCCGCTGTCCAAAGGGCATTCAGCGTTTCGGTTGCCTTGCGAAACTCCAGGTTATGCAGGTGGGTGCGGAGTTTCTCCACCAGGTCTTGACAGGTGGCTTGCAGCTTAGCTTCGGCGTCGCCGGGGGCACCCCCGGCGGGTAACTCATTGCCAAAGCGAGTGGCGGTAAATTTCAAAATCCGGTTCACAAAGTTGCCAAAGTTATCTGCCAGCTCCTTGTTGACCCGGTTTTGAAACTGCTCCCAGGTAAACGCCGAGTCCGACGACTCAGGGGCAGAGGCCATCAGCATATAGCGCCAGTCATCCGCCGGGGCAATCTCCAACGCCTGGTCTAAAAAAACGCCGCGCTTGGAGCTGGTCGAAAATTTGCCCCCGTAATAATTGAGCCAGTTGAAGCCCTTAATATAGTCCGCCATCTTCCAAGGCTCGCGGCTGCCCAAAATGGTGGCGGGCCACATGATGGTGTGAAAGGGCAGATTATCTTTGGCCATAAACTGGGTGTAGCGCACGTCGTCGGTTTTCCACCAACTTTCCCAGTCGCGCCCTGGCTCGGCCTCACCCCAGGCTTTGGTGGCCGCCACGTAGCCAATGGGCGCATCAAACCAGACGTAAAAGACTTTAGTCTCAAAGCCTTGCCTCGGCACCGGCACCCCCCAGCTCAGGTCGCGGGTGATACCCCGACTTTGTAGCCCCTCATTGAGCCACTTCATCGCAATGGACTTAGTCAGGGTCGGCCACTGGGTCTGTTCTTCAACCCAGGCCCGAACCTCGTCGCTGAGCTTATCAAGCAGCAGGTACAAATGCTTACTCGTTCGCACTTCCAGGTTAGTGCTGCCCGAGATGGTCGAGCGTGGATTAATTAAGTCTGTGGGAGAGAGCACCTTGGTGCAGTTCTCACACTGATCGCCTCGGGCCTTTTCATAGCCACAGTTGGGGCAGGTGCCGGTGATATAG
>JBCDDJ010000060.1:0-20555 GCA_039180385.1 Cyanobacteria bacterium P01_G01_bin.38 | reverse complement strand
GATTAATGCCTTAGTCGGATAAGGTAATATCGTGAGTGCTACAGCCAATGGCATTGTGAGTGCTGTCAAAATCATGGCGATCTCAAGGACATTTACAAACGCCCACTGGATTGCCATCAACAAACTCATCACTATGGCATTCACATAAGTCCCAGCAAGTCCCTGAAAAAGACCAGATACTCCACCAACAAATGATCCAGCAATAGAGTCAAAACCTACTTGGAGTGGACCTTCGTTTTCGTCTACTACTAGCCCGTCAATTGCACCACTGGTTGCGCCAGTAGATCTAGCATCCCCTATTCTCACTAAGACATTGTTTATAGATTCGGCAATTCCTCTAATATCAGCGGGTAACTCCAAAAACCATCGATTTTCATAAGCATCAATTGTGGCCTGCACCTGCTCATTTGCTGCCCTAAGGCAATCAAACTGACGTTGACCTATCATTCCTTTGCACTGGTCAATTTGGGCTGAGATCTCATTAGTCAACACTCCTCTGGCTACTGTTGCCCGCATCGCGTCTTCTAGCTGTATCCCCAGCAACGTCACCTCCAGCACCTGACGATTCATTTCATGAGTGAATACCCTCGCGCTGCGAGCGGTTGTTGCCATCAAAGCGCCATTGTTTGAGAAGAACAGAACCGCAATTATCGGCCAGATCATCTTTTGAGCAGTCCTGGCTAGAAAGAAATTGCCTTCGTTGGCCTCATTAAAGGCTTCAATAGCATACACGCCGACAACTACAACTGCGATCACAGCAGCGGAGAAGTTAATAATACTGAACAGCTCACTATCAAATATCGTGTCCCAGTGGTCCGACCAGGCCGCCGATACCCCTTGAGATACATTTAGGCCACGCTCTAGTATCCCATCTCCACCGGCAAGTGCTAGATACATGGGTTATTCCTCTGGAATTGGTTGATTTTCAATTATGGAATTCGCGAATACTGTCAGGTTTGTCAGGTTCTCACACGGAAGTCCCACATAATATCGATAATCCTCTTGCTCCCAATAAATTCGAGCTTCTGAGCATTGATCCGTTTTCTCCCAAGGTACAAACACGCCCTGAATATCCCTGGTGAGTGAAACTTCTTGCCAGGGCTCACTGGAGACGCTATCTGGTGGAAGCGTCAGAATATAGCCAAACATTTCTATAAGGGGTGTTGCACCCTCAAGCATTTCACCACCGAAAGAGCCGGTAGGACACCAACCACCATTATCACAACCAGCAGTACTGTCTATCAAAAAAGCATACCGATCCTCACTGTCATGCCCTTCCGGTGTAATTCGGAAGTCACCGCTTCCAACATCAGTAACGTTGGGTATTTCAGTTGGAAGCACTATTGGGAATGAAACTCGCTGAGCAACCTGCTCATACGCACTTTCTAGATGCTGAGGTATTGCCACTGGGCCTAACTCAGAAGCTGCTGCACTCAAAACGATAAGACTGGCTAAAGCATTCATGATCGTCTCCTTTCCAACTCGCCTTTAGCTCATCGACTAAGGCTCAGCTATTGGTTCATTACGGATCACAGAGTTTGCCAACTCAACAACATCCTCTTTGTCGGCACACTCAATGCCAACTCGATACCTGAATCCTTCTTGGACCCAATAGACCTTAGACTCACTACACTGAGCAGTAGCCATCCACGGGATAAAGTATCCTTCGAGCCCATCTACTAGCTCCACTGGCCCCAGAGGATCTGATGAAATAGGTCTGTCACCCGGGTTAACAAGCGTTTCCATTTCAGGAGCATACATCTCTTCCAGCTTAGGAGTTTGGTCAGTAAGAACCTCACCGCTCATCGATCCAAATGTGCAGGCCCCTGCGCCCCCACACCCTTCCACTGCTTCGAGATCTACTGTGTATCGTTCCTGCTGAGCAAAAGTAGCACTCGCAAAGAATTCATTCAGGTGCTCTGGTAAAGGAACTTCTGTCGGCAAAAGAACAGGAACTTCTGTTCGTCCTTCCAGGTCTTCATAAAACCCTACAAACTCAGGGATGACCTCGATAACACCCAGCACGCGCTCATTTGCCTGCGCAAACAATAATGGGGCTCTCGCTGCCAGCAGCAAGAACATGATAGCTACTGCAATACCTGATATTCCATAAATAACTCGGTTTCGTCTGCGTATCATTGTTCTTGCCCCTCAACCCATGCTTCTAAAGCTTCATCAAAACCCTCATTCAGGGTTGTAGCTAAAGCCTGGCCCAATCCGCAGTCTTCGGCCAACCTCACCACTGGAATTCTTGACGCTTCCCGACATACAAGGGACCATTCGTCTTCACCTACTGGACTTTTTACAACTGCCGTATTGTCAATGTAGTTAGCAGTAATATTGATGAAGACATAGCGAGTGTCGCCCTCTGTCGTCTCAAATGAGGTGTACTCCACCATTGGAATATCCTCTTCTGCGGCTACTGCCTGTAGCAGCTCAAATGGGCTAGGTCCAGTTACCTCTTCATAACCCTCAACTAGTTCAAAAGGCCCCTCTGAATAACCCAGCCCATCCTGTTGGGCGAGACTAGGTACTGCGATCACTGTCGCCAAAAAAATCAATCCAACGCTCATAAGTATCTTGAGTCTCACATTCACTTTTTGACTCCTTAAAACTATCTTCAATTTTACTGCCCTCCTGCAATTTGATCGTTGATGAGTGGGATTACTCTCGTTCCCTCTCGTTGGATGACACCAATACCTTCTAGGTACTCGATGGGATGTTGAGTCCCCGCCATACCAAATCCCCCTTGGCCTTGGTCGTTGATGGGCTCACGAATCTCATAGTGGATTACACCTGTATTGCTTTCCCCAGTAGATATGACTTGTCCAGGAGCAACAGTATCTCCCACCTGAACAGTAAGCTGAGAACCTTCAGCTATGCGCTCTACAACACCCAGTTCAGCATTATAGATATCGGCATAATGTCCATATCCTCCGGGGTCATACCCAATACGTGTGACAGTTCCTCCAATAAAACTCTGGAAGTTATCGTCAACGCCTTGAGTGATATCGAAGTCCTGACCTGCGTGACATTCTCCGTAGCATCCTCTGTGTGGGCGGGCTGCACCATACTCTTGAGCGCCAGTTCCTAGGGTGCCTGTCCTCAATTCCTGGATAGGTGCAACCAGTTCTCCAACTGTTCCGCGAGTCGTCTCCAAAGTTTCGCATTTACTGATCATGGCGTAATACTCTTGGGCGTTGGTAGCAATCTCACCGGCATGATCCAGGACGTTAACCGTTCTTCTAGCCTGATACCAATCCTGACTTTGCTCATTGACATAGTGGCTTAGTCCATGACCATACCCATTGAAGTCACCATCTCTCATGCCGATAACCAAAATTCGAGCCGCTATATCTGGATCTAATGCAAGATTTGGATTACCCACCAAGTCAATCCCCAGTCTATTTCCCATATTGACATAGTTGTATCGATGGGTCAGTTGGACATAGCCACGCCCGTGCCATCCACAGCCTCCGTCATAGCTACAAGGTGTACCACCCTCCTCCACTGGTTGCCAATTAAATATCCCTCCGACTTCTCGCTCCATTGTGGCCAGCATATAGGCGATCTGAGCACGATCAGTGATTCCTTCTTCCTGGGCAGCGGCGACAATTCGGGGAATGGTTTCACTAGCCCCCTGACGTTGCCCAGCAGGGACTTCTGAAAGAATCCCATTCAGACAGTCCTCATCCATGACGACTTGAGCGCCACCACCGCCCCCAACTCTCCGATTGTTTGCCGCCAGGATTGACTTCAAATCATCTGGAAGATCTGGGCGCAAGTTCTCCCACTGACTAGGGGGCTCCAACCCGCTACTGGCTCCCCCTTCCCCATCTAGCAGGCCAGTGATAACCATGCCCTTCTCATTGCTATTTAGCAAAGGCATAGGCACTGGTCCCAGGAAGTAGGGGGTACAGGTTTTCACAAAAAAGAATTTCGCACAGACATTGAAATATAGGGCATATTTAGCTGTTCCCTCCGGCTCATTTGTTTGTTCTAGTACAACCTTGAACACATCCCCAAATGGATGTCTGCCGGTGGGTTCCTCCCCACCATTGACAACCCCCAGGATGCCGAAGCCTCCCTCAACCATTTGCTGCCCTTCGTCTTTGCCCCCTGCAATCCACTGGGCACCGTGCATTTTGCCAGGGCCTTCTAGCTCCACATACATGCAACCCGGCTCCTGACCGCACTGCACTGAGAAGCCCACCTGATCGCCCCCAGTGATTGAAAACTTGGTGGGGGTGACGCGGTGCTCCTTCGGCCCATAGGTCACGTCATGCATTCCGGTGACACCGGAGAAGGCACTCATGACATCTGAAATGGCACCCAGCTCTACATCCCCCAGGCCAGGAATGTCTGAGATATTGGCATTTTCCCAGCCTTTGAAAAAGTCCAGCTCGGCCAGCTCCAGATTGGGAATCTCTGATATTCCAACCTCACCAAACACTTCAGAGACATTCAAATCCCCTAGCTCCGGGGTGTTAGTCAGAATATCCGAGATTGTCTCCCCTGGATTACCGCCTAATACACCTGCAATTCCTGGCACTTCGTCCAGATTGAAGCCACCCAAAGCAGGCACTCCTGAGATAAAGTCGCTAAGGGACATTCCCTCAAAAAACGGAATATCAGCTATCGCCAGATTTTCGAGAGGTATCCCTGTCAGTTGGCTAATCTGATCCAGGTTAAGATATTGCGCGGCGATGCTTGATTGAAAATCTCCTAACTTAAGGACATCTACCGGCAAGTCCCCCGCCAGCCATTCTCGGGCGGTGTCATAGCCCAGGTCGATGGCAGGGTCTGCAAATATCCTGGAGGATGCTATTGACCCAGGTTCCTCAAACGCTGGCAGCGAGTTGAAGGTGACCTGGCTAAAGTCAACCGTTCCCCACTCTTGGGCCATCGCTGGCTCAGAGGACAGACAAAAGCAACAAATTGCCAGAAAAGCAATCGCAATATATTTAACTAGCTTTCCCCACGCGGTTTTCACCTTCCCCTACCTCTCTCAGTGTGTATAGATGGCGTGCAATTGAAGCGGGTACACTACATTCCTTTAATAGGTCGATGGGTAGATACTCTTCCTGGCGATCACAAATGACGGCCCATTCATGCGGGCTATCTTCTGACAGGATTATGTAGCCCTGGTCCTCACTGGTACGCCATGATCCATAGGCATAGCCCTGGAAGTCAACAACATTCTCGATCAGCGCTCCACTGCTGACATGACTAGCAAGTGCATCCGCTGCCCCAGTATCAATAAACCTGGGCCGAACCCATTCAAATAAAAATAGGAACAGTAACGCCAGTGCTCCCAGCGTGATCCGTCTCTTGGTGACTTCGTTCACAGCTCCATCTCCCTATCTATCTGCGGACCGTCATCAATAGCAGAACTCACGCCCTGAGACAATCCCGCGCTCGGCAATAAATTAGCCTGACTCACCACACTCGAAGCTCTCTCACTGATCTCGGACAACTTTTCAGGACTAACCTGACGACCTGTTTTGTCGGTAACTACAACGTCCTCGCCCTGGACATGGATATTGAATCTTGGACCCTCTATGTATGCATCCCCTTGAACAGCTTCACCAATCGCAGCCCCTATCTTCTGACTAGCCGGGGAGTCCATTTGCCCAACGCCTTCTTTTGCCTCCCGGCTACTGAGGTGAACTTCATTCTCCCCATTTCTTATACTCCATTGCCCCTGGTCGAGTTGGGGCTTTCGGTCAAATGCGATCTGATTCCCATTCTGATCGACTGCAAAAATGCTAACCCTCTGGCTGACTGGCCTGTCCTCCATAGCATCGACCAGGATTTGCTGATGTTCTTCCGACATCTGCTCAGCAATGTTGTCTGAGATATCGTCAGGTGAACCCAAAACCAGCTCATCCCCGACCTTGACATGAATCAGAACGTCTGGACGATCTCGACTAAGCTCCACGCTGCCGCCACCATCGCGGCTGGGCGCGAGTGCATATGCCCCTATTCCGTCCCCTGTAGGGGGCAACAGCTTAGGATCGATCCCGTTCAGGTAGGCGGCTTTCTCCAGGTAGCTCATCGGAAGCTGTTTGGCTCCCTTACCTGGTGCAATCGCCAGTCTCTCGCCTTCCGTAGCTGGATTAAGCCACTTCGGTGATTGTGCTTCTACCTGTCCTTGATCCTTCTCAATCTCGACTTCTCGCGGACTGGTTTCTCTCTTGGCTCTTGGAGGTAATTCTTTTTCTTTCAGTAAGGCTTTCAGCAAAAGCGCTGTTCTCAAAGCACTCATTATCGCTGACTCCAGGCGATTGGCGTCCGCTGTAGTCACTGATTGACGTGCTGGGGGCATTTGTCGGACCATCAGAATGCCTCCGCCATTAATCGTTTCAGCAATGCAGGATTTTTTACATGGGCTGTATGCTTATTTGCGGTTGCAGTCTGGTGACCATTTGCAACCGGGGGAGCAACATCTTCAAGGGAAAACATTTTATTCAGATAGTTGAATCGTCTCTCAATGTCTTTGCGGTCCAACCGCGCAACCCCTGAGCGCCTTGCTAACCAGGCCCTTAGCTTCGGCCATGCCTTCGTAGACAATTTGGCTTTTTCAGCCTCTTTCTTGGGGACTCGCCCTTTCAGGACCATTGGCACATATGCCTCACCATCTGAGCTATAGCCAGGGTTGAGAAACACCATCTTCCCAATGGGAAACCGATTGAGTTCAGCGGCTTCCACCAGGGGCCGTTTGCTGGCATTCATGGAGACGTTTCTAGATGATCCGCTCTTGCCATAGCCTCGACTTTTCTGACGGATTCGGATCTCTTCCTGGCCCAGATACTCTGAAAAATATTGAGCACTGGTCTTATCCTGAGGATTAAAAATTGCCTTGGTCGCACAGGCACCCATAATTGCTTGCGTGATGCCCTTGCCATAGGCGTCTTCCAGCTGGCCAATATTCTGAAACCCCAAGACTGCACACAGCCCCTTATACCGGCTCTCGTTCAGCCACTTGACCAGATGAGGTAGTCGAATCGAGGGCAGCTCGTCCAGAATCAACGCCAGGGGCTCTGTCCTGTCTTCATAGAGGGATCGAGCAACGACCATGTGTAGCGTCGCTGCCAGCAATGGGGAAATCGCCTCTCTGCGATGTTGGTCAAGCCCAAATATCAGCAGCTTTCTGCCATGCATACTGAGCGGGATCGTCGTCGTCCCGGAAAACGCCCCCATCAGCTCAGGCACCATGAACTTACTAAACACCTTAGAGGCAGTCCCCAGAACCCCCCCGACCGTCTTCTCGGAGTCTTTTAGCTGAAGCAGCTGGGAAAAAGCCATATAGACCCAGAGAGACATACTCCAGTCGGAACACTGGTCCTGGTCGCTGCGTTCTTTTGCTTTGATGATGCGCTGTGGTAGCTGATGTAGGCCCAGTAGGGTTGAAGCAGTCAATAAGTCTGGGTAGGGCAAGCTTTTGGCAAGCTGTAATACAGCCTGCACCAACTGGTCACCAGCATCCCCAAAAAACTCATCACGGTTTCCCCCCTTGCCAGTGCTCATGTTGGTATTGAGGGTGGTGGCAATCTGTCGGGCCATCAGACCATCGGCTTCGTTCTCCATAAAGTCCAGCAGGTTGCATTGTCCGCTCTCTTCAAAACCGGGGGCGAAGATATGGACTTCATACCCTTGGGATTTCGCATAGGCTGCAACTTTCCCAGTCTGGTCCGGATATTTAAAGTCGTAGAGAATGATAGGCATCCCCTGTGAGATCGCACTGCGGCAAATGGGATCGATCACACTGTAGGTTTTACCGCTGTTGGCTGAGCCGACAACCGCTGTCCCCCTTTGGGCATCGCTGATGTAGAGAGTACCTCGTTCATGCTTCTGCTTGCCCTTGGAGAAGACCGGGGCTGTCGTGAAAGCGACTTGATTATGAATCCCAGCTAGCATCTGCCCAACAGCATACTTTCTGGCTGCTTTGGTCTCTGGCTTGCCGCCTTTGCGACTCTTGGCAAGCTTGCCTTTATTGCTATCCCCCAAAAGCAAAACGATGATAATGCCAACTCCTGCAATGAGAAGTAGCTTAATTTGGCTGGGGGGCATCCCGCCCAAGAATTCAGATAGCTTTTCCATCATCGTGATTGCCCCTCCTTACGCTTCGGCCAGACAAGCCAGATAAAGGCACCTGTAGCAAGCACAAGAAAAACCAGGGTTCCAATGATTGCCGGTGTCAGCATTCCGTCGAGCCCTGGCTCTTTCGGTTCGGTTGAAGGTAAAACCACCACCTCATTCCTGCTCTCTAACTTCTCTTCAGTCTCTGGGGGTGACACATCCACTTGGCCAATGAAGATAGGGTCACCATTGGCGTGATACAGATAAGGAAATGGCCCAATCGAGTTACACTCGACAACTTCCCCCGAGCAGATGTTAAAAAAGGCAACACTATTCATCCCAGCCTCAGCGACTGAGTATGGATAGATCGTCATAAATGGCCCGAATGGGGTCAGCGGATTATCTGTACTCCAATCACGTCTCCACAGCCCTTCATGTAATCTGGCTATTTTGCCGTCTTCCCCATCGACAACACCCACAGACACGATTTCACCGCTCATGTTCAGCCCTTCGCCAATCTTGTCTAGGGGAACATGGGCAAGTCCCAAGACTTCGCGAACTGCGATATCTTGCCAGCCTGGAATAGAGATAACTGGCGTTCCTAAAAATCCTGGTAAGTCTGCTGCGGCATAGCTTTCCAGGTCAACATGTTTGAACTTCACCGACCCGAGGTTGGGGTACTTCGACAGAATTTCCCCCAAGGTGGCATCAGAATTAACAATTTCTGGGGCATCGGTCACAGTTCGCAGCAAGTCTTTAATAACCTTGATCTTGCTTATAGATAAGTCCTGAAGCCTTGGTATAACCCCTGCTATTTCTCCAACTGTCAGCTCTGCCAGAAAGGGATATGCATTCAGCTGAATAGTTTTTTCATTTATGAATTCCTCCGAATTCAGGATGATCGACAAAAAAGTAATATTTTCTATATTGAGTACATTTGCCAAATCCCCGACCGTCAGGCTATCCGCAAGTAAATCCTGCCCCTGATACATTGGCTGAAAGTCAGCCAAGCTGACCTGTGACCAGTCAGGGATTATCGCCGTTTCTCCAGATATAGTGAGGTCGGCTTTTTCAAACGCCTCTTCAACACCTTCTTGAACCACAGGTGTCTCTAACTCTTGCTTGGACATTAAGATTAGCCTTGGTGTCGGCATGGCTACTGCTCCGATAGGATTAAATTCTGACGCCCTCGTCTGGAAAGCTCCTCAATTACTTCCCACCTCAGACCTGCGTTTGAAGCAGCTAGCCGCTGAGATTCACCGGCTTCGCTTTCACTGATAAATTGCTCAATTCTGCTCACAATTGGGTGGGTCTCAGGAATCAATAACTCTTCTATCGCCAGCTCCAATCCTCGCTGAACAGCTATTAGATCAACTGGATCAGGTTCTACTCGGGTAGCAACGCCTTCTGGTAAAACTTCTGGTGGCGCAATTGTTATCAGGTGCGCGTCCGTTTGCCCGTAAGTAACTGGAAAGATATATGTCTTGGTGGTCTGCCCATCTCGGGTAACCACGGTCAATAGGGTGCTGCTGCCGGTTGGCAGATTATCAAAACTAATCCCTTCAACCAACCTGAGGTGGATAACCCTCGCCCCCGTCTCCACAGGCCCATCAAAGTCAACCGTTAACTTGCTAGGGTCATCAAGCCACACTCTGTAGATGATTTCTCCTGTGTCTGAAAAGTTGATGCTGGTGCCCGAGGCAGGTTCAACTACAACATCAACCTGGCCCTGCTCTGCCTGCTCTGGGGTAACTCGCCTGACGGCAACGCTGAGCCCTGGTGATGCCAACAGCGCCCAGAAAGCAAGTATGCCTGCTATAGTCCATCTTTTAGACATTCTGCTTCCTCAATTAACAACAAAGCCTTCTGAAACCATGATTTCGACTTCTTTGCCCGCATCGATAAACCAGATTTCAGGCCGACTCATGATCTCTTGAGTGGCGGCAGCGATCCTGGCTTGCCTGGGCTCGACGATTGCCTGCGCAGCGCCCTCTAACAGGGCTCCCAAAATGTTGGCATCCCCGTTGTCTGTACTACTGACCGAGGTGTTGCTGTTAACAATTGTAGTTTCGCTATCGGGTCGATTTAGAATCGCCCCCACGTTCCCCAATGCGCCAATCGCCGCCGAACTCAGCTCCAGACTGCGCAACTCCGACTCATCCCGATATAGCTCCGCGATCAGCGGTTCTCCAGCTTCCCCTCTGATTTGAAAGCTCTTGCCGTGGATGTCCATTTGGATATCCTCAGAGCCTGGGGGCATCACCACAGCGGTAATTACTAAATCCACCAAGCCCGTCTGGTCAACACTCTCGACTTCGCTGATGATCTGAGTCCCAGCCGGGATAACCACAAAATCATCAGCGATCAGATCTTCTGTTACTTCGATGATAGCTTCCTGAGACGCCCCAGTCCCCGCTGCCATCACTATCGGAGTCAGCAAGACGCCTCCAACTCGCTGCCCTGGAATCGTTTCAACGGCTTCTACTACAGTGGCCCCTTCCTCTGGTTCACCCAGAATCACCGACATTGCGTCTTGTATTTGCGCTTCTTCAGATGCTTCAGTCTCTTCAACTGGTACATTCCCTGACCTTGGTTCAACAGCCTCTACTTCAACTGGGACATCTTCATCAGCCTCAGACTTGCCATGGGCCACAAAGATACCCACGGGTCCACCTTCGACAGCGACGGGTACTTCGACAGGCTGACCAGCCGTTGTGGACACTGCTTCTACTGCGGGAGCAGCACTTTGGATATCATCGCTGTAGTCTATGCTGCCGTAGCTACCCATTGCTAATAACTGCTGCCACCGTTCATTTGGATCGACTTCTGGCTCAGCTGGCCGCTCAGAGAATCTAGGACTTGGCGTAGTCGAGGGAGCTGGTCTCGGGGTTACAACGGCAGGTTGAGTCCTGGATGGCTGTCTGACTGGCGCTGCGGCTGGTCTTGGGGTCGGTGTTCTATCAACGGGCCTAACCGCTGGCTGAGGCTGAGGTGGGGAGGAAGAAGAGGAAGTTGACGACGCATTTGATTGTCGCCTTGCAGCTGAGGCATCTGCTACTGTCGTCGTGACTGGTGGTCTGCGCCTGCTTTGAATTTCACTCTGACTCTGCTGGTACTCCAGTGCCTGACTTTGATTCCCTAGGGCATTGGCAGTTTTGAGATCCCCTAATTCTTGCTCCTTCAATCTAAGGGCTCTTTCCTCAGGGCTTTCTTCATCTTCTCTAGAGCCGGTCGTCTCTTTGGGTTCACCCACGACGTCCACCTTATTCATGCTCTTAAGGAAGAAGCCAAGTCCGAAAAACAGTAACCCTGTTAAGCTGCCAATAAACAGAAACTTGACAATTGGGTTTTGATGAAGCTTCCGACCAGTTGGAGTAGGACTAACATCCAGCTCTACACCCTCATCATCAGAAAATTCATCAAGGTTGAGATCATCCTCTGAGGTATCCTCTGCGACGCCGTTGCCATTGACTTCGGACCCATTGGCATCTGCTGGAGTATAGCCGACCAAGTTGGCTATCTCATCAAGGCTCATTCCTGAAGTCTGGCCATTTGACCGTGCATCAGTCGCTGTTCCCTCTACCGCCTTAACCACTGATGTTTCCTCCTAGTTCATACATCTCATCAATGACCAGACCGCTTAATCTTGTTTCATAAACAGCCTTTTGTATGGGAGTAGATTCTTTCTTGAGCGGATCGATAGCAACTTCTACCGCTTTGACAATCAGCGTTTTATTAAAAGGAATGGCAAACCCTTGAGGGTTTCTGCTGTCAAAAATGAGCAGCACGGCGACCACATCAACCTGCCATTTCCCTGGCTCAACTTCTACAGGTTCAGAAATTGAATCGATGTTCAGAACGCTCTGGGCACTGCCTTGAAACACACCATCAGGTGTCATTTCGGCGATCTCTTCGAGCATCGGTACCCTAAAATCTTCTGAGATCGCAAACGATGCCCGCCACGTTCGCGTAGTCACTCGCTTCCTACCAATCGAGACCCCTTCGTCGGATACAACTGCCTGGGTGCCATCTCCTTGTGAGGTAGCATTCCAGGTAAACAATTGCCCTAGCGATTCGTTGACAAATGTATTGATGACTTTAGGGGTTCTTTCGTAACCCTCGACGGGCTCTACTGCTATGGAATGTCCATTATCAAGCTGCACTAATGCGGGGACATCTTTCCCGCCGATGTACATAATCCCAATCGTGTTAAGTAGCGTCAGCAATAGGCTTGCTGAACTGAGCCCAACAGAGATCAGAATAAATGCAGGTACCAGATTCTTGGACTGCATTACATTTCTTCGATTTTTCAGGATGGTCACCATAACAACCTTCTACTCATCTCCTGACATACCCGGCATTCTGAACAGGCTGGCAGAAACCTGCATTTGACCGACCGATCCCAGTTGGGCTGCCCGTCGCGCCCGTTGCTGTTCATCTAGCGCCTCGGACGCTTGTGAAATCGCCATGCCATTTGCAGCCAGTTGCTGACGGGTTTCCATCGTTTGTCGATATAAGCCGGTGCCAATCACGCTGTCC
This sequence comes from Cyanobacteria bacterium P01_G01_bin.38, assembly GCA_039180385.1. Lineage (GTDB taxonomy): Bacteria > Cyanobacteriota > Cyanobacteriia > Phormidesmidales > Phormidesmidaceae > SIO4C1. The sequence continues at coordinate 7,934 of JBCDDJ010000060.1, read as the reverse complement.
TGGGCCTGCATCGCTGTCAGGTTCTTCATGATGTCTTGGGTGACATCTAGCTCCTGAGCATCTGAGGCCAGCTCCATGATGCCGTCAAGCGTTTCTTTGGCACCCTCCTGCTCTTGCTGCATGGCTTCCTGTCCCTCGGCACTGAGGACGGATTCAGAAATAGAGCGAATGCCCTGTCTCTCAACCTCATTAGACAGAGAGGTTGCTAGCACCTCGGGGTTCGTGCTGAATCGATCTGCTCCTTGCAGCTCTGGATTGGGAGCCCCAGCCTCAGCACCCGCCATCGCAGCTTCTCTGAATTTCGTTCTGATACCCCCCAGGTCGGGCAAATTTAGAGCGCCTAGCTCAATCGGAACCATCCCGGCATAGGGCTCTGTAACTGAAGGTAGCGATACCTCAAATTTGGCCCCCGCGACTTCATTGCCACCACTTTCAAGTGGATCGTAGGCACTCTCAACATTATCATCGCCACCGCCACCAAATAGGTCACCGAGGCCACCCAAACCGCCCAAATCAGGGATAATCCCACCTAAGTCGGGGATGACCTCACCCAAGTCTGGAACAATGCCGCCCAGGTCACCCAGAACATTGCCAAGGGTTTCGTCAATCACACCCGTCACCTGGCCCAGAACTTGATCAATTTGGGCGTTGACCGGCCCCATCACATCCGCAATGATGCCATCTATCTGGCCCATCACTTGCTGAGTGACGCTATCGATGACACCATCAATTTGTCCGGTAACGCCATCTATAACGCCATCGATTTGTCCGGTGACGCCATCTATGACACCATCAATCGTCCCGTTCACCTGGTCCAGGACACCATCGACGCCACCGATTCCACCACTGCTGCCACCCACAGGACTGGGGCCACCTGGCGCGAAATTATTTGACTGACCAGCTGGGGGGGTTGATTGCTCACTCTGGGCACGCAGCTGGGCATCTAAATCATTGACAGTGGTTGCCTGCGCCAGGGCTTTGTCACCACCAATCCCTCCCAACACTGATGCAGCAACAATCAGTCCAAAAAGTCTGTTTCGGATCAATGCAGTAATTACCTGCTCAAATGGTCTGTTGCGTCTCATCATCCAATACCCTCCAAAGACAGTCCGTTACGGATACAGTTTGCGTACTCCTCCGAGAACCGTACATACCCTTCTATTCGATTCCTTGACTTCACCATGAAACGGTTTCTCGCCGCCTGTTCATCCGTGTTGTTAGCAACAATGGCAAGCTGCAAATCTGAAGGATAATAGCGGCAATAGACAATCACCCCGTCTGTCTCTAACAGCCAGTTAGAGTAAAGCTCTGACGCCTTTGGGAAAAAGCGCTCACTGGCATTTCTAGAAATCATGCTTTCCTCAAAGCGAAGATATTTCACAAAAGCATCGATGGCATTCTCCTGAATCCGCCCGATTAGCTTTGTGTTCATGTTCTGCATGATTTTCGGGCCAGCATGGGACTCCATGATGGTATTCGGATCTTGCGCTGACAGAAACACTCGAATGCCTGCCTTGGCACCATTCGCGCAAAGACGACCGATCAGCCCTGCAATAGAGGGATACTCAAACAGGATGGGAGATTCATCAATGAAGAAAATACTCTTGGGTGATTTCAGGGCGCGGCGCAGCGCTGCTGAATAGGCGGATAGAGCCAACAACGCTGCTTCGTCATTGTTTGAGACATTCCTCAAGGCAAAGATGATCAATTGCGAATCCGTCGGGAAAGACGATGGCTTCGCAATCGCTCGACCGATTCTCGATCCAATCCAGTATTCAACTTGAAGCTGGATTTGCTCTCGCGCATTACGCTGAAGCGTGCTCGAATCCTCACTCATGCCCAGCGATTCTTCTGAACAAAATTCCAGGAAATCTTTGAGGGTGGGCATTACCTGCCATTCCATTGAACCAAAGCCTTTCTCAAAAGCTTCGTTATAGCGCCTCATAATATCTTTGTTAGCAAAGAAGTTATTGAGTGCCTTACCAATTAGTGCTCTTTCCTCTCGCGAATCTCCACCGACCATTGCCAGCAATGCAGACTCCAGAAAGGCTTTATAATCATCAAATCTTTCTTCGGCTTCTTTTTCAGAGAGTCCTCGCAGGTCTGGGATCTCCATCAGGTTATTGCTTTCCTTACCAATATCAAAGTAAGCAGCCCTATCCCCGTAATAGACAGCAAAATCTGTGAACGTACTGGTCCCATCCGGCTTCGGATAGTCCAACGCAATGATGGGATAGCCTGAGCTGAGAAATAATGACAGCATCCCCGATATCAGGACCGATTTACCGGATCGCGTCGTACCGAAGCACGCGACATTCCTCAGTTTGTTAATAAAATCCAACTTAATTGGTGAGCCACCATCATCGGCAATCAACTCAAACCCTTCTCGGTCAATATCTTTGGTCTTGCACAGTGGTATCATCCCAAGGGCTTCGTTACTGAGCCAGGTCGTCGTCCGGTCGTAGGGGACCTTCAGAATCTGGTCCCACACAATCGGTAGACTTTGTAGCCAGTAATACCAGGACACATCTCGCTCTCGCACCAGGCGGCAGGGCAATGGGAAGCAATTAGCCAAAGACCGACAAGCATCATCGAGCTTGCTTTTACGATCTCTGTGAACCAGCACAACGGTTCCCAGTCGTACTGGGATGGTGCCTTCAAACAGCTGTTCCTGGGCCTCAATACTTTTCTGAAGCCGCAGATTCGCATTGACATCTACCGACGTTTTTTCCTGAGCAAATTGACTTCTTGCAACACTCTGCTTAATCACATCCTGCATCTTGTGCTGCATCAGCTTGAGATTGGTCGGCTGGATTTGGGTAATGATCTCAGTATCTTTTACATACGGCTTACAAATCGCTTCCCACAGAAAACGCAGCTGATGGCTCACCCCGGCATACCCCTCTGGCTTTTCCGCAAACACCATGGGGGCCACAAATTTATCTTTGACTTTCACCCAAGCTGTATCAGCAATCGGCACTCTTGATTCTCCCCCCTCTCCAGCCACCAGAACTGAGCGGGGGTGTCTATCACTGCGAATGACTTCAGTAATCTCCCCATCTTTGTACTCAATCCATTGAGGCACCGAAGGGGCTGGGCCAGTATTAAATCGTTGCCACATCCGCTGCCATAATCCTTCAGCATCCAAGGGGGTAATCTCTAACCCCATCCGGTTTGATAGAATCTGCTCCCAGAAGATAAACCCTTTATAGAAACCGGATTCAAACAGGGTTTCAAATTCGTCCTGGCGGGCATCTTTGCCATCAGTTACTTTTTGGACCGATTTCCAGAGTTTGGCAACCTGCGAAATAGCCTTATCAGACCAGTCTGTCTTTCCTCCCTCCCCAATGTCGTTAAAGTCTATCGTCGCCTCGGCATAGATTGTTAAGCGTTTAACTTGCCGGACTCCTTTCTCTGCCAGCTCTTGAGACCGTTTCTTTTCGCCATACAAAACAACCTGGGCCTCAAGGCAGTCTGACTCCCTGATTAACCTGTCTAGATAGTTCTGTCTATCTTCATCGCTCGAAAACGATTCAAGATGGAAGGTCACAGACCCCATCGACATATCTTTGAGGCCAGATTCAACAGCAGTTGCAATCCCCTCTAGCTGATGTTCTTTGGGGTTGTCATGGATGCCATTACATTCAAACCCAAAGACAAGCTGAAATTTCTTGCCTTTGGCCAGCAACAAACAGCTTGCTTCTCTACCTTTAATCGATATCCTGGCCAGCGTCTCCAGGTGTAGCGCCTTCTCAAAGGCAGTCACCACTCGGGTCTTGCTACCTTTTTCGCTAGGCGTCCTTACTCGTTTGGCTTTGACCTTCGTTGCTGATATCATGCGTGGTCTTTACCTTTGACGTATATCGAAGATTGCCATTTACCCATCGAGGGGGCTTATGAAACTTGTTCATAAACCGCCATGATTCAGAACCCATCATCAACCACCAGGTACCACAGGCCCAGAACAATAACGGCACCACAGTATGTGCGTCCACTCCATTCGTCCACAGGGCCGCTGCGATAAATACAAATATGGCCCACGGCACAAGCTGATCACTGGGAATTCCTGCTATTGAGGTGTTCGCATGGAGCACCTTAGATACCTTGATAAACCGTTTAGCTGACCCTTTCTCCTGCACAATCTCTCACGCCTAGGCTGCGCCTCCGGTTCCTGCTATCAACCCAATCACCACATCCGCCACTGCAATTAACACGGCAGCCAAAACAGGTGCTTTTGCCAAGGACTTCCAATCATCTCCATCTCTAGCAGCGTTAAATGCAGGCAACAAGGAGATCACAAACGCAATCACGAAGGCGATTCTCAAGACAGTAAACAGGGTATCAACCAGGGTCTCGTCAATCCCTTCAACTGATTCAAAAAGCGCTTCCGCTCCTTGCAAAAACTGAGCATGGGCGGGAGCGGCCTGAAAGCCAAATATCGCAATCGTGTAGACCGCGATACCTGCGATCCCAAACAATCGCTGTTCTTTATTCAATATAGTGGAAACCCTGGTGTATCCCCAAAGCATGTAGGTAATCGCTGCAATGCCAAATGCATACCCTACCGGCATTGCAAATGCGTTAAGCGATTCAACAGCACGACCAACTAAAAATGAAAATGCTGAACTCCCCAGAAGTATCAGCAGCACTGAATCAAACTTGTCTACTCGATATCTTTTAGCTTGCAATGCATTCATAATCAATACTCTCTGAATGTAGTTGCTGATAATATTTAACGTATCCGAAGAATGTAAAAAAGATGTAAAAAAGGATGTAAAAAATGTAAAAAACGATGTAAAAAAGCACGTTTTTCAAGGACTTACTAACTAAAAAGCCATGGCCTGTATAAGGTCATGGCAAAATTAAAAACAAAATAAAGATATGTTAATATTGTTGATTCTCTATCTTTACTCCTAATTTCCTGAAAAATCTGAAAAAGAGTATCCAACTCCGTGAACCGTATGTATTAATTCTCTAGTTTCACAAGCTTTTCGCAGCTTTCCTCTTATCCTTTTAATATAATTATCAAGGCTTCTTGAACAGTGATCCCCTCTCCAGAGCCTGTCTACTAGGGCACTTCGCTCTATAACGGAATTTGGGTTCTTCATTAAGATCTCTAACAGATCACTCTCTTTTTGTGTTAACGTCACGCACTCTTTTTCATCTCCAATATATAGCTTCAATTTATTCGGGTACAGTATCATCGTTCTGCTAGCAATAGGGTGGTTTGCTTCACCCTTTGCTGCTCGATTTCCTAACAACACATGCATCCTTGCGATCAATTCCGCAACGCTAAAACTGGAGTCAATAAAATCATCAACTCCAGAGATATAAGCGGACTCTCTGAAGTTCTTATCAGCTCCTTCAGCAATTATTATTATCTTTAAGTGGCTCACCCAATCCTTAGCCTCTTTACACAAATCAAGGGCCTGTTTCGAAGATAAACCTGAGCCTTTGTGCGCAACAAGAAGCAACAAATCTGGCTCAGACCTTATTGTCATAGACATGGCGCTTGCGGTTGAATCTGCTACCTCACAGGAAATTTGTTTTTGCTCTAGAATTTCTCTTATATTGCAAGGCGCAGAAAATCCATCCTCTACAAGTAGGACATTCATTATTAGATATTCAAGATTTCTAATTGACCTGAAACTCCCACTCCTCTGGCTTGATCGCTCCCATGATTTCATAGTCCATCGCCCAAGGGCTCAGCACATAGGCAACACCCTGAGGTTCTGAACCTAGCTAACGTGGTTTATCCGGGCTCGAGATCTATACTTCAATTCCTGTTGAATATAGTGCAAGGCCAGGGGGGCAATCACACTCGCACCACGTTCAATGAACTCAAAGATGCCAAAATAAGCCCCTGAAGAGATAAACAACGACTCTGAAAATATTTTCCAGAGACACACCAACAATAACAGCGGCGTAACTGGCAAAAATAAAACAGTGAAACCGAGTAGTATCTCAAACCGACCAATCGCCATCATGGCAACATCAGTGGAGCCAAACAGAGCTGATATGCCGGTTACATCATAGTGGGTGGCTAAACCCGCTTTACCATCAATCGCACCAAACATGCCGTGGCCCACAAGATAGACCGGGATCGTAACGCGCAACACCCACCGCAGCAACTTGAATCGCTCTGTACTTAAGAAGGGGATATCTTCAACGGGTTGCCACCACCCATAGGGCTTACTATCCCAGGCAATCATCAGAAAAACGGCCAGCGGTACACCATAGTTATAGGCCCGCTCTAACAATTCGGATATAGGTTCACCTGCTAGAGGACGCAAACAAGCCGTCATCAAGCCCCAAGCTGCCATAAACAGCAAAAATCCCTTTCGGGGGGTTACTAATGCCATTACCCCCAAGATGATGTCAATCGTACCGACAACCGGCATCAGTTTCCATGCCAAGGGTTCTGGTATCCCCCAAACCGCAAAGTAAGGTAGCCACCCCTCTTTAGTGATCACACCAAACGCACCATGACCCACAAATTCCATGCAGACGCCTAGCCTGAGCAGCAACCAGGCCATACGAGCGCTGCCACCAACAATCTGATGCTGCCTTTTCTGCCAAGTATTAATCATCACAAAAACAGGGTGAAGAGCACTTTCAGAGACAACACGCTTTTACTTAGAAACACCCTGAACGAGAGGTGAACCCCACAAAGGAGATACCTGCTGAAACAATTTTGGCAAAGTCAAGCCTGAAAATTACTCAACTTCACTATTTAAAATGTGGACATCAGGACAGACGTTTTTTTATACAAAGACACACCCAGCTAGGTCTATTTTGATACCGAGAAAATCCTAAAAATCATACACATCAGGAATGTACCAAAGTACAAACGATTGCGTAGCATAGTCAGGGATACACAAATGCTTTATCTGAGGCGTTGATGCACAAACGCTTATCTGTTGCTAGATGTCATCCAAACCCTCGTTCCTTCATGCGTCAGAGGGGAACAAGGAAGCAATAACGGCTGTTGGTTTTAAGCGAGATGACTCATACGATAATCCATTAATTATTTTTTTTCAACGCTGTTTTCATTTTTTAGTTCAAGCTTGCCCCCCCATTTCTTTCGAGTATCATAGAAAATGTAGTCAAAGAACTATAAACCTACTTCATCTCTACTTTATGAAGGTCGAAAAAGCTAAAGAATACATAAACAAGCGGCTGGTCGCTCAGGGTAGGCAGCTCCTCGACGCCGAAATTCTTGTCCTGAGAGCCGCATGGGATGATCTCACCTACGAACAGGTAGCTAAAGAAGCTGGATATAAGCTGCCCTCACTGCGCTCAGGGACCGCCCCAAAGCTATTCAACAGGATTAGTGGAATAGTTGGCGAAAAAGTAACTAAGAAAACCTTCCGTCCAATCCTGACTAAACACATTTCAGCTCAAAAGCCACAGGATAGCTATCTCCGAAGGTCTGATACTCATCCCCAGCCCGCTATTGATACTGTTTCCACAAAGTCGAAAATCAAAAATATCATTGGCGCACAACCGGCAATTAACCCCAAATTCTATGGAAGGACTGAGGCCCTACAGGCACTTAAACAAGGCATTGAATTACATAAATGTGTTTTATTAGTTGGAACAGAGGGGGTTGGTAAGCGCTCTTTGTTGGCTAGATTGCTTCAATCAACACCTCTACCGTTCTCTCAAATTATCTGGAAGCCTGTACTCCACGCGCCAACGGTCGAGAGCCTTGAAGACGAACTCTTACAACTTTTTCCGACTCAAGACACGTCTTTAATGACGCTGTTTACACAGCAAAAATATCTGCTGGTTCTTGAATCAATTGACTCCCTACTTGAATGCAGCGGTTCTTCGAAGATTCTTCATAGAGGATATATCAGCTTTATCAGGCGCATCATTGAGGAAACTCGGAGTCATGTCGTCCTGATTTCCAATGAGTCCATCCCTCAAAT